>NZ_JAGPXU010000021.1:0-106379 GCF_018070385.1 Micromonospora sp. C97
ACGCGCAGCCCACCGCCGCCAGCCCCCGCGCCGACGCGGTCCGGGTGCTCGCGCCGGCGCTGTTGCTCACCGCCGGCGCCGCACTGGCGCTCCGGGTGGTGCTACCCGCCCTGCGCGGCGCCGACCGGCTGGCGTACCGCGCCCGCGGGCTGGCGCTTCCGCTGGCGCTCTCCGAGGCCGCCCGCCGGCCGCAGGCGGTCGCCGCCGGGCTGCTCGTCGGGCTGGCCTGCGCGGCCGGAACGTTCGGCGTCGCCTTCGACAGCACGTGGCACCAGTCGCAGCGCGACCAGGGGGCGCTGTCCGTCGGCACCGACCTGGCACTGACCCTCAGCACGGCACCGGTGCCCGGAGACGGCGCGGTCGTCAGCGCGGCCACCGCCGGGGCGGTGAGCCCGGTCCTGCACCGCGGCACCGCCGTCGGTCAGTGGCTCGGCACCGCCGGCGATCCGGCACGTCTGGTCGCCGTGGACACCACCCGCGCCGACGCGCTGCTGCGCGGACGGCTGGACGGCGACCGCGGCTGGGCGGAGCTGGGTGCCACGCTGGCCCCACCCACCCGCGTCACCGGCCTCGCCGTCGCGGCCAACGCCCCGCTCGTCCTGAGCGGAACCGCTTCCGGCGACACCCCGCTCGCCGTGACGCCCCGGCTGCTGCTGCAGGACGCCACCGGCCTCCGCACGTCCTGCACCGGTCCCGCCCTCCCGCTCGACGGCCGGGAGTTGCGGCTGCCCAGCTGCGCGACCGCTGACGGGCTGCGCCTCGTCGCGGTCGCCCTGCCGGTCGTCGCCGACCCGGCCGGCGGCACCGTCGCCGTGGCCGTCACGCTCACCGTGCCGTCCGCCGGGTCGACCGAGACACCCGCTGACGGATCGGACTGGACCGCGACGTCCGCGCCGCCGGTGCCGAACAAGGTGACCGACCCGAGCATCACGCTGTCCGCCACACCGGCCGGAACCGCGCTGCGGATGGCCGCGACCGTCGAGCTCGACGGCGCCCCGGACGCCGCCCGGACCCTCGTCGCCACCGCCTTCCCGGACCCCGGCCCGGTGCCCGTCGCCGTCTCCGCCCGCTTCGCCAGCGAGGTGGGTGCGCACCCGGGCAGCACGCTCAGCGTCACCGTCGGCATCACGCCCGTCCCGGTCATCGTCACCGAGGTCGTGCCGACGGTGCCGTCCGCCCCGGGCGCCGTCGCCGTCCTGGCCGACCTGGACATGCTGTCGCGCGCCCGCGCCGTCACCGGCGACCTGACGTTCCCGGTCGACGCCTGGTGGGTCGGCCACCCCGCCGGCCCCGGTGCCGTCGAGCGGGCCACCGCCCTGCACCTGGGCACCGTCGCGACCCGTGAGTCGGAGACCGCCCGCCTCATCGGCGGTCCGCTGCGCGCCGGGGTGCCGGGCGCGCTCCGGCTCATCGTCCCGGCCGCGGCCCTGCTGCTGCTCGCCGGCGTCGTCCTGCACGTCACCTGCGACCTGCAGGTCCGCGCCGTCGAGGTGGCGCGGCTGCGCGGCCTGGGAATGTCCCGGCGCGGCATCCGGGCCGTGCTGCTCGGCCAGCACGCCGGCGTGCTGCTGCCCCTGCTCGCGGCGGGCGCGGCCGTCGGCGCGCTCGCCACCGGGGTCGTCGCTCCCCTGCTCGTACGCTCCGACACCGGTGCCGCGCCCATCCCGGCCGCCCAGCCACACTGGCCGTGGCCAGCCGAGGCCGCACTGCTCGCCGTACTGCTGGCCGGCTGCCTGCTGGCGGTCGCCGTCGTGGTCACCGTCCAGGTCCGCCGGGCCGACGCCGCGCACCTGCGGGTGGCACCGTGAACCGGTGGCTGACCCGCCGGTGGCCGGCGCCGCACTGGCCGAGCATCCGTGGCCGGGCCCGTGCCGACGCCGGTCCGCTGCTGCTCACCGCCGCCGTCATCGCGGCCGTCGCACTGCTCGCCGGGGCCGTGCCGGCGCTGCTGCGCGCCGCCGCCGACGACGCCGTCCAGGACGCGGTCCGCCGCGCCGGCAACGACGCGAACGTCCTCGTACACGCCGACTGGGAACGCGACGACGGCCCGAACGGCGGGCGGATCCGGACCGCCGGTCTCGCCGACGACGTCGAGGACTTCCGCGCCCGGGCGACATACGCGCTCGGGGCCGACCTGGACGCCGCGCTGCTCCCGCCCGTCGCTGTCGTCAGCGGCCCGATCCTCAGCGTCACCGAGGGCAGCGTGCCGCGTACCTTCCAGTTCACCTACCTGGCCGACGATCGCGACGGCCCGGCGGTGACCTGGATCGCCGGCAGTGCGCCCGGTTCGCCCTTCCCCGACGAGCCCGTCGAAGCCCCCTACGACGGGCCGCCCTGGCCGGTGCAGGTCGGCCTCGCCGAGACGGCCGCCGCCGCACTCAACCTCGGCCCCGGCGATCGGCTCCCGGTCAAGGACGGCCAGGGACGCGACAGGGACGTGCGGATCAGCGGGATCTACCGGCCCGCGGACAGCACCGACAGCACCTGGCGACTCGCCCCGGCGCTCCTGGGCCCCCTGCCCGGCGCCGACGGTGTGGGGATCACCCGGTTCGCCGGCCTGCTGTCACGCGAGTCGCTACCGGACGCCCGGCTCGCCGTCGACCAGGACCAACTGCGGCGCACTGTCCACTTCGCCCCCGAACCCGGCGCGCTCACCTGGGACACCACGGCGGCGCTCGCCAACCAGGTGGTCGCGCTCAAGGCGGCCTCCGGCTCATCAGGCGCCCGCGACGGGTCCCTGCGCTGGGAATCGCAGCTCGACACCACACTGCGCGACGCCCGTACGCGCGGCAACGCCGCTTCCGCGCAGGCCGCCGTCCTGCTCACCGGGATCCTGACCGTCACGGTACTGGTCCTGCTGCTCGCCGCCGCGCTACTGGTCCACCGCCGCACTCCGGCGTTGGGCGCCGCCCGGCAGCGCGGGGCGGCGTTACCCGACCTGGCCGCGGAGCTGACCATCGAGTCCACAGTGGTGTCGGTGTCGGCCGCCGCCGTCGGGCTCGCGCTCGCCCGCGCGGTCACTCCGGGCGTCTCCTGGACCTGGGCCGTTCCCGTGGTCCTGGCCGGCGCGGTCGCCGGGCCGGCGTTCGGCACCCTCGCCGCCGCCCGCGCCAGCCGCGACCGACGTCAGCCCGCCAACCCGGCCGCTCGGCGCTGGATCCGGGTCACCGGTCAGCTGCGCCGCGCCGCCGTGGAGGCGGCTGTCCTGATCGCCGCGGTCGCCGGGTTCGTCACACTGCACCAGCGTGGGCTCCTGCCCGACGCCGCCGACGGCGACACCGGTGAGCTGACCGGCGACCTGGTCCTGCCGATCAGCGCCCTCGCTCTGGGCGGGCTCGTCGGCGCGCTGGTCCTGCTCCGGCTGCTGCCCCTCGGGGCGCGGTTCGCGCTCCGCCAGGCGCTGCGCTCGCGTCGCCCGCTGGCCGTGTTCAGTGCCGCCCGGGTGGCCACCACGGCCGGGCGCGCGTTGCCGCTGCTGGTTCTCGTCAGCGCCACGGCGCTCGCGTCGTTCGCGCTCATCCTCGGCAGCACCGTCACCCGGGGTCTGGCCGACGGCGCGTGGAGCACCGTCGGCGCCGACGCCCGCCTCGACCTCGGCACCGACGCGCAGGCGGCGACGCCCGCACTGGCCGAACGCGTCGCCGCCGCACCCGGCGTGCAGCAGGTCGTCGTCGCGCAGGTGACCGAATCGGCGCGCGTCTTCGCCGAATCGACGCTGTTCACGCCCCGCCTGGTCGTCGTGGACGCCGCCGCGTTCCAGCGCCTGCTGGCCACCACCCCGTTGCCAGACGCGCCGGCGCTGGCCCGGCTCACCGCACCGGCTCCCACCCCCGGGGACGTACCGGCGTTGGTCCTGTCGAACGACAGCGAACTGCGGACCGGCGCCCGGCTGCAGCTACCCCGCGACGACGCCCCGGCGATCCGTCTCGCCGCGGTCGGTACCGCGCCCGCCGTCGGCGGCGCCGGCGACGTCGTCGTCGTGGACGCCACGGCCCTCGCCGCCGCCGGCCTGCCCGCCGTGGCGAACACCGTCTGGGTGACCGGTCCCGGCGCGGCGCGGGCCGTGTCGAACAGCGGCGTCGCCGCCGACGTCGTGCTGCGTGCGGACGTCCTGCGCGCGCAGCGGGTGGCTCCGCTGACCGCGGGGCTGCTGCGGCTGGCGTGGACGGCCGCCGCGGTGCTGGTGGCGCTGGGGCTGCTCGGCCTCCTGCTGGCTGCCGCCGCCGGTACGTCGGAGCGCTGGCACACACTGGTCCGGCTGCGCACCCTCGGCCTGCGGCCCCGCGACGCCCGCTGGGTCGCCGCCGGAGAGCTGCTGCCGCCGGTCGTGGTCACCGCCGGGTACGGCCCACTACTCGGGGCACTGCTGGCCCGCCTGACGCTCGGCCCGCTCGACCTGCGGGTGCTCACCGGCCAGCCCGGCGACCCGGCGACGGTCCTGCCGTGGTGGCTGCTCGGCCTGGTGGGCGTGGTGCTGCTGGCGGTGGCCGCCACTGTCGTCCCGGTCGAGTCGGCGCTGCGGCGACGCGACCGGCTCAGTGAGGTGCTCCGCGCCGGCGAGTGAACAGACGCCCCCGGTGGTGCGGGCCGGAACGCCGAGGCCCGTCACCGGATGTCCGGTAACGGGCCAGTCGATGTGCCGGTGGAGATGGTGGGCGATACTGGGTTTGAACCAGTGACCTCTTCCGTGTCAAGGAAGCGCGCTCCCACTGCGCCAATCGCCCGTGGTGGCCCCCCGTGGGGGGCGGATCGCGAGCGGACGACGGGATTCGAACCCGCGACCCTCACCTTGGCAAGGTGATGCGCTACCAGCTGCGCTACGTCCGCACGTCCCCGACTCGCGTCGGCGACAGGTGAACTCTACCCGATGCCAAGATCGCTTGGCACAGCACCCTGGCCGGTCGGCGGTTGCGCTGGTCGCCACCGGGGTACTGAAGGGCTCGACAGCGCACCACACCCCCTTAAGGAGGCTGTCGTGGGTATCGGCACCAGCATCTTCCTGATCGCGCTCGGCGCGATCCTCACCTTCGCACTGGACGCGAGCGTCGGCGGCATCAACCTCGACGTGGTCGGCTGGATCCTGATGGGCGCCGGACTGCTCGGCCTGATCATGACCACGCTGATCTGGGGTCGCCGCCGTCAGGTGGTCACCACCACCGAACAGCCGGTGGAGTACCGCCAGGTCGAGGAACGGCGGGACATCGCGCCGCCGCTGTGACCCGGCCCCCCGGCGCCGCTGACGGCGCCGCCCGGATCACCGTGACGCCGAGCCGGCCGCCCCGCTGAGGGACGGCCGGCTCGGCGCACGACGACCTTGGATACGCCGGACAGCGCGCGGCGCAGCCACACCGCTCAGCGCATCAACGCGTTGAGGGTGCCGTAGTCGAGGGCGTCCGCCAGCGCGCCGTACGTGCCCGCGCCGAGCGCCTCATCCGCCGCGCGGCGGGCGACCGTGTACGCGGCCTCCGCGACCGAGGAGCCGAGGCTCACCCGGGCCACCCCCAGCCGGGCCAACTCCGGCACTGTCGGCGCACCGGGCCCGGCCAGCACGTTCAGCGGCGCCGGCACCGGTCGCACCAGCTCTCGGATGGTCGCCGGGTCGACCACCCCGGGCACGAAGATGCCGTCCGCGCCGGCCGCGAGGTAGGCATACGCTCGGGTCAGCGTCTCGTCGACGCCCCCGGCGCCGCTGAGGAACGTGTCGATCCGGGCGTTGACGAAGAGCGGCAGGCCTGGTGGTGACCCACCGAAGGGGCCGGTCGTTGCTCAGTGCCCGCACCGACCTCGCCGAGGTCCGGGTTACCGGGCGGCCCGCTGGTGGGCGGTCAGTCCAGGCAGGTGAGCGCGACCTGGGCGTACCGCGTCAGCGCCGCCCGGTCCGGGGTGATGGCGCCCATCACGCGCAGACCCTGGAGGCTGGTCACCAGGAAGCCGGCCAGGTCGGTGGCGCTGCGGTCGGTGGTGATCTGACCTCGCAACTGGGCCTCGGCGAGCAGGTCGTAGAGCGCCAACTCCAGGGACTGGGTGGTCGAGCGGAGCCGCTCGGCGACCCGCACGTCCTGGTGCGCGCGTTCCATCGAGGCGCCGACGATGAGGCAGGAGAGGTGCCGGCCGTCGCCGGTGATGTCGTCCACCGCGCCGATGAAGACCTCGCGGATGACCGCTCGCGCGTCGTTGCCGGAGCGCAGCAGATCGACCATCGGGGCGGCGTAGCGCTGCCGGTACAGGTCGAGCACCGCCAGGTAGAGGCCGTCCTTGCTGCCGAACGCGGCGTAGATCGAGCCGCTGCCCAGGCCGGTCGCCTCGGAGAGGTCACGCATGGAGGTGCCCTCGTAACCCTTTCTCCGGAACACGTCCATGGCAGCGTTGACCGCGGCGTCGAGGTCGAACTCCCGGGTACGTGCCATGACCGAACCCTACCCACTATCTGGAACGATCGACAAAGTACCGCCGGTCACAGCCGCCGGGCCGGCCGTTTCCCCTGCTCGGGGCAGGTGCCGGCCACCGCGTTACGATCCAGATCATGGAGCCTCTCGACACGGTGCTGGCCGCGCACCGGGCGTACCTGCTCGGGTGGAACATCGGCGTCACCGGAGGCCCGGACCTCCCGACCTACCGCAGTGACGTGCCGCACGCGCCGCTCAACGGCGTGCTGCGGGTGGCCGGGCGCACCCCGCACGACGCGCTCACCGAGGCCCGGCAACGCCTGCACGGCGTACCCCGGATCTGGTGGGTCGGCCCGGACAGCGACGCCGGCACCGCGGACGCCCTGATCTCCCTCGGCGCGGTGGAGGTCGCCCGTATGCCGATCATGACGGTGGAGATCGGGGAGGCGGCCGATGTGCCGACGCCCACCGGCGTGCACATCGCCGAGACCGCCGACCTCGCCGCGTTCGTCCCGGCCTATGCCCGGGTGTCCGGGATTCCGGCGGACGGTGTGGCGGCGACGATCGAACGGGAGAAGGCGTTCACCGGCGACGGCACGCTGCTCCGGCTGGCCGGCCACCTCGATGACGGCCGGGTCGTCGCGACGGCCGTCGCCTGGATCAGCCACGGCCTGGTCACGCTCTACTTCGTCGGCACCCAGCCGGAGCAGCGCCGCCGGGGCATCGGTGCGGCCATGACCAGGGCCGCCCTGGATCTGGCCGCCGAGCGGGGCGTCCGCACCGCCGCCCTCACCTCGTCGGCGGTCGGTGAGTCGGTCTACCGCAGCCTCGGCTTCCGGCCGGTGGGCGAGTTCCGCCTGCTGACCTTCTGACGACGAGCGGGCGCCGGCCGGCGCAAACCATTGACTACGCGGTTCAGACAGCGTTGTCTTTTACTGTCGCCTGGGGAGGTACGACAGTGATCGACGATGTGTCCCTCGTGTTCTGCGTGACCGCTGACGTGTCGGTGCGTGAACGGATGGTCCGGCGCCTCAACGGCCTGGGCACCCTGGTGATCTGCGCCGACCTCGCGGAGTTGCAGGCGATGATCGGCGGACCGGTGATCAGCGGCCCGGCCCGGGTCGCCACCTCCACCGCCGCGCCCACGCCCGCCCTCGTCGCAGCCGGCGCACCTGTCGGCGCGGCCGGTCAGATCAGCCTCGGCGACCTCACCATCGACCCGCTTGAGCACCGGGTGACGTGGCGCGGAGAACCGCTGGCCCTGACCCGACTCGAACGCAACCTGCTCACCCAGCTCGCCACCGCCCCGGTCGGCGTCTGGACGTACGAGCGGCTCTTCGAATCGGTCTGGGGCTGCGCGTTCCTCGGCGACACGTCGACCCTGCACTCGGCGGTGAAGCGGCTACGTCGCAAACTGCGCGCCGCCGACGACGTCCTGCGCGTGCACACCGTACGAGGCGTCGGCTACCGGCTCAGCGTCGACTGACGACCGACGGACCACAAGCGAAACGGCTCGTCACCGGGTCTTCCGGTGACGAGCCGTTCTCCTCTGGCCATGTCCATCAAGTGCTCGCCGAGGTCTTTCGTGATCGTCCCTCGTAGGTCGGCTCACGAGCGGGCCGTGTGCATTTTCAGGGCGAGCGTCGGTGGCCCCGGGAGTCGTTCGGCTCAGCAGGTCCGTGATCCAGGTGCGGACACGGGCCGTGCGAATCCGAGCGTTGGCCCGGGTTGGGGGCGGGTGGACGAATCAGGACGTGGGCGGGTTGATCCGCAAACCGATGCCAGGTCGGAGCACCGGTTGGCGGTAGACGTACTGGAGTGCGCGGGTACCTTCGGCGTTCTCGATGCCGATGACAGCGCCGCCGCCCCTTTCCTGGAACGTGCCGTCGAGATCGGCATAGACGAACGAGTATCCGCCGGTCTCGTGGATTATCAGTTGGAAGGAGACCCGGGTCAGATCGTCGACGTGGGACAGGACGTTGTGCCATTCGATGACGTACTGGCGGTTTGACCCGGTGCCGCGGATCTCCGCACGCACGGCAGCGTCGTCGTCCACTATCCAGTCGTGCCAGAACGGATAGATGGCCGCGTCGGGCCCGTAGTAGCCGTCCGGCTCCGCAAGACGGTCGGGGTACGAGTGGGACTCGCCCGGATCGACGAAGCTCAGATAGCCGTTGATGTCCAGCCAGCCATTGGCGTACCCCTGTCCGTACAGGGTGGTCGGGAATGGCAGGGTGATCGGGATATAGACGTCGTCGCCCGTCAGCGGTAGCGCCGGTCCGGTGACCGGGGTGAGCACCATCGGCTGCTCGGCGATGGTGTATCCGGCACCGGCCGGGGTCGTCGTGGTCGGGAAGTCCACCGTTCTTTGGGTGTTCGAGCCGACGTCGACAGACTCGACGGAGGAGCCCTTGCAGGCACCCGCGTGCAGCGTGGCGGTGATCGCGTGCGTGCCAGCTGGCACGTCCTCGATCTGGTATGTGCCGTTGGGTGCCGTCGTCGCGGCCAGGCCCGCGGTGGTGACGGTCGCGCCCGGTACCGCGGCGCCCTGGCAGCTGACGATGCCGGAGACGACACCGGTGCCCGGAGGGCTGGGCCGGAACACCACACCCTGACCGGATGTGAGCAGGGTGTCGTGGTGCAGGTACTGGAAGCCGATGGTGCCGGCACCGTTCTGGATCCCGACGGTGGCGCTGCCTCCCCGCTCGATGATGTTGGCTGGATCGATATCGGCGTAGGCGAAGGTCATGGTGCCGTCTTCGTCGAAGATCACTTCGAAGGACGCGCGCACCGTCGGGTCGCTGGAGTGGTGCACATTGCGCCACTCCACCACCCACTGCCGGTTCGGAGCCGTGCCCCGTGCGGCGGTGGCGATGGCGGCCGACTCGTCGACCACCCAGTCGTCCCATAGGACCGCTACCACGGGTTCCGGCTCATCATTGGGCCCCGGGGTCGGTATCGGTTGGCTTTGACGGAGGTCTCCGGGGTGCCGGAAGACGACGGCACCGCTCCAGGTGAGCCACACCGAGTTGTACGACTCACCGTAGATCTTGACGGGGAACGGCGCGTTCACCTGCCAGTGGTCCTCATCCTCCTCGGGAGCTACCTCGATCTGGGTGCCGGGGATGAAGGTCTGTGGTCCGGTCTCGCAGGTGTAGCCGAACTCGTCCCCGTCGACCATCACCGAGAGGTCAACATCCGAGGTGCCACCGGCATGGTTGACCACCTGCCTGGCGGACTGGCCGACGCAGCGGTTGTCGCTGGTCGAGGAGATCAGGACGTACTCGCCGACCGGCACGTTGGTGAACTGGTAGCCGCCGTCCGCGCCGGTGGTGACGGTCGTTCCGGTCGTGCTCATGGTCACGGTCGCCCCGGCGACAGGCGTGGAGGTCACCGCTGTGGTCAACGTGCCGGTGATCGTCCCCGACGCCGCAGGCGTGTACGTGATCGACGAGTGGGACGTCAGCGACGGTTCATGGGCGGAGAAGACCGCCGCGACGGTGCCGGAACCGTTCTCAAGGCCGATCACGGCCGCATCGCCACGTTGTCTCGGCGATGTCATCTCGCCGTAGTGGAAGACGATCCGCCCGTCCTCGTGGAGCACCAACTCGAACGTCGTCCGGTCAGATCCGTCGTAGAAGGCCATGTTGCGCCACTCCACGGCGAACGACCTGTTCGGCGCGACACCAGTGAGTTGGCTACGGATACTGGAGGACTCGTCGGCTACCAGGTCCTCCCAGAACGGGGCCACCACGGCGTTCGGCGCGTCGCCGTCTGGCAGGAACCCGTACCAGCCGAACGGATCGTCCTGTGGTTGGAAGCTCAGCAGTCCGTTGGTGTACACGGCAGCCGTGGAGTAGGTCCCGCCGTGGTATCGCATCGGGAACGGCAGGGTGACGGAGGTGGACTCGTCGTCGCCGGTCAGTGGGATGACCGTTGACGCCGCGACGTAGCCGGAGGCGCCGACCGTGCAGGCGTAGCCGAGGCCGCCGTAGTCCGGGCCGAGTTGCAGATTGCGGACGAGGTTGGCGTTCAACTCCACCTGGACCCGGGCCCTGCTCCCGCATCTGGTGTCCGGCACCGTGGAGACGGCGTAGCTGTCAGCGACCAGGTCGTCGAACGCCCACGCCCCACCCGCGCCGGTGACGGTCGACATACCGGACGGGTCCAGGGTCACCCTCGCCCCGACCACCGCGGCGCCGGCCGCGTTGACCAGCGTGCCGGACAGGTCGTGCAACGCCAGCGGACTGGCGGTCTCCGGGCGGCCGAACACGATCGCCCGGCCGCTGGCCAGGACCGCCTCGGCTGTGGAGTAGCGCAGCCCGTCCGCACCGGCCGGGGCCTCGATCCCGACCGCCGCCTGCGCTCCCTGCTCGACCGCGCCGTCAAGACTGTCGTAATTGGTGGTCACCGTGCCGTCCGGCGCCAGGATCACCTCGAACGACACCCGCTGCGCGGTCGACGCTTTCCGGTGCACGTTGCGCCATTCGACCACGAACCGTTCGTTAGCTCCGGTACCCGTGGTCGCGGTCCGCACACTCGCCGAGGCGTCCACCACCAGGTCGTCCCAGAACGGTGCCACCACCGCGTTCGGCTCGGCAGGCGCCGGCAACGACCCACCTGTGTACGGATGCGAACCACCGGGGTCCGTGAAGGACAACAGCCCGTTCGTATCCAGCCACGCCGACCGGTACGCCTGACCGTAGAACGGGAAAGCGAACGGCAACCCGACCGCGGTCACCGCGTTGTCCCCCGACAACCCGACCACTGTGTCATTCGCCGCTGTGAAACTGTTCGCCTGCTCCGCGCAGGTGTACCCCGAATCATCTGAGTACGGGAACAGGTACAGGTCCAGCCACACACCCTGTCCATCGACCAGCAACTGCTGGCTGCCCGACAACCCGCACCGGCCACCCTTGACACCCGACACCGTGTATGTGCCGGGGGCGAAGCCGGAGAACGAGTATCCGCCGTCGCTGCCGGTGACCACCTGGAGGCCACCGGGTTCCAGCCTGACCGTGGCTCCGACGACCGGCATGAACGTCATGACATCGATCGCTACGCCGGACAGGATCGTGGCGGGCTTCACGACGAAGCTTCCCTGCGTCCTGCCACTGACCCGGTTGCCGTCATCGACCGCGACCACGTACAACGGGCGTTCACCAGTGATCGCGCCTACCGGCACCGACACGGTCGCCGTTCCGCCGGGCGCCGACGCGATCACCTCGTTGGCCAGCGACGTGTTGTCGGCACTCCACCGGAATTTCGTCACGTTGGTGTCACCACCGGCGCTGAACGTCACTGACATCTGCGCTCCAGCGGTGGCATTCGTGCCGTTCGGGAACGTCAGCACCGGTTGCAACGGCACCGCCAGCTCCGCGATCCTCGCCGCCGTCTCGACGAAGTTGTACATCCGCACGTCATCGATGTCACCGGGCCAGTTGTGCCCCAACATCCCCGCATACATCATCGCCCCGATGCGTAAGGGGCCCGTGGCATTGAAACCTGCGGTGACCGTCCCCGTGCCCGGCTGCAGCACACCATCGACGTAGAGACGGAAGGTCTTCGTACCTCCGTCGTACACGCCGGCCAGGTGGGTCCATTTACCGATGACCGGAGCAGCGGTGGATGTGATGTTCTGCCCGCCCGACTGGTCCGCATCGGCCTCGTTCATCTGGAAGCCCCACCGGTTGGCCCCCATGATGTACCCCAACCAGAACGGCGCGGTCCGTGCGCCATCAGCAGCGACGGCCGCCTTGTGCCAGTTCGGAATAGCAGGCAGTCGCACCCGGGCGGTCACCGTGAAGCTGCTGTCCGTACGAACCGGGGTGATCACCCCGGTATCCGGGTGCGGATACTGCACCGGCCCCCCGGTCGAGGCATTGCCCTGGGCGCCATCCAGCACCAGCGCCTTGCCGACACCGGCCCGCCCGGTCACGCGGTCCGCCCCGGACCCGGACAGCGACACGGTGTTACCGTGCCCGGTCACGTCGGTGGCCGTACCATTTGCCTCGTCGAACTCCCACTGCGCCGCAGGACCACTGCCCGCGCGCACCGAGAACGTGTACGTGGCCGGCGTCGCCGAGAATCGACCAGCGTGATCCTTCGCCCACACCCACAACACGTTCACACCATCGTGACGCGGGAAAAGCGTCACCGACGCCCCGTAGTCCGTGGTTCGCGCCGGCACCGTTGCGGCCGCGGTCAACACACCCGAATCGAGTGTGTACGCATACTCCTTCACCTCATAGGCACGCGTCGACGGCGGCGCGATGTTGAACGTCCCGGCGAACGAGACCCCACCCCGGGGCGCACCATCCGCCGGATACTGGGACGACGTCACCGGCCCCGGTGTCGGCGGCGGCGTCGCGTCGACAGTGAACTCACACGTCCCCGACCAGTCCCCATAATGCGACCCGTCATACGTACGCGACTGCCACACGTACGTCCCACCATCGGTCAGCTTTCCTGCCGGAATCGCCTTCGACACCGACGACGGGTTACCCGACGCCTGCGACACCTTGTCCGTGTCATTACGCGCCCCGCCCAACGGCCACCAGTGAAACCAGGTCGTCAACGACTGCTGCGACGAATCCGGATCCGAATGCCTGACTGCCAGGATCGGCGTCTGTGTCAACACATACGGCCGATTCGCACCGGTGCCACACGCTTTACCGTCCGACAACCGATCGGAGGGCGCGCCCGGCTTGGTGTTGTACGTGATCGCCAGCTTCGGCGACGAGTGGTTGAACCGCTTCCACTGGTTCAACGTCCCCTCGCTCACCGCACGCAACCCCATGGTCAAACGCGACGAGTTGGCACCCGCCGCATGTGCCACCATCGCGGTGGCGTTGAACTCGACAGTGCCCGGCCCGGCGCAGCCGTGGACCGCGCCGTTCTTCCGGTTCGCTGCGGTCTGCGCGGTGTAGTTACCGTCCCAGACCGGCTGCTTGTCCCACGTCGTACCCGACGAGATCGGCCCCGTCATCCACAACTTGGCGTTGGATGCCGGGCTGCACGTCCAGGAGTGCCGCTGCTCGATCCGGAACTTCGCGTCGAGAATGTACTTCCCGCGCACCGCGCTGGTGTCCATCTGGAAAATCGAACGGACGATGTGGTCGGCGCAGCCGGAGCAGTCCTCGGTCCGGCCCGCGCCCGCGGAACCGTTCGTCCCGCCGTTGGTCAGGGCGGTCGAGTTCTTCCAGAACGAACTGGTCGGATGCTTGCTCCACACCGACGTCCACTCGCCGCCGGCGATGCCGCCCGTCCAGGACGGGTCGATGAAGATTGGATACTTGGTGCCCGGATCGGTGAGCAGCTTCCGGTCCGGCACCACCGTCAACTCACCGCCGGTCACCTTCACCGGCATCACCGCCTGCCGCGCCCCCTGCGGCGCGGTTCCGGCCGGTGACGAGGGGATCTTCGCCGCGGCGTCTGGCGCTGAGGACGGCTTGCCTGCCCCATCAGGGCCGACCCGTGCCGCGTCCGACTTCTTCGCCGGCGTCTGATCCGGTCCCGGTGACGTGGCCGCCTCCGGCAGCGGCGTGGAATCCCACATCAACGGAGCCGGCGCCTCGAAGACCTTCTTACCGCTGCCATCCCGGGCGGCGAGCCCGCCACCCTCAGCCGCGGTGACCGTCACACCCTTCGTCGACAGACCGAAGCGCACCGCCGCCAACTTCGGATGCGCCGCCGCCGCCGGCGTACGCACCACCAACACCTCGGAGAAACCCGACACCAAGGCCGTCACCCGCAGGTCCACGTCCGGCAGCACGTTTCGATACACCGCCGAATCGCCCTTCACCACCGGCGCCGGCAATTTCCCCGGCCAGGACATACCCAACTCACGCTCACCATCGCGAACCCGAGCCAGCACCCCGTCACCACCCGGCGAGAACACCACCGGCAACACCGTCGCCCGCGGCACCACACCCTCCGCGGTCACCTTCAACGCCGTGTCCACGGGCACCCACGACGAACCCTTCCGCACCCGAACCGGCTCGATTCCCTCCTCCAACGTCCGCGACCCGTCAACGTTCAAGAACGTCTGCGAGTACTCCGTACGCTCAGCGAGAATCTCCACTCGACGACCACAGGTATCGACCATCTTCCTGGCCGCTGACGCATCAGCGGAAACATCCACACAGGACGCGCGAGCTGGTGGGGCGGGTCGCGCCGACGCCGGGGACACCGGCAGCGCAACCGACGTGGCCACCACCACAAACGCGACCAGCGCACATCCAGCGGCCCGAGGAGCCGTACGACGGGCACGCAGGAACCAGCGACCGCGACCGAACATTGAAGCCCCCGTGTGTCAGACCGCTACGGCTTGATCATTTTAAGTAGCGCCGTTATCGCCGTCAATACCGAAGGTTGTCAATTATTCACAGTTAGTGCTGGCCTCTTCCATTGGCCACCGGGTCCCATCTCAGTCGCCTCGAGAGGCATGGGCCTAAGCGCCTAATATGAGAGCTTTTAACGCATTAGCAAACTGCCTGCCGCACACCCAGCAAGCGGGAGCACTTCCGACCGTGAAAGAGGGCCGGACAACAACATGCGCCCAGCGGTGCCCACCTACCTTTTGAAGGGCCAGGGCTCCGCGTCGCTCCCACGTCAGGAGCATCACAAGCGAAACGGCTCGTCACCGGGTCTTCCGGTGACGAGCCGTTCTCCTCTGGTGGGCGATACTGGGTTTGAACCAGTGACCTCTTCCGTGTCAAGGAAGCGCGCTCCCACTGCGCCAATCGCCCGTGCTTGTTGCCGAGGTGGGGACGGGATTTGAACCCGCGTACACGGCTTTGCAGGCCGTTGCCTCGCCTCTCGGCCACCCCACCGAGGTTGCCCCCGTCATACGTGGCGGCAGCTCCGAGCGGACGACGGGATTCGAACCCGCGACCCTCACCTTGGCAAGGTGATGCGCTACCAGCTGCGCTACGTCCGCACGCCCCCGGACGTTCCCGGGTGACGGATGAGAACTTTAGCCGAGTAGGTGTTTGACTGCCAACTCGGGGTCGCCTCGGCGCGTCCCGGGTGGCCGGGGCTGGAGCGGAGTCACCTGCGGCAGGCTTCCTAGGTGGCTGGCCTGGTGTCTGAATCCAGCACCGACCGTCACACTCCGACATTCCTCGGCAATGATCGTCACCATCGCGTCGCATACCTGACCATCGACGTCTCGACGCCCCGGCACTGGGCAGCGGACCTCGGTGAACACTCTCCGTGGAACGACCGACGACACCCAAAAGAAGTGTCCGGCTTCCGACTGCCACGGTGTGGATCGGCGCGCGGTGGTAACTGTTCGTGTTCAGTCGGATGGGCTACGGTAACGGTCGTGACGAGACGTGCGGCCGAGATCCGCCTGGATGCCCTGCTGCGCACCGCCTGCGACGTGATCGTGGAGCGCGGTCTGGCCAACACCCGGACAGCGGACGTGGCGAACGCCGCGGGCGTGAGTCAGGCGTTGGTTTTCTACCACTTCGCCACCAAGGAGCGGCTGCTCGCGCAGGCCTTCGCGTACGCGGTCGAACAGGACCTGGCCCGGCTGGACGCGGTGACCCGCTCCTCCGCCCCGCCACTGACCAAGCTCCGCCGGATCCTCAAGCTCTACACCCCGGCCGGGAGGGCGACCTCCTGGTCCATGTGGATCGACGGCTGGTCGGAATCCCTGCGTACCCCGGAGTTGGAGAAGGTCTCCCGCCGCCTCGACCTGCGCTGGCGACAGGACCTGGCCGCGGTGATCACCGCCGGGGTGGCCGACGGCACCTTCCAGTGCGCCGACGCCGACGGGGCCGCGTGGCGGATCAGCGCGGTGATGGACGGCCTCGCCGTCCAACTCGCCGTGCACGACCGGGTGATCTCCCGCCGCCAGTTCGGCGAGTGGGTCCGGCTGGTCACCGCCCGAGAGCTCGGCCTGGACCCGGCCGACCTCGACTGAGCACCGGTCCCCGCACCGAGCCGGGCAAAACGGACTCAGTCCGCCCCGTCGACCGGAACAATCGGCGGCATGGACCTCTTGGAGGCGTACCGCCGGAGCCTGGCCGAATTCATCGACCGGGTGGACCAGATCCAGCCCGGCCAGTGGTCCGACCCGACACCGTGTTCGGACTGGGACGTCCGCACGCTGGTCAATCACGTGGTGACCGAGGACCGGTGGAGCGTTCCACTGCTCGCCGGGCGGACCATCGAGGAGGTCGGCGACCGCCTCGACGGTGACCAACTCGGCGCCGACCCGATCGCCACCGCGCGGGAGGCCGCCGCGCAGGCCGAGATCGCCGCCACCCACCCCGGCACGATCGACCGCACCGTGCACCTCTCCAGCGGCGACACACCGGCCGCCGAATACCTCCAGCAACTCCTCGCCGAGCACCTCGTGCACGGCTGGGACGTGGCGGTGGCGATCGGCGCGCAGCCGCAGCTCGACCCGGACGTGGTGCACGCCGCCGCCCGGTGGTTCGCCGGCCAGATCGACGCCTACCAGCGCAACAACCTGGTGCACACCGGCGTACGGGTGCCCGACGACGCCGACGAGCAGGACCACCTGCTGGCCGCGTTCGGCCGCGACCCCGACTGGGCGCCGAGCGCCTGAGCGAATCTCGATCTGTTCGTGTGACAGCGGCTGCGGACCTTGCCGTGACCTCGGGAGACTGATATCCACAGATGCGCATGCGTCACCGCGCATCTGTGGTCGGCGGCTCGCCGGCCATCCCGCTCCCACGAGGAGGTCCCGTGCCACAACCGGAGTGGTCACCCCCGATGAGCCGGCGTCGACGCCGGCTCATCGCCATCCTGGCGACGACGGCGACGGTCGCCGCGCTGCTCCCCACCGGCGTGAGCACCGCGGCCCCCACCGGCGGCGCGACATCCGCCGAGCGCCGGTCCGGGCCCTTCGCCGAGGGGCACACCCCCGCCGACGCCGACAACCGCGCCGGTACGGCGGCACCTGACGCCCGCCAACGCGGCCTGGCCCGCGTCGTCGACCCCGACGTCCGGTGGAACCGGCTCGGCACCCCACAGGCGCTCGGCCCCGGCCGCACCCCGCTGGCCAGCGGGCTGCCCGCCGACCCGGAGGCCGCCGCCCGCGCCTACCTGGCCGCCAACCAGGACCTGTTCGGCATGGACGCCGCCACGGTGGCCAGCATGGAACGGGTGCTGGTCCGACCGATCGGCAGCGGCACCGTCGTCACCCTCCGGCAACGCTTCGGCGACCTGCCCGCAGGGCCGGACGGCCTGGTCACCCTCGCGGTCGCCGACGGCGCGGTGCTCTCGGTCAGCTCCTCGCTGGCCCGCGACACCGGCACGCCGGCCCCGGCAACCCGCACACCCGAGCAGGCGTACGCCGCCGCGCTCGCCGACGCCAAGCTGACCGCCGACGCGGTGGCCAGCCACACCATCCGCCAGGTGGCGGTGCCCACCCCGCTGGACGGGCCCCGGACCGCCTACGAGGTGACCATGATCGGGGCGGACACCGAGCATCCGGCCGCGTTCACCAGCTACGTGGACGGCAGCACCGGGCAGGTGCTGGTTCGCGAGGACCTGGTCGACTACGACTCCGACAACCCGAGCTGGGCGGTCTTCCCGGCCACTCCGCCCCGTGACCTGGGCCCCGGGCAGGATCCCCGGGTGCGCTGGTGCGGCGACCCGACCCCCGGCTGCCAGGCCGCCTGGCGCGACCCGGCCACCGGCCAACCGTGGGACGTCGACGCGGCCACCGGCACGCCGACCTTCACCTCGCGCGGCAACTCGGCCAACACGGTGCTGTCCTGGGGCGCCAACACCCCGGTCGTGCCGGCCCCCACCAGCCCGGAACGCCGCTACGAGTACCCCTTCACCGACCAGTGGCACCAGGCGAAGTGCAACCCGGAGGTGTTCACCTCCGCCCAGCGCAACGACGCGGACGCGTCGATCGCCAACCTCTTCGCCATGCACAACCGGATGCACGACTGGTCGTACCAGCTGGGCTTCACCGAGTCGGCGTGGAACCTCCAGGCGGTCAACCTCACCCCGTCCGGGCTGGGCGGTGACGCCGAGCAGGGCCGTGCCCAGCAGGGCGCGTTGAGCGGCAACCGGAACAACGCCAACCAGGGCACCCCGCGCGACGGGCTGCCGCCGACCACCAACATGTACCTCTGGCAGCCGCAGGCCGGCGGGCCGTACCCGCCGTGCGTGGACGGCGACTACGACATGACGGTGATCGGCCACGAGTACACCCACGCGATCACCAACCGGATGATCGCCGGCCCGGACAGCGGGATCAGCGGCCACCAGGGCGGGTCGATGGGTGAGTCGTGGGGCGACCTGCTCGCCGCCGAGTACCTCTTCCAGCACGGGCTGCGCGCACCCGGCGAGACGCCCTTCATCACCGGTGGCTACGTCACCGGCAACCTGGTCAGCGGCATCCGCAACTACGACCTGAGCCGCAGCCCGCTCAACTACTCCGACATCGGTTACAACACCGCCGGCCCGGCCGTGCACGCCGACGGGGAGATCTGGGGCGCCACCAACTTCCGGGTCCGCTCCGCCCTGGTCAAACGGTACGGCCTCGGCACCCCGCAACGGCAGCTCGACTGCGCACTGGGGAAGGTCGCGGCGGATCAGTGCCCGGGCAACCGACGCTGGTCGCAGCTGGTCTTCGACTCGTTCCTGTTGCAGGCCGCCAGCCAGGTCAGCATGCTCGACATGCGGGACAACATGCTCACCGCCGACCTGCTCCGCTTCGGCGGCGCGAACCAGGACCTGATCTGGGCCGAGTTCGCCCGCTCCGGGATGGGCCGCGACGCCGCCACCAACGGTGCCGGCGACACCGACCCGACGCCGAGTTTCGCCTCGCCGCGCGGCGGCAACGCGACGCTCACCCTGCGCCCACGGGGAGACAGCGCCGACGCGCCGATCCGGGTGTACGTGGGGGCGTACGAGGCGCGGGCCGTGCCGGTGGCCGACACCGACCCGGCGACGCCGATCCCGGACACCGTGGAGATGGTGGCCGGCACCTACGACCTGCTCGCCGTGGCCCCCGGCTTCGGGCACCAGCGGCTCAGCGTGGTCGCCAAGGCCGGCCAGGACGGGTACGTCGACCTGCGGATGAGCCGCAACCTCGCCTCCGCCGCGTCCGGCGCCACCATCAGCGGTGACGGGGTCAACCTGGACCGGGTCGTCGACGACACCGAGGCGACGAACTGGGCGTCCCTGGACGGGGTCGCCGGCCGGCAGCTCACCGTGGCGCTGCCCGGCGGCACCCCGCAGACGGTCAAGCGGGTGAACGTCAGCGCGATGCTGCGCCCGGCGATCACCGGCGACGCCGACACCGGCGCGCAGAACGCGCTCACCGCGCTGCGTTCGTTCGCGGTGTCCGCCTGCAACGCGACGACCACCGACTGCGCGGATCCGGCGCGCTGGCAGCGCATCTACACCAGTGCGGCGGACGCGTTCCCCGGTGGGGCGTACCGGGCGTACAGCCGGGACATCAACCTCCGGACGTTCGCGGTACCCACCACCCTCGCCACCCACCTGCGACTCGAGGTGCTGGCGAGCCAGTGCACCGGTGGCCCGCACTACGCGGGTGAGCAGGACGACGACCCGGCCACGACGACGGACTGCGCGACCGCCAGCCCGGCCCGGAGCCAGGTCAGGATCGCCGAGTTCCAGGCGTTCTCGAAGTGACGTTCCAGACGTTCTGGAAGTGACCCAGTGGGGCCGGCGGTACTCCGCCGGCCCCACTGCCTCCGATCAGCGGTGCGCCCGGCGCCAAGGGCCAGACACCGCCGGACGGCTCCCCACGCCGGCCGCGATCAGCGGTGCGCCCGGCGCCAAGGGCCAGACACCGCCGGACGGCTCCCCACGCCGGCCGCGATCAGCGGTGTGCGCGGCGCCAGGGGTCGGCGACGGCCGGGCGCTCCCAGCGCCGGTCCACCGGGGGGTCATCGGCGTCGCCGGTCTCCCCGGCGGCGGCCCGGGTCAGCTGCCGCAACCGCAGCAGCAGCCCCACCCCGAGGAAGAGCAGCAGCCCGCCGAGCAGGAACGCGACCTGCACCACGCCGAACGCGCTGGACTGCGACACCGGGCGGTCGGCCGACGGTGGTACGGCGTCGGCCGGGTAGTCGGCGGCCGGCTCCTCCGTTGCCGCGCTCTCGTCGTCGGTCGGCGCGCTCGCGGATTCGGTGGGCTCCGGCGGGCTCTTCGTCGGCTTCGGCTTGCTGGTCGGGACGCCACCCACCCCCACCACCGAACGGGTGGCGGTCTGCCGGGCCAGCAGGCGCAGGTTGGCGTCGTACGCCTCGGCGGCGAGGGTGACCCGCCCCTGGGTGACGTCCTCGTCGAAGGCCACCCGGTAGCGGGCGGTGACCGTGCGCCCCGGGCAGAGCGTGCCCGGGTCGAGCTGCCGGTCGGTCAACCGGGCCACGTCACCCTCGGTACGGATCTCCAGCGGAAAGTCGCCGGTCTCCTCCACCCGGTCCATCTTCACCTGGTCGAGTCGGAGGCCCTGCACGGTGAGCACCATCGACCAGCGCACCTTGGCGCACCCGCCGCGCCGGTCCGTCTGGGAGACCACCGCGGAGATCGTCCGCACCTGCTCACCGGCGGTGAACCGGCCCGGCAGGCCGCTCATCTCGGTGGTGAAGGCCGCCTGTGCCGGGGCGGCCGCCGCCAGCTCCACCCCGCTCAGACAGGCCAGCACCACCCCTGCCCGCAGCGCGTACCGCCACACCGTCACCACCGCCGTCCTCCGTTCGGTCGCCTCCACCTGGCAACGCTAGAAGCGGGACGACGCCCGGACCAGACGGGTGTGTTCGCACCGGACGGCAAGGACGGGGTGGGTTTTCACCGACAGTGGTGAACCGCTCACCACTCCCCCGCGACACGCCGGCAGTCGGGCCGCTGGGAGAATCACGCGGTGTCCGAGCTCTCCAGCACCTTCGTCCGGCTGCACGCGCGGCTGGCCCCGGTCCCCTTCGTGCCCGAGGTGCTGTTGCACCAGGCGGATGAGCCGATCGGGCTGTGGGAGCTGACCGAGGGCGAGTTCTCCAGTGACCGGCCGCCGCCGTTCTGGGCGTTCGCGTGGGCCGGCGGGCAGGCCCTCGCCCGCTACCTGACCGACCATCCGGAGCTGGTCGCCGGCCGCCGGGTGCTCGACCTCGCCTCCGGCTCCGGCCTGGTGGCCATCGCCGCCGCCCGCGCGGGCGCCGCGTCGGTGCGCGCGGTGGAGGTGGACGAGCTGGCGGTGGCGGCGGTCGCCCTCAACGCCGAGGCCAACGGGGTACGCGTCGACGCCGAGTTCGGCGACATCCTCGACGGCGACGCCGGGGACGCCGAGGTGGTGCTCGCCGGTGACGTCTTCTACAGCGAGGCGATGGCCCGTCGGGTGCTGCGGTTCCTGCTGCGCGCCGCGCGGGCCGGCGCGCCGGCGCTGGTCGGTGACCCCGGCCGGGCGTTCCTGCCCCGGGACCGGTTCGACGAGCTGGCCGCGTACGACGTGCCGGTGCCGGAGGCGTTGGAGAGCGTGCGGGTGAAGCGCACCACCGTCTGGCGGCTGCGGACCGGGCTGCCGGGGGCCTCCGGCTAGCGTGTCCGGGTGCTGTTCCGCAGCTGGGCGCAGGTGGCCGACCCCGCATGGCCGGACGTGGCCCGGGTGCCGGACCACGTCGGCGGCACCCACCTGGTCGTGACCCGGCACGCGCTGGTCCGCCAGGTCCTCGCCGACCCGGTCACCTACCGGCCGGACAACGCCCTGGACGCGGTGACGCCGATGCCGGTGACCGCGCTGCGGGTGCTCGCCGGGCACCGGTTCCGGCTGCCGCCGACCCTGGCGAACAACTCGGGCGTCAGCCACCCGCAGATCCGGGCGATCGTCGCGGCGGCGTTGCATCCCACCCGGGTCGCCGCGCAGCGGCAGTGGCTGACCACGCTGGTCCGGGACCGGGTCGCCCGGATCGGCGCCGCGCTCGACGCCGGCGCGCCGGTCGACCTGTACGCGGACCTCGCCGCCGACCTGCCGCTGCTGGTGCTGGCCCGGCTGGTCGAGTTGCCGGACGCGCCGGTGGCGGCGGTCAAGGAGTTCGCCCGCGCCGCGCTGGAGTTGTTCTGGGCACCGCTGGACGCCGACCGGCAGGTGGCGCTCGCCGAAGAGGTGGGCCGGTTCCACCACGTACTGCGGGACTTCGCGGCCGTCGGTGGCGGTTTGGCCGCCGAGCTGCGCGCGGCCGGGCACCCGCCGGACGTGGTGGTCGGCGCGCTGTTCTTCCTGTTGGTCGCCGGGCAGGAGACCACCTCGCAGTTCCTCACCCTGCTGCTGCACCGGCTGGCCGGCGAGCCCGCGGTACGGGCCGGGCTGCGCACCGGTGCGGTGGCGGTGGCCGACGTGGTGGAGGAGGGCCTGCGGCTGGAACCACCGATCGTCACCTGGCGACGGGTGGCCGCTACGGAGAGCACGCTGGGCGCGACGGTGGTGCCGGCGGGCAGCAGCCTGGTGTTGTGGCTGGGCCGCGCCGGTCGGGACCCGGCGGTGGTGGAGTCGCCCGACGAATTCCGTCCGGGCCAGCGGGGGTCACGCCGGCACCTGGCGTTCGGGGCGGGCGCGCACCGCTGCGTCGGGGACGTGCTGGCGCGGATGGAGGCGGCGGTGGTGGTGGCCGAGGCGGCGCCGCTGCTGGACGGGGTGACGGTGCTGCGTCCGCCCTGGTGCCCGGACAATCTCACCTTCCGGATGCCGGACGCGTTCGTGGTCCGCCGCCGCGGCACTGTCACCGGGCTGACCGGATCCTGACACCAGCTCGGTATGTTTCCGGGCGTGTCAGCCACCCCCACCCGTCGGATCCCTGCTGTCGTAACCCTTCTGGCCCTGCTGGCGTTGACCGGCTGCGCGGTCGGCCCCGGCCACCCGGCCCACGCCCGGCAGGTCACCGCCGCCGAGGCGACAGCGTCCGCGTCCGCCGCGACCCCGTCGGTGTCGCCGTCGGTGACGGCGACACCCGCGTTCAAGAGCCTGGCCTGGTACGTGTCCCAGGTGCCGACCTTTCCCGAGGCGCCGCTGCCGCAGCCGGTGCCGCTGCCGGCGACCGGTTCGGCCCCGTTCTGGCACCGTCTGCCGACCGACCAGAAGGTCGCCTTCATCACCATCGACGACGGTGGGTTGGCCCGCCCGCCCGAGGTGATCGACTTCATCTGGGAGGCGCGCATCCCGGTCACCATGTTCCTCAACTCACCGGCGGCGGCCGAGCACACCGACTACTTCCGGCAGATCGAGGCGGTGGGCGGGGTGGTGGAGAACCACACCATCGCGCACAACTCGCTGGCCGGCCGGTCGTACGACTACCAGCGGCAGGAGATCTGCGGTGCCGCCGACCGGCTGGAGGGGCTGTTCGGCAAGCGGCCCACCCTGTTCCGGCCACCGTTCGGCGAGCATGACAGCACCACGCTGAAGGCCGCGCACGACTGCGGCGCGAAGGCCGTCTTCCACTGGACCGAGACCGTCCACGAGGGAAAGGTGCGCTACCAGACCCCGGAGAAGGTGGTCCAACCCGGCGACGTGCTGCTGATGCACTTCCGGCCGGCGCTGATGGACGACCTGCTCGCGGCGTTGAAGGCGATCCACCGGGCCGGGCTCACCCCGGCGCTGTTGGAGCAGTACGTACGGTGATCAAACCACCGACGACCTGACGAAAGTCGGGGGTGGGTGGTGCCGTTCGGGCGCGGTGCGGCGACAGCCCGCTCGCCTAGCGTCAGCGCATGATCACATTACGTGGGTTGACGAAACGGTTCGGGTCGACGGTCGCTGTCGACGCGCTGACCGTCGACATCGCACCCGGCCGGGTCACCGGCTTCCTCGGCCCCAACGGCGCCGGCAAGTCCACCACCATGCGGATGGTCCTCGGGCTGGACCGTCCCACCGCCGGGCAGGCCCTGGTCGGCGGGCGCTCGTACCGCGAGTTGCGCCGGCCGCTGCACGAGGTGGGCGCGCTGCTCGACGCCCGGGCCATCCACCCGGCCCGGTCCGGCCGGGCGCACCTGCGGGCCATGGCGCACAGCAACGGCATCCCGATCCGCCGGGTCGACGAGGTGTTGGACACCGTCGGGCTGGACGGACGGGCCGCCGGCAAGCCGGGGCGGACACTCTCCCTCGGCATGGGCCAACGGCTCGGCATCGCCGGCGCGCTGCTCGGCGACCCGCCGGTGCTGATGTTCGACGAGCCGGTGAACGGCCTCGACCCGGACGGGGTGCGCTGGGTGCGGCACCTGATGCGGTCACTCGCCGACGAGGGGCGCACCGTCTTCGTCTCCAGCCACCTGATGAGCGAGATGCAGCTCACCGCCGACCAACTCGTGGTGATCGGCCGGGGACGGCTGCTCGCCGACGCGCCGATCGGCGACGTGATCGCCCGCGGCACCGTTGCGGTCCGGGTGCGCAGCCCGCACCCGGACGGGCTGGCCGCCCTCGCCGCGCGCCTCAGCGCCGCCGGGGCGGATGTCGAGGCGGCCGACCGCAACGAGCTGACCGTCACCGGCGTCACCGCGGACCAGGTCGGGGACCTGGCCCACGAGCTGGGCGTACGCCTGCACGAGCTGAGCGCGCAGGCCGCGTCGCTGGAGCAGGCGTTCATGGAGCTGACCGCCGACAGCATCGAGTACGCCGGAGGTGCGGCGCGATGAGCACCCTCAGCCGACACGGCGTCGTGGCGTCCGAGTGGACCAAGCTCTCCTCCGTCCGAAGCACCTGGTGGACCGCGCTGGCCGGGCTGCTGGTGATGGCGGCCAGCGCCGGGCAACTGGCCATCTACGCCGCGAACGACAACACCAACGACGACCCGACCGACGACCGGGGGATCGTCACCGTCGGCAGCGTGCTGATCGACTCGGTCGAGCTGACCCAGTACGTGGTGCTGGCGCTGGGTCTGCTCGCGATCACCGCGGAGTTCACCAGTGGCACCATCCGGACGACGTTGCAGTGCACCCCGTCCCGCGGTCGGGTACTGCTGGCCAAGGCCGCTGTCGCCGGCGCCGTCACCTTCGCGCTCGGGCTGCTGCTCGGCGGCGTCGGCGCGCTGGTCGCCCGGCCGGTGCTCGGCGAGTGGGGCAGCGCCCCGGCCGCCGACACGATCGGCGACATCGTGGCGGTGGCGGCCTACCTGGCGCTCGTCGGCGTCCTCGCCCTGGGCCTCGGCGCGGCGCTGCGCAGCGCGGTGCTCACCCTCACCGTGCTCCTCGCCACCCTGATGATCGTGCCGCTGTCGCTGCAGGAGCCGGACATCGACGTGCTGAACCGGATCGCCGACGTGTTCCCCGGCGTGGCCGGCGGGCACTTCCTGGCCGGCGACACCGAGCCGTACCCACCGGTGGTCGGGCTGCTCGTGCTCGCCGGGTGGGCCGGCGCCGCGCTGCTGCTGGGCCGGGCCGCGCTGCGCCGCCGCGACGCCTGAGACCCGCGCGCTGAGCGGGGGCCGACCGGCCCCCGCTCAGCCGTCGACCAACCCCGCTTCGTACGCGAGGATCGCCGCCTGCACCCGGTTGCGCACGTCCAGTCGGGTGAAGATGCTGGTCAGGTAGCTCTTCACGGTGCCCTCCACGAGGTGCAGCCGGCGGGCGATCTCGGCGTTGGACAGGCCCGCCCCGACCAGGGCCAGCACCTCCCGTTCCCGCTCGGTCAGCCCGGCCGTACGGTCCCGGGCCGCCGGCCGGCGGGCCAACCGACCGGCCCCCAGCTCGATCACCCGGCGGGCCACGGCCGGCGACAGGTACGCCCCGCCGTCGGCGACGGCGTGCACACCGGCGATCAGCTCACGCGGGTCGCCGGCCTTGAGCAGGAACCCGCTGGCACCGTGCCCGAGCGCCCGTGCCACGTGGTCGTCCTCGCCGAACGTGGTCAGCATGATCGTCGACGTGTCCGGCACGACCCGGCGGATCTCGGCGGCGGCGGCCAACCCGTCCAGTCGCGGCATCCGGATGTCCAGCAGCGCGACCCGGGGCCGGTGGGCCCGGACCAGCTCCACCGCCGCGTGCCCGTCGCCGGCCTCGGCGACCACCTCGATGCCGGGGTCACTCGCGAGGATGGCCCGGACACCGGCCCGGATCATCGCCTCGTCGTCGGCCAGCACGACCCGGATCGGCGGCGCCCCCGTCGTGTCGGTGTCCACTACGCGATCCACTCCTTGCTGACCAGCCGGTCATCGGTGAAGCAGAGTCGCCAGGTGGGCTCCGCGAGGGGGAAGTTGCCGTCGGTGTAGTACTCGCAGCCGGCCCGGTCGGCGGCGGCGGCGGGGCGTTCCAACTGCCGCCGGGGCAGCCCGACCAGCTCCGACCGCTGTGCGCCGACGCGCAGCTGGTCGAAGGTGGCCCGGTCCAGCACCGTGCCGGCGGTCGCCACCGGGTAGTAGACGAGCGAGAGCACCAGGGCGAAACCGACCGGTGCGACGAGCGCCACCAGCAGACTGCGCCGGACCCGCCGCCGGGCGTCGTGCAGCCGCCGCTCGGCGTCCACCGGCCCCTCCGCCGGACCCTGTCGCTCGTCGGAGGACGCCGTCGGCCCGACCTCCACGGCCGACCCGATCGCCTCCGGCGTCGGCGCGGTGGCCGGCAGCACCGCCCGTACCGCGAAACCACCCTCGGCCCGGTGGCCGGCCGCAAGCGTTCCGCCGGCTAGACGGACCCGCTCGGCGAGGGCGAGCAGCCCACTGCCCTGCGACGGCGGGGCGGGCAGCGGGCCGGCCGCCGGGGCGTCGTTGACCACTGTCACCTCGACCCGGTCACCGTCGCGGGTGAGGCGTACGTCGACCGGCGCGCCGGGCGCGTACCGGGCCGCGTTGGTCAGCGCCTCACGGACGATCCGGTGCGCCGCGTGACCGGTCATCGCCGGCAGCTGCGCCACCGCCGGGGCGGCGTCCAGCCGTACCGCCATGCCGGCCTCCCGGGCACCCTCGACCAGGTCGGCGACGGTCTCCCCACTCGGACGCAGCGACGCGCCACCCTCCTCGCGGAGCACGCCGATGATCTCGTGCAGTCGCTCGGTGGCCGCGGAGACGCTGGCCCGCAACTCGCTCGCCGCGGTCCGGTGCTTGTCGTCCAGGTCGGCGGCGACCTCCAGGGCGGCGGCGCGCAACGCGATCAGGCTGAGGTCGTGACCGAGCGAGTCGTGCATCTCCCCGGCGATCCGAGCCCGTTCCCGCAGCCGGATCCGCTCGGCGGCACCGCGCTGCTCGCGGGTCAGCGCGTCGACGTGCCGGCGACCCGCCTCCGCGAGCTCCTGCTGCTGGCGGCGGTACCGGCCCACCAGCCAGGGGAACACGGCGGCGAAGAGCAGCACCGAGGCGAGCAGGAACCAGGTGGCCGCGCCGGCACCGAGCAGTCCCAGGTTGAGCACCGTGCCACCGGCCGTGATCAGTACGAAGACCATGATCGACGGACCGGCGGTGGCGCTGCGCCGCCCCGCGAGATAGCTGAAGACCGGAATGGCGAACAGGAAGTTGCCGTCGACCAACGACCCGAGCACCACCAGCACCAGGGAGACCAACGGCTGACGTCGACTCGCCACCACCGCCGCGGTGAGCACCAGCAGGTTGCCGACCAGCAGCGGCAACGCGTACCGCGAATAGGGCGGGCTGATCCCGGCGTAGCCGACCGGGGCGGCCACCACCGCCCAGAGCAGCACGTCCAGCAGCAGGCGACGCCGCCGGTGCGGCCAACCCGGCGGCGCGGAGTGGAGGATCCGCACGGCGGCCAGGCTACCCACGCGCACCAGGCCCGGACACCGACGAAAGTCAGGTGTTCGGCAGCTCTCCCCGGCCGTGACCTGCCAGTCGTCGACCCACCTTTGGATGAGCGAGCTAATCTAAACGGTGCGGGTTCGCCCGACGGACAGCACGGAAGGAGACGCTCGATGGGTAGATCGTCACGTGCCGACGCGGCGAAGCATCGCGAAGAGGTGGTGGCCGCGACGTCCCGGCTGCTGCGGGAGCGCGGCGCGGCCGGGGTGAGCGTGCAGGACCTCATGGCGGCGGCAGGGCTCACCCACGGCGGCTTCTACAAGCACTTCAGCTCCAAGGAAGAGCTGGTGGGCATCGCCACCGGGACCGCGCACCACGAGATCCAGAGCTTGCTGGACAAGCTCCTCGGCGAGTTCCCGGACCGGACGGAGGCCCGCGCCGAACTCCTCGCCCAGTACCTCGCCGCCACCCACCGCGACTCGCCGGGCGACGGGTGCTCCATCACGGCGCTGGCCTCGGACGCCGCCCGAGGGCCGGCCGAAGGCCCGCTGCGGAAGGCGTACGTGGCCGGGCTGGAGTCCATTCTCGGCCAGGTTGCCGAGTACCAGGACACGGAGGGCGAGGAGGCCCGACGCCGGGCGATCGTCGATCTGACGTCGATGGTCGGGGCACTCACCCTGGCCCGGGCGACGAGTGGGACACCACTGTCGGACGAGATCCTCGACGTCGTCCGCGACGCCCTCACGCGGTAGCTCAACCCCGCTCGATCCAGAGCCCGGCCGGCGACCACCGCCCCGAGGCTCGGTTGCCGCGCGCCCCCGCCGCTTCGCACACCCCCTGCGTGCCACCCCTCGATGGCCGCCTGCGCTGGTCACCTGCCGCATCGCCCGCACAGCTGAGATTTAGATTACGTAGCCAATCTTACTGGCGGTGATAGATTATGTCCGTCATCTAAAGAACCGGTCGGAGTCCGCCGGATGGCGAGCGCCCCGGAAAGCGCCGAACCCGGCGACCACCGACCTCAGCTGGATCAGATCCGAACGGGAGAAGGACCATGTCAATGCTCACCGCGCCCAACCAGACCGTGCAGGCCGACAGCGGGACGACCTACACATACCGGCGATTCGGCAGGGCAGGCGGCACGCCGGTGGTCTTCCTGCAGTGCTTCCGGGGCAACATCGACATCTGGGACCCGGCACTGGTGGACGACATCGCCGCCGAGCGCGAGGTCATCCTCTTCGACGCCAGCGGGGTCGGCGGATCGACCGGGCAGGTGCCCACGACCGTACGGGAGTTCGCCCGGGACGCCATCGCGTTCATCGACGCGCTCGCGTTGACCACCGTCGACCTGTTCGGCTTCTCACTGGGCGGATTCGTCGCACAGAGCGTCGTCCTGCAGCGCCCCTACCTGGTACGTCGGCTCATCCTCGCCGGCACCGGGCCGCAGGGTGGACGTGGCTTCCACGCCTGGTCCGAAGAGACCCGCGGACACGCCTACCGGGAGGCACAGGACGCCGAGGACCTGCTCTACCTCTTCTTCGCCCCGACCGAGGAGAGCCGGGCCAAGGGCATGGAGTACGTCGGGCGCATCTTCACCCGCCAGGAGGACCGCGACGCCCCCACGACACTCGCCGTACGGGACGCGCAGGCCGAGGCCATCGCCGACTGGGGCATCCCCAGCGCCGCCCTGCTCGACCGGCTGGCCGCGATCCAGCAGCCCACCCTGGTGGCGAACGGCAACCACGACATCCTGGTGCCCACCGCCAACTCGTACCTGCTCGCCGGGCACCTGCCGAACGCCGAGCTGATCATCTACCCGGACGCCAACCACGGGTTCCTCTTCCAGTACCCGCACGAGTTCGCCGGCGAGGTCAACCGGTTCCTGTCCGCCGCGTGACCACTGCCGCCGCGCTCCGACGTCCGGAGCCCTCTGCGCTCTGACGTCCGGCATCCCCGGTTGCGGGCCGACCACGGCCGGCAACCGGGGCGGAGCCCCGGCCCGCCCGGACACCGACGGTCAGGTGTTCAGCTGCTCTCCTCGGCCCAGACCCGCCAGTCGTCGAGCACGCCGTGCAGGGCCGGGGTGAGCCAACCCGGCGCGGACCGCCGGAACACACCCGGATCCATCGCCCCCGCGCCGTCGGGCAGCGCGCCGAGCAGGTTCGGCACCATGTCGGTGAGATTCGTCCAGTGCACCAGCTCCGGCCTGGTCGGCCAGGCACCGATCACCACGCCGGCCGGCACCGCCCGACGGTCCAGCGCCTCCAGCGTCAACGCGGTGTGGTTGAGCGTGCCCAACCCGGCGCGGGCGACCACCACCGCCGGCGCGCCGAGCGACACCGCCAGGTCCGCCATCGTCCACGGCTCACCCGACGGCCGCAGCCCCATCGGCACCAGCAACCCACCCGCGCCCTCGACCAACACCAGGTCGTGCTTGTCCGCCTCCGCACGCACCGCGTCCACCGCCGTGTACAACTCCAGCGGCGGCAGGTCGGCAACCCGCGCGGCAGCCAACGGTGCCAGCGGATCCGGATAACTCGCCAACGTCCGACCGGTCAACGGCGCAGCCAACCGGTTGACCGAGTCCACGTCACCGGGCTCACCACCGGCCGTACCGGTCTGACCCGGTTTGATCACCGCCACCCGCAACCCGGCCGCCTGCGCGGCGGCCGCGATCGCCGCGGTCACCACCGTCTTGCCGACCTCGGTGTCCGTCCCGGTCACCAGAACCGGCCCCGCCCACCCGCTCACGGCGACACCTCAGTTCGCGACTGCGGGGCTCGCAAACCCGGCTCACTCCTCGCGCTCACCGGACCACCCCTGTTCGCGACTGCGGGGCTCGCAAACCCGGCTCACTCCTCGCGCTCACCGGACCACCCCTGTTCGCGACTGCGGGGCTCGCAAACCCGGCTCACTCCTCGCGCTCACGGTGCACTGTCCACAATGACGTCCAGCGCCCGCTCGAACGCCGCGCGCGGCACCCCCGCGCTGACCGTGAGGCGTAGGCGGGAACGGCTGTCCGGGGTGGACGGCGGCCGGAAACAACCCACCGCGACGCCCCGGTCCCGGCAGTCAGCGGCCCAGTCGGTCGCCGCCTCCGGCCCGGGGGCGGTCACCGAGATCACCGCCGCGTCCGGGGCGGAGACGGTCAGCCCGGCCGCCCGCAGGCGACCGACCGCCAGCGCCACCCGGTCGGACAACTCGGCGCGCAGGTCGTCACCGGCCTGGGCGAGCCGCAACGCGGCGTGCACACCGGCGGCGACCGCCGGCGGCAGTGCCGTGTCGAAGATGAACGTGCGCCCGGTCTCGATCAGGTGCCGGACGAACTCGGCCGGGCCGGCGACGACACCACCCGCGCCACCGAGCGCCTTGGACAGGGTGGCGGTGACCACCACGTCCGGCTCGCCGGCCAGCCCGCTGGCCGCGACCGCGCCCGCTCCGGCCGGCCCAGTGAGGCCGAGCGCGTGCGCGTCGTCGACCAGCAGCAACGCGCCGTGCCGGCGGGCCACGGAGTGCAGCCGAGCCAGTGGGGCGAGGTCCCCGTCGACCGAGAAGATCGACTCGGTCACCACCACCGCCGGACGACCGGGAGCGGACGCGAGCGCGGCGGCGACCGCGTCCACGTCAGCGTGCGGGGTGACCACCGTCTCGGCGCCGGAGAGCCGGCAACCGTCGATCAGCGACGCGTGGTTGTGCGCGTCGGAGACGAGCAGCGTCCGAGGTTGGACGAGCGCCCGCAGCGCACCGAGGTTGGCCAGGTAGCCGGAGGAGAAGACCAGGGCGCTGTCGGTGCCCAGCCAGCGGGCCAGGTCCTCCTCCAGCGCCCGGTGCGCGTCGGTGGAGCCCCGCACCAGGCGCGACCCGGTCGCCCCCAGCCCGTACGCCGAGAGTGCCGCCGTGGCCGCGGCGGTGACCTCCGGGTGGGTGGCCAGGCCGAGATAGTCGTTGCCGGCCAGATCGGTCATCTGGTCGTCGGCCGGACGCGGGCGCAGCCGCCGGGTGAGCCCGGCCTTCGCCCGCAGCTCGGCGCGGCGGTCGAGCGCCGCGAGCCAGTCCGCCACCGTCACCCTCCCCCGCTTGCCTGCCGGTCAGCCCGACACCCGCCGGGCGAAATTACCACCCGCCGCCACCGGCCCGGCGATTCCACTCGGTGTGCGGTGCCGACCGGGCTGCCAGGTCATTCCGGCTGATCGGAGAGCCGAGGCCTGCGACGGGCCCCGGCAGCGACCGAGGGCTTTGGCACAGGCCTAGTAGGGTACGAGCCATGCCAGAGATCCTCGACCAGGCCCGGACCCAGGTCCTGGGTGACGGTGTCGGCCTCGATCAGGCCGGCGTCCTCGCCGTGTTGAACCTGCCCGACGAGCACCTGCCCGCCGCCCTCCAGCTCGCCCACGAGGTGCGGATGCGCTGGTGCGGCCCGGAGGTCGAGGTCGAGGGAATCGTTTCGCTCAAGACCGGCGGCTGCCCGGAAGACTGCCACTTCTGCTCGCAGTCAGGCCTGTTCACCTCACCGGTGCGCTCGGTCTGGCTGGACATTCCGTCGCTGGTCGAGGCGGCGAAGCAGACCGCCGCGACCGGGGCTACCGAGTTCTGCATCGTCGCCGCTGTCCGTGGTCCGGACGCCCGGCTCATGAAGCAGATGCGCGAGGGTGTCGCCGCCATCAAGGCGGCGGTCGACATCCAGGTCGCCGCGTCGCTGGGCATGCTCACCAAGGAGCAGGTCGACGACCTGGTCGACATGGGTGTGCACCGGTACAACCACAACCTGGAGACCTGCCGGTCGTACTTCCCCAACGTGGTCACCACCCACTCGTGGGAGGAGCGCTGGGAGACGCTGCGGATGGTTCGCGACTCCGGCATGGAGGTGTGCTGCGGCGGCATCCTCGGCCTCGGCGAGACCGTCGAGCAGCGGGCTGAGTTCGCCGCGCAGCTCGCCGAGTTGGACCCGCACGAGGTGCCGCTCAACTTCCTCAACCCGCGCCCCGGCACCCCGCTGGGTGACCGCCCGGTGGTCGAGGGCAAGGACGCGCTGCGGGCCATCGCCGCGTTCCGGTTGGCCATGCCGCGCACCATCCTGCGGTACGCCGGTGGTCGTGAGATCACCCTCGGCGACCTCGGCACCCGCGACGGTCTGCTCGGCGGCATCAACGCGGTGATCGTCGGCAACTACCTGACCACGCTGGGTCGACCGGCCACTGCCGACCTGGAGCTGCTCAACGAGCTGAAGATGCCGGTCAAGGCTCTCTCCGCCACGCTGTGACGACCATGACGACCACCGAGCTGTGGTGCGACCGGTGCGGTGAGGCGGCGACGGCCACCGCCCACCCGGGCTGCGCGTCGGCCCGCCAGTTGGAGCCGCCCCGGTTCTGCCAGCACTGCCGACGTCGGATGAAGGTGCAGGTGCTGCCGGTGGGCTGGTCGGCGGTCTGCGTCGAGCACGGCGAGATCCGGGGCTGAGCCGGTGCTGCGCGGGCGGGCGGTGACCCTACGACCGGCGACGGCCGCGGACGTGCCAGCCCTCACGGCGATCCGGGCCGACCCGGAGGTACGCCGGTGGTGGCGGGGCGGCGACGACCTGGCCGATTCGGTGCGCGCCGACCTCGCCGACGACGACCTGCACGTGTATGCGATCGAGCACGACGGCCGGGTGATCGGCGCGATCCAGTGGTACGCCGAGTCGGACCCGGACTACCGGCACGCCAGCCTGGACGTCTTCCTCGACCCGGCGGTACGCGGTGCCGGCCTCGGCGGTGACGCCATCCGCACCCTGGCCCGGCACCTGATCGACGAGTACGGCCACCACCGCTTCACCATCGATCCGGCGGCGGCGAACAGCGCCGCCATCCGGGCGTACGCGAAGGTCGGTTTTCGGCCGGTGGGGGTGCTGCGCCGTTACGAGCGCGGCGCGGACGGCCGCTGGCACGACGGCCTGTTGATGGACCTGCTCGCCGACGATCTCGTGGAGTGAGTGGAAGTCTCAACCGTCCCAGCACAGCTGCCCGTCGGGGAGTCTGCGGGCGCCCTCGGCGGGCTGGTGAGGGCTGAGCCGCCCGTCCGGCAGCAGATGCGCCACCGGCGTTCCGTGACCGAGAACCGCGACGTCGGCGATCAGCCGGCGGTGGCAGCGCCACCACAGGCTCTCGCTGCACATCACCGCGGTGCTCCGCTGGGCCGCGTCCGCCAGCACCCCGGTCAGCGCCGCGTCGAACTCCGGCGTGCGGGTGTGCGCGGCGTACGCCCGGAACGCCGCGACCTTCCACCAACTGTCCGGCTCGGGCTCCCCGGCGGGGATGTGTCGGCGTCCACCGAGGCGCGGCTCCCAGCGGTAGTCGATCCCGTACTCGGGCAGCCACCGCTCAAGCTCCTCCCGCCGTACGTCCGGATTGGTGCGGCTGGCGGGGTACCGCCGCACGTCCACCACCAGGGCCACCCCGGCCCCGGTCAGCAACTCCCCCAGCCGCACCCGGTCGGCTGCGCCGTGCCCGACGGTCAACAACTGCGCCACCACGCCAAGATGCCCTGAATCGCGGCGCGTTATCCCCGACCCCTCGGACGAGATCACCGGGTCGGTGCGGGCGGGCAACCGGCTGGTCCCGCCAGCGGCCGGTTTTCGGCGACAAAAGGGGATCGTGGGCGGTTGCCGTTCCGCGGCGAGAACGGCAACCACCCACGATCTCGCGATGCGGGTCAGGCGATGGTGCAGGTGGTGTTGTTGACGGTGAAGGCGGTCGGCTTCGGGTTGCTGCCGTTGTGGTTGCCGTTGAAGCCGAAGCTCACCGACGCGCCCGGCGCGATCGTGCCGTTGTAGGACAGGTTCGTGGCGGTGACCGCCGTGCCGGTCTGGCTGACCGTCGCCGACCAGCCCTGGCTGACGGTCTGCCCGCCGGCGAAGCTGAACCGCAGGGTCCAGCCGTTGATCGCGGTGGTGCCGGTGTTGGTGATCGACACGTTGGCGGTGAAGCCGGTGCTCCAGTCGGTGGTGGCGTACCCCACCGAGCAGGTGCCACCGACCGGCGGGGCCGCGGTGGTCACCGCTACCGGCGCGGACGCCGCGGAGGTGTTGCCCGCCGCGTCGACTGCCACCACGTAGAACTGGTAGGCGGTCGAGGCGGTCAGCCCGGTCACCGCGGCAGTGGTGCCGGTGGGTGAGCCGACGAGCGCGTCGGTGGTGCCGGCCTCGCGGTAGACCCGGTACCCGGTGACGCCCACGTTGTCGGTGGACGCCGCCCAGCTCAGTGTGAGTCCGGTCGCGGTGACCGTCGAGGCGACGGGGGTGCCGGGCGCGGTCGGTGCGGTGGTGTCCGGTGCCGGTCCGGCCGGCGTGGTGACGCTGATGGCAGCCGACGACGCCGACCGGTTGCCGGCGCCGTCGAGGGCCCGCACGGTGAACTGGTACGTCCGCTCCGGCAGCAGTCCGGTCACCGCGAGCGTGTTGGTGGTGGCGGTCCGCAGCACCAGCGCGTCGCTGCCGGTCTGCGACTGGGTGATCTCGTAGCCGGCCAGGCCGCTGCCGCCCGTGTCGGTGGACGCCGCCCAGGTCAGCGTGAGTCCGCTCGACGTGACGGCGGACGCGGCGGGTGTGCCGGGGACGGTCGGCGCGGTGGTGTCCGGGACGGCCGGGCCGGGCTCCTCGCCCCAGACGCGGGTGGTGCCGGAGTAGAGCGGCACCTTCCGGTTCGGCCCGGCGGTGGCCTGGTACGACGGGTCGTTGGTCGGGTCCCAGGTGCCGCCCTCCGGCACGCCCACCTTGAACTGGACCTCCATCCGGTGCTGCGACTGACCTGCCGGGGCGATGGTGTACCCGGTGCAGTCCACCTCGACGTACCAGATGTCCCCGCTGAACTGCTTGGCGGTGGTCGGGGACGGGCAGCCCTGGGTGTAACCGGCGGTCACCTGCACCGGGCCGGTGCCGTCGGGCCGGAAGTAGTACCGGAACTTCCCGTCGGTCAGCGCGCGGGCCGGGAACGCGGACTTGTTGTAGACCATCACCTTGAGCCCGGTGGCCCGCGGTTCGGCCTGCGCCACAGTGGTCTCCACCGTCAGCTCGTCGATGTCCGGCGTCTCGGCGACCGGGAAGTTCGCCAGCGGGGTGCCGCCGTACTCGGAGGTCAGCCGGACCAGCGCGGAGGTGAAGCCGGCGTTGTAGTCGGTGGCCACCTCGTTCATCACGTAGTCCGACCGGCTGTCGCTGTACGCGTCGTTGGGCGAGGACGGGCCGCCGACCAGCGCGCCGTAGAGGGTGTGCCGGGTCTCGACGGGCACGGTCTGGCTGTCCCACCAGGAGCCGTGCGCGGTGCGGTGGTGCGGGTTCTTCGGTGAGTTGGCGCCGAACCCGATGACGTAGCTGGAGTTGCGCGGGTTGTCGCCGAGCGCGTAGTTGATCTGCCGGACGGCGAAGTCGTGGTAGCGCGCCTTACGGGTGGTGTCGGTGGTCTTGTCGCTGTAGACCAGCGCGGCGAACGAGGTGTTCGCGGCGTAGCGCAGCGCGCCCCAGGAGTCGAGCACCGCCATCCCGCCCGGCGAGTACGGCACCCGCTGCCCGTTCACCCCGACGGTCCAGTAGTCCAGCCACCGGTTGGCGTCGTCGACGTACTTCTGCTTGCCGGTCAGGTTGGCCAGCAGCACGTACGCCCCGAACTGCTTGTTGTCCCAGGCGATGGTCCACTTGTAGGAGCGGGTGGTGGTCTGGTTCTCGGTGCCGAGCTTGTCGTACTCGCTCTCGGCCTTGGTCAGGTAGCTGGCCTCGCCGGTGGCCCGGTGCAGCCAGATCGCGGCCCAGACCAGCTCGTCCTGCCAGCCGCTCCAGGACCGGTAGAAGCTCGTGGCGTCGGTGATGCACTCGTGGTAGGCCTTGCGCACCGTGTCGGCGAAGGTGTAGAGCTGCCGGGCGTGCCCGAGCAGCTTGTCCGCGTACGCGGCGTCGGTGGGCCGGAACACCATCGAGGAGGCGGCCATCGCCGCCGCCGTCTCCCCCGCCAGGTCCGCGCCGCCACAGCTCGCATCGATCTTGTACGCGGGCCGCGCCATCGGCATCACCTCGGCCGGGCCCCACCACTTGTGGTCGTCGTCGCCCTTGCCGACCTGTCCGTAGAGGACGTTAGCCGAGGGGTGCGCCTTGATGAAGTAGTCGTTGACGAAGCGCAGGTTGTTGAGCAGGTGCGGCAGTTGTCCGGAGGCGGTGTAGCCGCTGCGGTACTCGACAGCACCCCAGGCGAGCATGGTGGCGCTGAACGCCATCGGGAAGCCGAACTTCACGTGGTCGCCGGCGTCGTACCAGCCGCCGGTGAGGTCGACACCCGCGCTGGCACCGTCGGTGAGCGCGCTGTCGCCGCGCCAGGAGACCCGGTTCCAGTCGGGCAGCCGGCCGGACTGCTGCGCCTCGTAGAAGAGCAGCGACTTCTGCAACGCCTCGGCGTAGTTGTAGGTCGCCGCTGGCGCGGCCGAGGCGGGCGCGGACGGCGGCGCGGTCACCGCGAGGGACGCGCCGGTGAGCAGCGCGACGCCGATGGCCAGCAGTCGCCGTGGCCAGGGCTGGTCGGCGGCCGGTGACCGGCCGGGCTGGCCGCTGAACGGCCGGGTCAGGTGGCGCATGGCGGGCTCCTGTCGGAGGCGCCGCCGGCGGTCGCACCGACGCGGGACGGCGTACGGGCGGCACGGCCACCGGCGACAGCGGGGGTGGCGGTGTGACCATGGGCCGTGGAAGCGCTCCCATGGATAGTCGACAATGTAATGTGCACGTCGTCGAATGGGAAGCCCGCGTTGCGCGCCAGCGCCGCAGCCCTCGCGAGCGTTACGGCGACACGCGCACGCCAGCCCGGAAGGTCGACCCGGAAGGCACTTCCCGTCCACGACGTCGTCCCAGCTCAGGCCGGTTGGCCGATGCCGTCGGCAGGCCCCCCGCATGGGATCATGGGCGGCCCCCTCGACCAATCCCGAAGGATTCCTCATGCCACTGCGTCGGCGCCTGACGCGCGCGGCCGTCCGCACGGCCACCGTCACGGCCGTTCTCGCCATCGCCTCCCCGGCCTCGGCATCGAGCACCGTCCCCCTCAACCCCGCCCACGCGGGCGCCACGGCGGGGACGTTCCAGCAGGAGTGCCAGGACCCCAAGTTCGGCACGCGACCCACCAACCAGGACGGCTGGCACTTCGTGCTGCCCACCAGGCGCGCCGGTGACTTCCAGAGCCTGACCTTGACCTTCAAGGACACCTCGGGCGTCTCGGTGACGGTGACGGTGCCGAACCCCACGGATCCGTACACCGACTTCCTGTCCGCCAACGGCGGCGGCGACAAGCAGGTGAAGCACGCCTACCTCTTCACCCCGGCGGGATGGACGTTGACCGGCGGCAGCGCCCAGGTCAGCGGCGAGGGCGACAAGTTCAACCTCAGCCACACGTGCGCCGGCGCCGGCACCACCGCGTCGCCGACCCCGACCACGCCGACCACGCCGACCACGCCGATCACGGAGACGCCGACGCCGACGCCGGCGCCGACCACCGACTCGCCGACGCCGACCACCCCGACGCCGACCACTCCGGTCACGTCGACGCCGACGGGCTCGCTCTCGCCGTCGGAGTCGGTGGCGCCCGGCGGATCAGCCTCGACCCCGGGAGGCGCTGGCGGCGGCGACAACGGGGGCAGCCTCCCGCTCACCGGCGTGGCCGTCACCAGCATCGCCCTCGGCGGTGTCGCCCTGATCGGTGGCGGCGCCCTGCTGATGATGCGTCGCCGACGCGACCGAATCACCTTCACCAGCTGACCGACGAACACCCACGACCGGTTCCGGACATCGCTCCGGGGCCGGTCGTGGGCGTTTCGCATGCCTCGCTCCTCCACATCGGAGGTCCCCCGGCCCGCCTTTCGTACTGACGGGTAACCAAGCCAACAACGTCACAACATTCATGTATTTCGATGAATTGTCCGCCGTACCCGCTGGTCACGGCCCTTCGTCGCGAGTCGAACACCGGACGACTTCGGCCGGCCGGCGCCCAGCCAGACAAACGTACGGTTGCTGACCGACTACCGCGCGCGGGACAGTACCGACCATCAGCGGTGCCGTCGACGCCGCCGCTCCCCGGTCAACCCTGAGGAGAACGCGATGGCACTACGACTCGCCGACGGCACCGCCTGGACCGACATCCTGGCCCGCGCGGTGGCCGCCACCCCGGAGGCGTTCGGTCCCCAGGTCGACGGCGTCACCACACTGCACAACCTGGTCGAAGGCGAATGGCGGGCAGTCGGCCAGCCCGCCGCGGTCCGTACCCCGGTGGACAACACCGTCCTGGTCAACCTGCCCCGCCTCGACGCCGACACCGCCCGCGCCGCCGTCGCACACGCGGCCACCGCGCACCGGGCCTGGGCGCAGACCCCGCTGGCCGACCGCAAGGCCCGGGTCGCCGACGCCCTCGACTCGCTCACCGCCCACCGCGACCTGCTCGCCCTGCTGCTGGTCTGGGAGATCGGCAAGCCGTGGCGGTTGGCCTGCGCCGACGTGGACCGGGCGCTCGACGGTGTCCGCTGGTACGCGGGCGAGATCGACCGGATGCTCGCCGACGGCCGCGAGCCGCTACCCGGCCCGGTCAGCAACATCGCCTCGTGGAACTACCCGATGAGCGTCCTGGTGCACGCCGAACTGGTGCAACTCCTGGCCGGCAACGCGGTCATCGCCAAGACCCCGTCCCAGGGCGGCGCGGTCTGCCTGACCGTCGCGCACGCGCTGATGCGCCGCGCCGGGCTGCCCGCCACCCTCGTCTCCGGCAGCGGCGCCGAGCTGTCCGAGGTGCTGGTCCGGGCACCCGAGATCGGTGCGGTGGCGTTCGTCGGCGGCCGGTCCAACGGCGGCAAGGTGGCCGCCGCGCTGCTCGACAGCGACAAGCGGCACTTCATCGAGCAGGAGGGCCTCAACGCCTGGGGCATCTGGAACTTCTCCCAGTGGGACCTGCTCGCCACCCACCTGAAGAAGGGCTTCGAGTACGGCAAGCAGCGCTGCACCGCGTACCCCCGGTTCGTGGTGCAACGCGACCTGGTCGACGAGTTCCTCGACATGTACCTGCCGGTCGTCCGCTCGGTCCGCTTCGGTCACCCGCTCGCCGTCGGCGACGACTGGGCCGCCGGTGACCCGCTGCCCGAGCTGGACTTCGGTCCGCTGATCAGCGCCGCCAAGGCCGAGGAGCTGCACCGCAAGGTCGACGAGGCGATGCGGGGCGGCGCGATTCCCCTGCACCGGGGCAAGCTCACCGGCGCGCCGTTCCTCCCCGGGCAGGACACGTCCGCGTACGTGGCGCCGTCGGTGCTGCTCGCCCCGCCCGGCCGGTCCCGGCTGATGCACGCCGAACCGTTCGGGCCGGTCGACACCATCGTCGTGGTGGACACCACCGACGAACTGCTGGCCGCCATGAACGCCTCCAACGGCGCGCTCGTCGCCTCGCTGGCCTGTGACGACACCGACGAGGCCGGCAAGCTCGCCGTGGACCTCCAGGCGTTCAAGGTGGGCATCAACAAGCCACGCTCACGCGGCGACCGGGACGAACCGTTCGGCGGCCGGGGCGCCTCCTGGAAGGGCGCGTTCGTCGGCGGCGACCTGTTGGTACAGGCCGTCACCGTCGGCAGCGACAGCCGGCTCTACGGCAACTTCCCCGACTACAGCAGCTACCCCGCCACCTGATCGAGGTGCGCGGCGAGGGCCCTCCGTCGACAGGCAGGGGGCTCTCGCCGCGACGTGCCGTTGGCGTACCGTCCAGTGATGGCCATGATCGCGCAGCTCTCGCTGGGAGTGTCCGACGCGGACCGGGCGGGGGCATTCTGGGCCGCCGCCCTCGGCTACCGTCGACGCCCGCCCCGCCATCCCGGCGACGAGTGGATCGTGCTGGAGCCGCCGCCCGGAATGCCCGGCGCTGCCATCGCGATGGACCTCAGCGAGAGCCCGGCCGAGGAGTTCCCCCGCGTCCACCTCGACCTGGACGCCGGTGAGCGCACCCTCGACGAGGAGGTCGACAGGTTGCTGGCCCTCGGCGCCCAGCGTGTCGACTGGCGGCACTACCCGACCGATCCACTCCCGACCGAGCCCCCGTACGTGGTGCTCGCCGACCCGGAGGGCAACCGGTTCTGCGTGTCGGGCCACCGCGAGCCGCCCGAGGGCCCCCGCTAGCCGCCCGGTCCGGTCACCGCGGCCGGGGCGGCGAGCGGCACGGTGCAGCTGAGCACTGTGCCGTCGCGTTCGGTGGCGGCGGGCCGGTCCAGCCGGCGCAGGGTACGCAGCATCGGTGCGTTCTCGGCCTGCACGTGCAGCACGAGCGCCGCGTAGCCGGCCGCGTCGGCGTGCCGCACCAGCCGGCGCAGCAACGCCGTGCCGAGGCCCCGCCGCTGCCAGTCGTCGCGCACCAGCAGCGCCACCTCGGCCTCGTCGCCCTCGCCGAGCAGGTTCGCCATGGCGACCACCGACTCCGCCGCGCCGTCGACGGCCACCGTCGTGGCCAGCAGGGTCAACCCCCGCTCCGGCTCCAGCACCCGGCGCAGCCGGGCCGGCTGGGGCAGCGACGCTCCGCCCAGGTAACGCCGCTGCCGGCTTCGCGGGGAACAACCCTCGTGCAACTCCAGAACTCCCGACAGGTCGTCCGCGCACGCCGGCCGGACGGACACCTCGGCGCCGTCGGGCAGCACCAGGGTGACCTGTTCGGCGGCCCGCCGCGCCACCGTGGCGGCCAGCTCGACAAGGGCCTGCGCCCGCGCGTACTCCGCCGGGGTGAACGCGGGCGCCGCCCGGCCCAGCGTGAACGCGCCGCCCGCCGGATCGGCCAACGACATGCCGGTGCCGGCGATGCCCCGGTCGACGCCGGTCGACGCCGGTCGCCAGCTCACCGAGTCGGCGCCGAGCAGCGTCCGCAGGGCCTCACCTGTCGAATCCGGGTCCCGCACCAGCCTGTTGGCGAGACCGAGCATCCGGGTGGGCTGGTCGACCAGACCACGCGCCTCGCTGCGCGCCACCCAGCAGTCCCGCCCGCGACCACGCTCGACGGCCGCGACCAGGTCGGCCTCGTCGAGCGTGTCCGGTGCGTCGACCAGGAAGTCGTCCACCGCGCCCTGCTCGGTGGGCTGCACCTGCACGGTGAGGATGTTGACCCCGCGCAGCGCGAGGCTGGCCGTGAGCACCGACAGGTAACCCGGCCGGTCGTCCACCGTCGCTCGGATCCGCCACAACGTCATGGTTGGCTCCCTTCACCGGGTACCACCCTCGTCTCCCGCTGTTGCCTCCCGATTGCCCGGCGGTGACGGGTAGCGCTCAGGCCGATGTCCCCGCCCGGGTGTTCCGCTACGCGGTGCGGCCGCGGTAGCCGATGGGGCCCTCCCCGACCCGCTGGTAGGTACCCAGGAACCCACCGTCGCCGAAGGCGACAGTGCCGTTGTTACCGCGCAGGTCCCGCCAGGCCAGCCTGGTGACCGGGCGGCCGGCAGCGGCCACCGAAAGGTGCAGGTCACCCGAGCGGTGCCACCCACCGGCCCAGCCCTCCTGGGTGGAGAAGCGCCAGGCCTCCTTGGCGACGGTGTCGCGCTGGGTCAGCCGGCCACGGAACTCCGTCGGCTCTCCGCCCGGCTGCCGCCGCCAGCCGTAGAAGGCGGCCTGCTGCTTCTCGAACGTGATCGCGTACTCGGCGCCGGACTCGTCGGCCCAGGCCACCTGCTCGAGAACGGCCTGCTCGCCGCGGTCGATGAAGATGGTGATGTCGCCGGCGTCGCTGGCGTACCGCAGCACCGGCTCGGCGATCGCCCGCCGTTCGAGGGCCAGTCCCGCCTGGTCGTGTGCGTGCATCGGGTCGATCGTCACCCGGTACAGCCACAGCATGCTGCGGGCGTCGACACCGCTCTCGATGCGCAGCGTGTTCCGGCCGGCCGTCAACTCCTCGGCCGGCACCGCGAAGACCAGCCGTTGCGGGAGCCCGCCGCCGTTGGGGATCCGCAGCCGGTTGGCCAGTGGCCTGCCGTTGAGGCGGACGGTGAGCGGGGCGTACCCGGGCGCCCGGGAGAGCATCGACGCGAGTGCCCGGACGGCGACACAGGCCTCGCCGACGACGGCCGGGTCGGGCACGTCGAACTCCAGCTCGACCGACCCGCCGGCCCCGATGGCCAGGTGGTCGCCGGCGGCCGAGGAACGGTCGACGCCGGTGATCGTGACGTTCCCGACGCGGGGCGGCTCGGTGCCGAAGTCGGCGTAGGTGGGGTCCATCTGGATCCCGGGCCGCCGCCCGCTCGCCGGCGCGGCAGCCGGCGACCGCAGCAGCACCTCGTAGGACCGGGCGGTCCGCTCGGCGTTGCCGTATCCGATGTTGGCGGCGCCGAAGGCCGACCGCACCTTGCCGATGTGCAGGGCGCCCGGCCCGACCGCCGCGCGGGCGACGTAGAGCGGTTCGCCGTCAGCCTCGTGGCCCGCCGGCAGCGCGTCCGCGGGCACCGCCCCACCGGACGCGACGCCCCAGACGCCGTGGTCCATCAGCACCTCGTACTCGTCGACGCGGACCTCCGCGCCGGCCCAGGTGGTCTTGGCGGCGCCGAAGGCCGGGCGGACCTCGCCCGGGTGCACGCCGCCACGCATCCGGACGCGGCACACCCACAGGGGCTCACCGTCCGCCGCGTACCCGTGCGGTACCGCGCCCGCCGGGATCGCGCCACCGCCGGCTGCCTCCCAGCGATATCCATCGAAAGCCAGGTCCATTCCGGAGAGGCTAGATCAACAGGGTCGGGCCTCGCCGACCACCCAACCCCGGTGGGTGGCGGCTCAGGGATTGACGGTGACCGGCGGTACGCCGACCAGGTCCAGCCGGTCCCCGAGGATCACCGCGCAGGCCCGGACGAGCTGGGAGAGCCGGTCCACCTCGGTGGTGTGGAACGCGGCGGCGCTGAGCGTGTCGCTGTGCTCCCGGGCCACCACCAGGACCAGGCCGGCCCGTCCGAACGGCGCGACCGCGTGGTGGGTGCCGTCCGCCGTGGTCAGGGACCGGCCGCGCAGCGGCGTCACCTCGGGCAACCGCAGCGGTACGGGTGCCCGCCAACTGGCGTGCCCCACGGTCGCCCCGGGGCCACCCCCGGACCGCGAGGCCCAGTCCAGCGGGACCACCGCCGCCACCGCCCAGTCGGCCGCCAGCAGACCGGGCACCGCGTCGACAAGGGTGGCCAGCCCGTCGGCCGGGTTGGCCGCCACCTGGGCCAGCAGCTCGGCGTCCTGGCCGGTGGTGGTGGGCGCGCCGATCGCCCGCCACACCCCGTCCACGCGGACGCCGGGGATCGCCGCCAGCCCTGCCAACAGTCCCTCCACCCGGGCGGCGCCAGGCCAGACCACAGTGAAGTCGTCCACCGCGCGCCCGCCGAGCCGCTCCAGGACCACCACCTGGACGATGTCCGCGCCGGAGACGCCGAGCGTGCGGGCGACCTGGCCGAGGGTGCCCGGACGGTCCGGCAGGGTGACCCGAACTCGCAGCAACATGTCTGTCCCTCCGCTCGGCGGCCGGCGGCGGCCGGCAGGCTGGTCACAGCCTGGTCGTTGACCATTTCGTCCCTGTTGCAGGGGCATGTCCCGAGCGGAAATTTGCGGGTTGACGGCCGGCGAAGGGCCCGGCCGGGGCGCTACGGCAGCCCACCCAGGGGCAGGACCGGCGTGGAGGCGAGCTGCGCGTGGTAGTCGGCGGCGGACGTCTCCCGACCCCACTGCGGCATTCCGGTGGGCAGGTCCAGTGGGTCGGTCTCCACCTCGATGAGTGTCAGCTGGGCCGGCCGTCCGTCGATGCCGGCCAGGATGGTCGCGAGTTCACCCTCGGTACGGGCCACGTGGGCGGTGAAGCCCTGCTCCCGTGCGAACACGGCGGGCAGTTCGGTGTACCGCCAGTTGTCGATGTCGTTGTACGGCTGGTGCCGCCCGTCGACGGCCCGTTCGACCGTGTAACCGCCGTTGTTGACCACGATGATGACCGGACGTTGGTTCGTGGCGAGCATCCGGCTGATCTCCTGCACTGTCAGTTGGAGAGATCCGTCGCCGGTCACGAGCACCGTCCGTCGATCCGGTGCCGCCACCCCGGCACCGAAGGCGGCCGGGGTGGCGTAGCCGATCGAGCCCCAGATGGGCGGCCACACGACCGTGACGTCGGCGGGCAGTCGCATCGTCGCCGCGCCGAAGGACGGGGTGCCGGTCTCCGGAACGAAGATGTCCCCCTCACGCAGCATGCTCTGGATCGCCGGCCAGAGCCGGGCCTGTCGGATCGGTTCGTTGTTCGACGGGTCGAGTGCGGGCGGATCGGCCGCCAGCAGCGGCGCGCGTGACCACTGCGCCGTACGGTTCGGGGCGATCTCGTGCAGGCAGCGCAGCGCCGCCGGCAGGGCCACCGGGGCGAAGCGGGTGCCCGCGACGACTGCGGCGTCCCGGTGCAGGCTGATGACCCGGTCCACCGTGATGTCGGCGGTGAACAGGCCGTCCCAGTCGAAGAACGTGGTGCCCAGACAGACGAGCGCGTCCGCGCCCTCCACGACCGCGCGGACCTCGTCGACGCTGTCACCGCCGTTGTAGACGCCCACGTAGTGGGGGTCGGACTCGTCGAGCAGTCCACGTCCCAGCGACTGTGCGGCGACCGGCCAGTTCCGTTCGGCGGCCATAGCCGTGACGGCGGCGCCGAGGTGGAAGCGGATCGGCAGGTTCCCGACGAGCATGGCGGGCCGCTCGACACCGTCGAGCAGCCGCCGGGCGGCCGTGGCGAAGGCGTCGAGCTGCCCGGCCGCCACGACCGGCTCGGGGCGGGTGAACCGTCGCCCCGGCCGGGCGATTTCGGCGTGGGCCACGTCGCCGGGCATCCGGACGTAGACCGGACGCTGCTGCGACCAGCACTCGGTGAGCACCCGGTCGACCTCCCCCAGGGCGTTCTGCGGGGTCAGCGAGGTCTGGGCGACAGTCACCTCTCGCGCCACCCGTACCCAGTGGTCGAAATCGCCGTCGGCGAGCGAGTGGTGCATGGAGGTGTGCTGTCGCATGATCTCCTCGGTCGGACCGCCGACGATCGAGACGATGGGTACCGACTCCGCCATGGCCCCGGCCAGCGCGTTGACCGCCGACAGCTCACCGGGACCGAACGTCGTGAGGATCGCTCCGACGCCGGCGAGGCGGGCATACCCGTCGGCGCTGAAGCCGGCGTTGAGCTCGTTGCAGCTGCCGACCCACTCGATCCCGTCGAACGCCTCGATCTGGTCGAGGAAATCCATGTTGTAGTCGCCTGGCAACCCAAAGACATGGCGCACCCCGAGGTCGTAGAGCCGGCTGAGCAACAGCTCACCCACCGTCGTCGTGCCCCCGCTCGCCTTCACCACGATTGACCCCCGTCGCTCCGGGGGCCGCCTCCGCAGCCCACCATCAAGACCATATCGGGGCAATTGCCATGAAAGGCGTGGGTTGTTCCCCTTGAGACGCGCCCCGGCGGCGGCGCTGGCCCGCTTGGCCGAAGCCCTCCCGACGAGACGTGCGGTGAATCTGACCTTGACAACGTGAACGGGCTGCCATCAACTGGTCGGATGAGTGATCCGGCCGTCGATGCGTCGCGGCCGGAGGCCGTCCCCACCTCACCCGCGGGTCTGCCCCTGGACCGTCTCGCCGACCACCTGGCCAAGCACCGACCCGAGCTGCTCGTCGGGCCGTTGCGCGCCCAGCTGATCGCCGGCGGCAAGTCCAACCTCACCTACCTGCTGCGCCTCGGCGACCGCGAGGTAGTGCTGCGCCGCCCCCCGCTGGGGCACGTGCTGGCCACCGCGCACGACATGGGGCGCGAGTTCCGGGTCATCTCGGCGCTCGCGCCGACCGAGGTGCCGGTGCCGGGCGCGCTGCTGCTCTGCACCGACCCGGACGTCATCGGCGCACCGTTCTACCTGATGGAACGGATGCCCGGCGAGGTGTTCCGCACCCGCGCGCAGACCGACCCGCTGGGCGACGAACGACGCCACCACCTCGCCATGGCGATGATGGACACCCTCGCCGCGCTGCACAGCGTCGAACCGTCCGCCGTCGGGTTGGCTGACTTCGGCCGCCCCGAGGGCTACCTGGCCCGGCAGGTGCGCCGGTGGGCCGGTCAGCTCGACCGCTCCCGCAGCCGCCCGCTGGCCGGCATCGACGAGCTGCGTGACCTGCTCGCGGCGACCGCCCCGGAGGGTGCGAACGCCGGCCGGATCGTGCACGGCGACTACCGCCTCGACAACCTCCTCGCCTCGGCCGACCCCGTCGCCGTGCACGCGGTGCTCGACTGGGAGATGGCCACCCTCGGCGACCCCCTCGCCGACCTGGGGCTGCTGCTGACGTACTGGGACGTGCTCGGCGGCAGCGACACCGCCGAGGGCAACCCCGTCGCGGACGGGCTCGGCCCGCGCGCCGGCTTCCCCACCGGCAGCGAGCTGATCGACCGGTACGCCGGGCGCAGCGACGTCGACGTCGGACCACTGCACTGGCACGTGGCGCTGGGCTGTTTCAAACTCGCTGTCATCTGCGAGGGCATCCACTACCGCCACACGCTCGGGCAGACGCTCGGCGAGGGCTTCGACCGGATCGGCGAGATGGTGGCACCGCTGGTCGCACACGGGCTGACCGCCGCCAGGGAGCGGTGATGGACTTCTCATACGACAGCCGGACCGAGGAGCTGCGCGACGAGCTGACCCGGTTCCTGACCGAACACGTCTACCCGGCCGAGCCCGTGCACGCCGAGCAGGTGGCCGCCGGGGACCCGTGGTCGCGTACCCCGGTGTTGGCCGAGCTGAAGGCGGAGGCCCGCAAGCGCGGCCTGTGGAACCTCTTCCTGCCCGACCCGCGCTACGGCGCCGGCCTGACCAACCTCCAGTACGCTCCCCTGGCCGAGCTGACCGGGCGCAGCCCGCACCTCGCGCCCGAGGCGGTCAACTGCGCGGCACCGGACACCGGCAACATGGAGTTGCTGGCCGAGTTCGGCTCGGAGACGCAGCGGCAGCGCTGGCTGATGCCGCTGCTGGAGGGTGAGATCCGCTCGGCGTTCTGCATGACCGAGCCGGACGTCGCCTCCTCCGACGCCACCAACATCGCCACCCGGATCACCCGCGACGGCGACGAGTACGTGATCAACGGACGGAAGTGGTGGTCGTCGGGCGCGATGGACCCGCGCTGCGAGATCTTCATCGTGATGGGCAAGACCGACCCCACCGCGGACCGGCACCGCCAGCAGAGCATGGTGCTGGTCCCCCGGGACACCCCCGGTGTGACGGTGCGCCGGGGGATGACCGTCTTCGGCTACACCGACGGCTCCCACGGCGGGCACGCCGAGATCGACTTCACCGACGTCCGGGTGCCGGCGGAGAACCTGATCGGCGCCGAGGGCACCGGCTTCGCCATCGCGCAGGCCCGCCTCGGCCCGGGCCGCATCCACCACTGCATGCGACTGATCGGGATGGCCGAACGGGCACTGGAGCTGCTCTGCCGCCGGGCCAACGACCGGATCGCGTTCGGCCGGCCCCTGGCGGAGCAGGGCGTCGTGCGGGAGTGGATCGCCGAGTCCCGGGTCCGCATCGAGCAGGCCCGGCTGCTGGTGCTCAAGACGGCGTGGCTGATGGACACCGTCGGCAACAAGGGCGCGCACACCGAGATCCAGGCCATCAAGATCGGCACTCCGGCGATGGCGGAGTGGGTGATCGACAAGGCCATCCAGGGGTACGGCGGCGCCGGCGTCAGCCAGGACACCCCACTGGCCGCCCTCTGGGCGCAGACCCGCACCCTGCGCCTCGCCGACGGCCCCGACGAGGTCCACCGCAACTCCCTGGCCAAGCGCGAACTCCGCCGCTGGGCCCCCACCTCCGCCTGACCGCCGGGCACCAACCCTGCCCCACTCACCCGCCCCGCGCACGCCCACCGCGGCCCCGCACGCCGCACGCCCCGCCCGCACGCCCCGCCCAACCCGCCCGCACGCCCCGCGCAACCCGCCCGCACGCGCCGCACGCCCCGACACCTGAAGATCGCGCTCGATCCTGGATGTAGTGGTGTGCGGTCGCCGGGAGGCCACTCGATCCAGGATCGAGCACGATCTTGCCCTGTCGGCCTTCTTGATCATGAGGTTGGCGAGTCGAGATGCCGGGAATGTCCAGGCCAACCTCATGATCGACGCGGGGGGCGCTGTGCGGGGTGCGCGCTGTGCGGGGCGCGGGGTGCGCGCGGGGCGCGGGGTGCGCGCTGTGCGGGGTCCTGGGGGCGTGGGGTTAGGCGGAGGCTCGGTGGACCAGTTGAGTGTCCAGGAGGATGTGGGAGGCGGGTAGCTCCTCGCCACGGATCCGGGCCACCAGCAGGCGGGCCATCTGCCGGCCCATCTCCTCCACCGGCTGGAAAACGGTGGTCAGCGGCGGCTCCGCCTGACGGGCGATCGTCGCGTCGTCGAAGCCGATCACCGCGACGTCCCGTGGCACCCGCCGGCCGGCCTCGCGCAGGGTCCGCAGCGCGCCGAACGCCATCAGGTCGGAGGCGACGAACACCGCGTCCAGGTCCGGGCAGACGTCCAGCAGCCGACGCATGCCGGCCGCGCCGCTGCCCTCGCTGAAGTCGCCGTACGCGATCAGGTCGGGGTTGACGCTGGCCCCGGTGGCCTTGACCGCCTCGGTGTAGCCGGCCAACCGGGCCAGACCGGCGCCCATGTCCTGCGGACCGGCGATGGTGGCGACGCGTCGCCGCCCCTGCCCCGTCAGGTACTCCACCGCCTGCCGGGCCCCGCCAACGTTGTCCACGTCGACGAACCAGGCCGGTTGGGCGCCGGGTTGGAGCATCCGGGCGGGCCGACCGCCGAGCACGGCGGGCAGGCCGCGCTCCTCCAGCAGCGTCTGCAGCGGGTCGGAGTCGTGCAACGACAGCAGCAGGACGCCGTCGACGTGTTGGTTGGTGAGGTGGTGCTCGACCCGCTCCCGCTCCACCGGCGACTGGGCCATGGCCAGCCAGAGCTGCATCGGCGTCTCCAGCAGCCCGGAGCTGATCCCCCGCACGATCGAGGCGAAGAACGGCTCGGTGAAGACCCGCTCGCCGGATTCGGAGACCACCAGCGCGACCGAGTCGGTCCGCTGGGTGACGAGCGCGCGGGCGGCCCGGTTCGGCACGTACCCCAGCTCGGCGATGGCCTGTTGGACCGCGGCCCGGGCCTCCGGGCTGACCTGGGGCGAGCCGTTGACCACGCGGGAGACCGTGCCCCGACCGACGCCGGCACGCGCCGCGACCGCGTCGAGGGTCGGGCGCCCGAGCGACCGGGTGCGCTGCGTTGTCATCGTCTGCTCCTCCGACGGCGGGCGGACCCGGCGCCACCTGCGGGAGGTGGACGCCGGGGCCGTCCTGATGGCTGGCCCGAGCCTATTGTGCGGCCAGACCGTTGCGCCGGATCACCGAGGCGTACCACTTGGCGCTGGACTTGGGGGTGCGGACCTGGCTGTCGTAGTCGACGTGGATCATGCCAAACCGCTTGGTGTAACCCCAGGCCCATTCGAAATTATCCATCAACGACCAGGCAAAGTATCCCCGCAGCGGCACCCCGGCGTCGATCGCCTCGTGGGCGGCGCGCAGGTGGGCGTCGAAGTAGGCCAACCGATCGACGTCGTCGACCTGCCCGTCGACCACCGAGTCGACGAACGCGGAACCGTTCTCGGTGACGTACAACGGCAGCTCGGTGTAGCCGTGCACCCGACGCAGCGTCTCGGTCAGGCCCGGGGCGTCGATCTCCCAGCCCATGTCGGTGACCGGGACGCCGCGGCTGACGAACCGGACGTCCTCGCTGCCCGGCCAGCACGAGGGGGCCGGGTCGGCCGGGACGCCCTCGACCGGCGCGGCGACGACGTGCCGGCTGTAGTAGTTGACCCCGACCAGGTCCAACGGCGTGGAGATGGTCGCCAGGTCGCCGTCGCGCACGTGGTCGAAGTCGGTCACCGTGCTGAGGTCGGCAACCAGGTCCTCCGGGTACGACCCGCGCAGCAGCGGGTCCAGGAAGAACCGGTTGGCCAACCCGTCGATCCGCCGGGCGGCGTCGCGGTCGGCGGGGGTGTCGCTGGCCGGGTCGACCGGGTAGAGGTTGACGGTCACGCCCACCTCGGCGGTCGGCCGGGCGGCCCGCAGCGCCTGCACGGCCAAGCCGTGCCCGAGCATCAGGTGGTGACCGGCGCGCACCGCGTCCGCTCCGTTGGTGCGGCCGGGGGCGTGCACCCCGGAGCCGTAGCCGAGGAACGCCGAGCACCACGGCTCGTTCAGCGTGGTCCAGTAGCGCACCCGGTCGCCGAGCGCGTCGGCCATCACCGTCGTGTAGTCGGCGAAGCGGGCCGCGGTGTCCCGGGCCGGCCAGCCGCCGGCGTCCTCCAACGGCTGCGGCAGATCCCAGTGGTAGAGGGTGAGCCACGGCTCGATGCCGTTGGCCAACAGCTCGTCGACCAGCCGGCGGTAGAAGTCCAACCCCTGCGGGTTGACCGCGCCGCTGCCGGCGGGCTGCACCCGCGACCAGGAGACCGAGAAACGGTACGACTTCAGGCCCAGCTCGGCCATCAGCGCGACGTCCTCACCGAGGCGGTGGTAGTGGTCGCACGCCACGTCACCGGTGTGCCCGGCGACGACCCGGCCCTCGGTGTGGCTGAAGGTGTCCCAGATCGACGGGGCGCGGCCGTCCTCGGCCGCCGCCCCCTCGATCTGGTACGCCGCCGTCGCGGCCCCCCAGAGGAATCCGGGTGGAAAGGTCAGCCCCGGGCGCTCGTCGAGGACGTCGACGGCGGGTGGGCTGGCGGGGTTGCTCACGACTTGACGGCACCTTCCATGATCCCGCCAATGATCTGGCGGCCGAACACGAGGAAAACGATCACCAGGGGGATGGTGCCGATCGCCGTGGCGGCGAACACCTGGGAGTAGTCGGTGTAGTAGGCGTACGAGAGGAAGGAGAGCGAGACCTGCAGGGTCGGGTTCTCCGGGGTGAGGATGGCGTACGGCCAGAGGAACGAGTTCCAGGTCTCCATGAAGGTCAGCAGACCGAGGACGCCGGCGGCGGGCCGCAGCGCCGGCAGCACGATGCTCCAGTAGATCCGGAACGTGCTCGCCCCGTCGACCCGGCCGGCCTCGATCAGCTCGTCGGAGATCGCCTGGCTGGCGTACTGCCGCATCATGAACACGCCGAAGGCGGTGACCAGGAACGGCACGGTGACCGCGTAGAGGGTGTCGTACCACCCGAGGTCCTGCATCATGCCCCAGAGCGGGATGAGCCCCATCTGGGTCGGGATCATCATGGTGACGATGATCGCCAGCAGGAGGATGTTGCTGCCGCGGAACTTCAGCTTGGCGAAGGCGAACCCGGCCAGCGAACCGGTGAGCACCACCGAGACGGTGACCACCGAGGAGACGATGATCGAGTTCATCATGCCGGTGAGGAAGTTGGCGGCGTCGTTGTCGAGCACCCGCCCGAAGTTGTCACCGAACGCGCCGCCGGGAGTCAGCGGGGGTGGCACGTCGTTGATGTTGTCCAGGCTGCGGGTGCCGATCACCAGCATGTAGTAGAACGGGTAGATCGACAGCAGCGCCGCCAGGACGAGCGCCACGTAGGTCAGCGGGCTGGTGCGCCACAGGCGCTGGGAAGCCGAGATCATCGATCTCTCCTCACTTCGCCGAGCGGCGGACGAGTAGGAAGTTGAACAGCGACACCACGATGATGATCATGAAGATCGCCCAGGCCACCGCGGCTCCGTAGCCGGCGCTGTTCAGGTTCACGATGCCCATCTCGTACATGTACATTGCCAGCGTCTGGAACTCCCGCTGGTTGCCGCCGATGATGTTGCCGTTGCCGAAGAGCAGCGGCTCGGTGAAGAGCTGCATCCCGCCGATCGTGGACAGGATGACCACGAAGATGAAGGTGGGCTTGAGCATGGGCAGGGTGATCTGCCAGAACTGTCGCCACGGACTGGCGCCGTCGATCTCCGCGGCCTCGTAGAGGTCCTTCGGGATCGCCTGCATGCCGGCGAGCAGGATCAGGGTGTTGTACCCGGTCCACCGCCAGTTGACCATGGAGGAGATGGCCGTCCAGGAGCTCCACCTGTGCCCGTCCCAGTCGACCGGGTCGACACCGACGAAGCTGAGCAGCCAGTTGAACAGGCCGAACTCCCGCTGGAACAGCATCCCGAAGACGATCGCGACCGCTGCCACCGACACCACGTTCGGCATGAAGATGGCCATCCGGAAGAAGGTCTTGGCGCGCAGGAAGGTCCGGTTGAGCAGGTTCGCCAGGAAGAGGGCGAGCAACAACTGCGGGATGGTCGACAGGGCGAAGATGCCGAACGTGTTGACCAGCGCGTTCCAGAAGTACTCGTCGGACACCAGCCGGGTGTAGTTGTCGAAGCCGATGAACGTGTGCTCGCCGATCATGTCCCAGTCGTGCAGTGACATCCAGGCGGTGCGCAGCATCGGGTACAGCCCGAAGATGCCGAAGATCAGGAAGAACGGAGCGATGTAGAGGTACGGCGAGTACTTGACATCGAGGCGGTTGAGTAATCTCCCCCGGCGACGTCGCCGAGAGACGTCGGGAGAAGGCGGTGCTGCTGGCGACGGCCGTGCCGTCGTGGCCGACAGGCTCATGCGAATTTCCTTTTCCGGCGAGGCCCGGGGGCCCTCGCGCAGGGCGCTACGCGGAGGGGACCGGCCGGTGGCGTCCGGGAAGCCCCGAACGCCACCGGCAGGGAATCACTCAGAAGGCACCCTGAGTCTTTGCGTCCTTCGTGAACTGCTCCCAGGCCTTCGCCTTGTCGGCCTGCCCGTTCTCGAACGCCCGCAGAGCCGGCTCGAGCGCGTTCTCCTTGACCGCCTGGTGCTTCGGGCCCAGGTGGATCGGCTGGATCTTGGCGACGCTCTCACCGAAGATCTTGCCGGTCGGCGCGTTGCTGAAGTACTCGTTGGTGTAACCGAGGAACGCCTGGTCCTTCAGCGCCTCCAGGTTGGTCGGCAGCGGGCCCTTGAGCTTGAAGGCATCCACCTGGCTCTTGGCGTTGGTGAGGTACTCGGCGAGCTTCGCCGCCTCCTTCGGGTACTTGCTCTGCGCCGGAACCGCGAGCCACGAGCCACCCCAGTTACCGCCGCCGCCCGGCACGGACGCGACGTCCCACTTGCCCTTGTTGGCCGGACCGGAGTTGTCCGAGACGATGCCGAGCATCCAGGACGGGCAGAAGGTCGCCGCGAAGGTGCCCTGCTTGAAGCCACCCGACCACTCCGGCGACCAGGTGGACGCCTTGGCGGAGATGTCGGCCATCGACGTGGCGGTGTCCCAGGCGTTCTTCACCGCGGGGCTGGTGTCCGCGATGATGTTGTCTTCCTTGTCGTAGAACAGATCACCGTTGCCCTGGAAGAGCACACCGTTGGAGACGGCGGTGATCGAGTCGATGAACGCCTTGCCGCCGCTGCCCTGCTTGTACTTCAGACCGGCGTCGTGGAAACCCTTCCAGTCCGGCCAGAGCGCCGACACCTGGTCGCGCTCGGTGGGCAGGCCGGCCGCCTGGAACAGGTCCTTGCGGTAGCAGACGGCGAGGCTGCCGACGTCGGTCGGCAGGCCGATCAGCCGACCGTCCGGCGCCTTGCCGAGCTCCCACTTCCAGGGCAGGTACTCCTTCGAGTGGTCCCCCACCAGCGGCGCGAGGTCCTCCCAGTTGCGCGCGTTGGGCTTGAACTCGTTGAGGATGCCCTCTTCCAGCGCGGTGACGTCCGCCGCGCCCTTGCCGGTGGCCAGGTAGCGGACCAGCTTCGGCCGGTACTCACCGAGCTGCGCGGTCTTGCGCAGCTCGACCTTGATGCCGGTGTCCTTCTCGTACTGCTTGACAAGCTCGTCGTAGCCCATCTCGCCGAACGTGTCGACGACCAGCTTGGCCGGCTTCTCGCCGGCCGCCGGCTTCTCGTCGTCCTTGCCACAGGCCGCGAGACCGCTGATTGCGGTGATCGCGGCCAGGGCGGCGGCTGCCAGGCGGGTACGCCGCGTGGTGACACTCATGCGCTGACCCCTCTTTCCGGTGGTGAGGCTGGATGGGTGTGGTGGGGGGTGCCCGTCGCGCCAGGCCGGGGATTCGTGAGTGAGCCACGCCACCTCCGGGAGCGCTCCCATGAGATTGCCGGCGGGTAACGGGAGTGTCAATAGGGCGATGGGAGCGTTCCCAGATCGTTACCGCTGATCACTCGGGTAACAGGAGCCCCAGCGACACCTCCCGCAACTGGCGGTTCAGCAGAAGCGGCGCAGCAGCGTGGTTGCCCGGTCCGGGTCGAAGCCCGACGGGTCGAAGGCGGCACCCGCCCAGTCGCGCAGCATCGCGTGCCGGGAACTGACCAGGTCACCCGGGTCGGCCTGGGCGTCCAGCGCCTCCAGAAGCGCCTGATAGCCCACCGGCCCGCCGATGCCCTCCGGCGGGCAGGCCCGCTCGCCGGCCAGGCAGACCGGGTACCGCTCGTCCGGGTCGGCGGTCAGCGCGTCCTCCACGACCAGGTCGTGCTCCCACCAGTCGCCGAAGTCGTACGTGTAGGAGAACCGGCTGCCCTTGCCGAGCACCGCGTCGAGCCGCACGTCCAACTCGTCGTGCAGCGCCAACTCACCGTCCGGGTCGGGCTCGCCGTACTGCATCGCGTCGATCTCGAACGAGTGCAGGTGGCAGTCCCGCCAACCCATCGCGTGCTGCGCCACCCGGTGCAGCCGGTCCAGCGTGTAACCGGCCGGCACGAGCACCCGGCGCCACACCGGCGGCCGGGTCCCGGCGAGGGACATCTTCAGCTGGAAGATCTGACGCGGCATGCTGTCCTGTCCTCCCGCGGCTTAGGCTGCCAGCATGATCTGCCGAGCGTGCCGGGCCCGGCGACACGATGAGTGCCCGGGCCGGAACTGGTGCGACTGCCAGCACCGTACCGCCGAACCGACCCCTCCGGTCACCGGTCCGGCCGGCGAATGACCGTCAGAATTCCGATCCGACGGCTCTGGCCCGAGCCGTCGACGCAGCCACTCGACGACACCGAGCTGACCGCCCTCTACGGCCGCGCCGACCAGCCCCGGCTGCGAGTGAACTTCGTGACCAGCCTGGACGGTGCGGTCAGCGTGGACGGCTACTCCGCCGGGCTCTCCGGCGAGCCGGACAAGCGGGTGTTCGGCCTGCTGCGGATGGCCTGCGACGCCCTGGTGGTGGCCGCCGGCACGCTGCGCCACGAGGGATACCGGGCGGTCCGCCTCGACGAACGCCGCCGCGCCTGGCGTCAGGCCAACGGTCTGGCCGCGTACCCGACGCTGGTGGTCGTCTCCGGATCGCTGGACCTGGACCCGGCGCAGGCCGCGTTCGCCGACGCACCGACCCGTCCGGTGGTGCTCACCCACGCCGACGCCGACCCGCCGCCCGGGCTGACCGACGTCGCCGACGTGCTGCGCTGCGGCACCGGGCGCGTCGACCTGGCCGCCGGCCTCGCCGAGCTGCACGGACGCGGGCTCACCCAACTGCTCTGCGAGGGCGGCCCACACCTGTTCGGCGCGCTCACCGCCGCCGACCTGGTCGACGAACTGTGCCTCACCGTCTCGCCGCTGCTCGCCGGGCCCGGCCCCGGCCGGATCACCGCCGGCGACGTCACCGCGCCCCGGCACCTACCGTTGCGGCACGTGCTCGCCACCGAGGACGGCGTCCTGATGCTCCGCCACGCCCGCCAGTAGCTCCCTACACCGGCGGCCAGGACTCGCGCGGCACCCGACACGCTCGCGCCCACCTGGTGCGCTCGGTCGAACACCCAGCGTCATGAGTGTGACGGGGCATGGTGTCGTCCGCCGCGTCGCGTGGCGACCTGTCGTACTCCTCGGGCACTATGCACGTCATGCGCGCCGACCGTGATGCCCGAGCGACAGGGGTCGCCCGATGACCGACGCCGACCTCGACAGCCCGGGCGAGGCGGTCGGGCGGGTGCTGGGCACCGCCGACGCCACCCCGTTGCAGTTCTGGACGGCCGTGGCGCCCGGCAGCTACCTGCAGCTCGACGACGTGGTGGTCACCCGACGCGACCTGCCCGACCGCGAGCCGGTGACGATCGCCGGGGTGGTCACCCAGGTCCGCGCCCGGCACGAGGGCGCCCAGTTCGACTCCGACGTGTTCGCCATCGCCGACGGCACACTGCCGGCGATGGTGCAGGAGGCGGCCGAAATCACCACCACCCGGGTCGACCCGGAGCTCTACGTGCCGCCCACGCCGGGGGCCGTTGTGCACCGGGCCGAGGGCGACGCGCGGGCGCGCGCGCTGCACTTCGACCGGATGGAGCGGCGCATCCCGATGGGCATGGGTCGCGACGGGGTGCCGGTCTACCTCAACGCCGACTTCCTCGACGGCAGCCGGGGCGCGCACGTCTCCATCTCCGGCATCTCCGGGGTGGCCACCAAGACCAGCTTCGCCACCTTCCTGCTCTACTCGGTGTTCCGCTCCGGGGTGCTGGGCGGCGACGCGGTCAACGCCAAGGCGCTGATCTTCAACGTCAAGGGTGAGGACCTTCTCTTCCTGGACCACCCCAACACCCGCCTCGACGAGCCCACCCGCGCGGCGTACGCGAAGCTCGGGTTGAGCGCGGGTGCCTTCCCCGACGTGCGGGTCTACGCCCCACCACGGGTCGGTGACGCGGCCGGCACGCCGGATGTGAGCAGCCGGCTCACCGGCGTCGACAGCTTCTACTGGACGCTGAGCGAGTTCTGCACCGACCGCCTGCTGCCGTACGTGTTCGCCGACGCCGACGACGAGCGCCAGCAGTACACGATGGTGGTTCACTCGGTGGCCGCGCACCTGGCCCGCTACGCCCAGCCCGCCGACGGCGGGGTGAGCATCGACGGGGTTCGGCTCGGCTCGTACGGCGACCTGGTCGACCACATCGTCGACCAGCTCAACGACGACGAGACCCGCTCCGACTGGGCGGGCAGCGCGGTGGGGCTGGGCACCGTCAACGCGTTCGCCCGGCGGTTGATCGGCAGTAAGAAGGACCTGGCCCGGCTGATCCGTGGTGACCTCGCGGCCCGCCGCCCGCACTCGATCAACACCAGCGAGTCGGCGCAGGTCACCGTGGTCGACCTGCACAACCTGCCGGACCGGGCGCAGCGGTTCGTGGTCGGTGTGACGCTGAAGAGCGAGTTCGAGCGCAAGGAGAAGTCCGGCACGGCCAAGCCGCTGCTGTTCGTGGTCCTCGACGAGCTCAACAAGTACGCCCCCCGGGAGGGCTCCTCCCCCATCAAGGAGGTGCTGCTCGACATCGCCGAGCGGGGCCGCTCGCTCGGGGTGATCCTGATCGGCGCGCAGCAGACGGCGAGCGAGGTGGAGCGGCGGATCGTCACCAACTCGGCGATCCGGGTGGTCGGCCGGCTCGACCCGGCCGAGGCGTCCCGCCCGGAATACGGCTTCCTGCCGCCCGCGCAGCGCCAGCGGGCGTTGCTGGCCAAGCCGGGCACCATGTTCGTCAACCAGCCGGACATTCCGGTTCCGCTCTGCCTGGAGTTTCCGTTCCCGGCCTGGGCCACCCGGGTCTCCGAGGCGGGCCGGGCACCATCGGAGACGCTGCGCTCGATCACCCAGTCCGCCGACCCGTTCGCCGTGGTGGGCTCCGGCGGCGGCACCACCGACGACGACATCCCGTTCTAGGGGGCCGGCAAGCCATGAAGATCCTGCACACCTCCGACTGGCATGTGGGCAAGGTGCTCAAGGGGCAGTCCCGGGCCGACGAGCACAAGGCGGTGCTGGCCGGGGTGATCGAGATCGCCAATGCCGAGCGGCCGGATCTGGTGATCGTCGCCGGTGACCTCTACGACACCGCCGCGCCCAGTTCGGAGGCGACCCGCCTGGTCACCCGGGCGTTGACGGCGCTGCGGCGGACCGGCGCGGACGTGGTGGCGATCGGCGGTAACCACGACAACGGCCCCGCACTGGACGCGCTGCGCCCGTGGGCCGACGCCGCCGGCATCACGCTGCGCGGCGGGGTACGCGAAAATCCGGACGAGCACATCATCGACGGCACCACCGCCGGTGGCGAGCGGTGGCGGCTGGCCGCGTTGCCGTTCCTGTCCCAGCGGTACGCGGTGCGCGCGTTGGAGATGTACGAGCTGACCGCCGCGGAGACCAACCAGACGTACGCCGACCACCTGGGCCGGGTGCTGGGGCGACTGACCGAGGGATTCACCGAGCCGGACCGGGTGCACCTGGTCAGCGCGCACCTGACGGTGACCGGCGCGGCCACCGGCGGCGGCGAGCGCGACGCGCACACGGTGCTGGGTTACGCGGTGCCGGCCACCGTCTTCCCGGCCACCGCGCACTACGTGGCGCTGGGTCACCTGCACCGGGCGCAGCGGGTCGCCGGCCCCTGCCCGGTGCGATACAGCGGCAGCCCGCTCGCTGTCGACTTTGGGGAGCAGGAGAACGTCCCCTCGGTGACGATTGTCGAGGTGACGGCCAGCACCGCAGCCCGGGTGCGGGAGGTGCCGGTGACGGCGGCGAGCGCGCTGCGGACGGTGCGCGGCACCCTGGCCCAGCTCGCCGAGATCGAGGCGCCGGACGCGTGGCTGCGGGTGTACGTGCGGGAGCAACCGCGTGCCGGCCTGCGCGAGGAGGTCCAGGAGCTGCTCCCCCGGGCCCTGGAGATCCGGATCGACCCGGAGCTGGTGGCCGCGCCGGGCAGTGGCACGCGCATCGCCCAGCGCTCGGGGCGTTCGCCCCGGGAGTTGTTCGCCGACTACCTGGACAGCCGGGGCCACGCCGACGAGGGTGTCCGGGAGCTCTTCGACGAGCTTTTCGAGGAGGTCGAGCACTGATGCGTCCGATGCGCTTGGACATGGCCGGGTTCACGGTCTTCCGGGACGAGACCACTGTCGACTTCACCGACGCCGACTTCTTCGCGCTGATCGGCCCGACCGGTTCCGGTAAGTCCACTGTGTTGGACGCGATCTGCTTCGCCCTGTACGGCATGGTGCCCCGGTGGGGCGGCGCCCGGGGGTTGGCCAACGCGCTCGCCCCGTCGGCGACCGAGGCGCGGGTGCGGTTGGTCTTCGAGTCCGGCGGTGCCCGGTACGTGGCGACCCGGGTGGTCCGCCGGGACGGCCGGGGCAACGTGAAGACCGCCAACGCCGGGTTGCAGCTGATGCCGGCCGGCTTCGACGTGACCAAACTGGACACCGGTCTGAGCCCGGACGACCTCGGCGAGGTGGTGGCCGGCACTCCCGCCGAGATGGAGCAGGCGGTGCTGGAGGCGGTCGGGCTGCCGTACGAGCAGTTCACCAGCTGTGTGGTGCTGCCACAGGGGCAGTTCGCCGACTTCCTGCACGCCAAGCCGGCGACGCGGCAGCAGATCCTGGTCAACCTGCTGGGCCTCGGCGTCTACGAGGACGTGCAGAAGAAGGCGACGGCGCGCGCCGCGCAGGCGGAGGCCCGGTTGGAGGCGGTCGACCAGGTGCTCGCCGGGTTGACCGGCGTGGACGACGAGGCGTTGGCCGAGGCCGACGCCCGGGTCGACCGGATGACCGAGCTGGCGGCCGCGGTGGCCGAGGCGGTGCCGGAGTTGGCGGCGGCGCGGGTCACCGCACGGGAGGCCGCGGCGGCGCTGACCGCCCTGGACGACGAGCTGACAGTGCTGACGGGGGTGCGGGCGCCGGGTGGGGTGAGCGCTGTCGCTCGCGCGGTCACCGCGGCGCGGGCCGAGGCGGAGGCGGCGGCGACCGGGGTGTCGCTGGCCGAGGAGCGGGAGGAGAAGCTGCGCGGCGAGCTGGCCGCCGCCGGTGACGAGAGCGCGCTGCGACTGCAACTGCGGGCGTACGACGATCGGGACCGGCTGGCCGGCGAGGCCGACACGGTCCGCGAGGCGGTGCGCACGGCGCACGACGAGCACACCACGGCGGTGGCGGCGCTGGTCGACGCCCGCGCGGTCGCCGAGCGGGCCGACGCGGACCTGGAGGCGGCCTTCCGGGCGCACGAGGAGGCGAAGGCCACCGACCTGGCGGTCAGCCTGCGGGTGCACCTGCATGCGGGGGCAACGTGCCCGGTGTGCGAGCAGCCGGTGGCCGAGGTGCCGGCGGTGCCGGCCGATTCGGCGGTGGCCGCCGCGACGGCGGCCGGCAAGGCCGCGCGGGCCGCGACCAAGGCCGCGCAGGAGACGGTGCGGCAGCGGGACGCGGCGGCGCGTGAGCTGGAGCGGCTGCTGGTGCAGGCGCGGGCCCGGCAGGAGCAGCTGGAGGCCCGGCTGGCCGAGCTGGACGGGCAGCTTTCCGGGGCTGCCGAGCCGGCCGTGCTGCGCCGGGAGTTGGCCGAGCACGCCCGGTTGCGGCGCGCACTGGACGAGGCGGCGACGGCGGTCCGGGCCGGCCGCGAGACCGCTCGCCAGGCCCGGGCCGCTGTGGATGCCGCCGAGGAGCGGCTGCGGGCGGCGTGGCGGGCCTTCGACACCGCCCGGGACGGGTTGGCCCGGTTCGGTCCCCCGGCGACCGACCGGGACGATGTGGCCGCCGCCTGGTCGACGCTGACCGGTTGGGCGACCAGCGAGGCGGACCGCCGCCGCGCCGACCGGGACGGTCGGGCCGCTGCCGTGGCGGCGGCCGAGTCGGTGGCCGACGGGGTGCAACGGGCCATCGCGGCCATCTTCGCCGACGCCGACGTGCCGGTGGGGGACGATCCGGTGCACGCGGCGACGGTGGCGGTGGAGCGGGCCGACGCCGACCGGCGGCGGCTGCACGAGCGTCGCGAGCAGGCCGGTGCGTTGCGCGAGCAGCGGGCGGGGCACGAGCGGGAGGCGCAGGTGGCGCGCGCGCTCGCCGGGCACCTGCGGGCCAACAACTTCGAGCGGTGGTTGCTGGCCGAGGCGTTGGACCTGCTGGTCGACGGTGCGTCGGGGATTCTGCGGGAGTTGTCCAACGGGCAGTACGAGCTGGTGCACGACAAGGGTGAGTTCGTCGTCGTCGACCACCACGACGCCGGGCTGCGTCGGGGGGTGCGCACCCTCTCCGGCGGTGAGACGTTCCAGGCGTCGCTGGCGTTGGCGTTGGCGCTCTCCGAACAGTTGGCCGGGATGTCCACCACGGCGGCGAGCCTGGAGTCGATCGTCCTGGACGAGGGTTTCGGCACCCTCGACGCCGCCACGCTGGACACGGTGGCGGCGACCCTGGAGAACCTGGCGGCCCGGGGCGATCGGATGGTCGGCGTGGTCACCCACGTGCCGGCGTTGGCCGAGCGGATCCCGGTCCGCTTCGAGGTGCGCAAGGACGCCCGCTCCGCCCGGGTGGAACGGACCGGCCGGTGAGCGCGAGGAGTGCCGCGCAGCGGAGCCCCGCAGTCGCGAACGACAGGCGAGCCCGGTGAACGTGCGGGGCGACGCAGCGTTCTTCGTCGACTCGTGGGATCCGGCGTACGGGGCGTCGTTCGAGGCGTCGGCGGCCGGGCCGGCCGCGCCGAGCAGCGCCCAGGTCGACGCGGACGTGGAGCTGCCCGCCGTGGACTGGCGGGCGATCGGGGTACGCCCCGGGGTGCGCGCACCCGACGTGGTGTTGCTGGTCGACGGGGTGCGTCGGATCGACGCGAGCATCTGGACGGCCGAGACCGACGGCGGGTCGTTTCCCGGGTTGGCGGCCTCGTACGCGGCCGGGGTGGTCCGCTGTGACCTGGGCCGGGGTGCGGCGCAGTTGGCGGGCACCCAGGTTGGTAGGGGTCTGTTCACCGCGAGCCCGTCGGCGCGGGATGTGGTGGCGGGCGCGATCCGTTACCCGGTGCACCGGGTGGGTGGCACCGGTGAGTTGGCGAAGCTTCCGGCCGCCGTGCAGGGTCCGCTGACCGCGTTGGAGGTGGCGGTGTCCGACGCGGCCCGGGTCGACGGTGACCTGTTGGTGGTGGACGGCCCGTTGCGCAGTCGTCGGCAGTTGCCGCGCACTCTGGGCTACATCAAGACGCAGCACAGTCAGTATCTGGATGCTCGGCTGACCGCCGTGGTGACCGGGATGGCGTCGGGTGAGCGGTCCCCGGTGTTCCGGCTCGGCACCGCCTGGGGCGGTTGGTCGTGGTATCTGCGGCTGCCGGTGGCGATCGGCGCGCCGTGGGCGGGCATCGTCCGGGTGGAGTGCTCCGCCGACCTGCCGGTCGAGGCGGCGATCGAGCTGGCCGATCTGTCGTTGGTGACCCTGCCGCGCTTCGCGTCCACCCCGTACAAGGACCCGCGGGCCCCGCAGAACCTGATCCCGATCGCCGGTCTGGAGCGCCGACTGCGGGCCCTGCTGGGTGATTCCCGGCTGCTGCACCGCGCGTTGACCACAGCGGCCCGCGCCGCCCGTTGAACGCGGATACTGGTTCCGATGGGGCGTAAACGGGCGGCTGAGCGGGTGGTCGAGCAGGTGGACACCGGGCTGGCGGAGCTGGTGCCGGATCCGGACCGGGCCGGCTCGTGGACGTTGCTGCTGGATGGCGCGCCGCAGTCGCACGTCGACCTGGCCGACCCCACTCACCTGGAGTTCGAGTACGTGCGTCGGCTGGCTGCCGCAGTGGATCTGGTCGCGCCGGCCGGCGCGCCGCTGCGGGTGCTGCATCTGGGTGGCGGCGCCCTGACCCTGCCCCGGTACGTCTCCGCCACCCGGGCGGGGTCGACCCAGCGGGTGTCCGAGGTGGATGGCGCGCTGGTGGAGTTGGTCCGTCGGGCGTTGCCCTGGCCGTCGGACCCCCGGTTGAAGGTTCGGGTGCAGGACGCCCGGGCGGTGTTGGCGTCTACCCGGGAGGCCAGCTACGACGTGGTGGTCGCCGACGTGTTCGCCGGGGCGCGTACCCCGGCGCACCTCACGTCGCTGGAGTACGCGGCCGAGGTGGCCCGGGTGCTCCGCCCGGCCGGTTGGTACCTGGCGAACCTGGCCGACGGCCCGCCGTTGCGGCACGCCCGGGGGCAGGTCGCCACGGTCCGGTCGGTGCTGCCGCAGGCCTGTCTGGTCGGCGACGCGGCGGTGCTGCGCGGGCGCCGGTACGGCAATCTGGTGCTGGTCGCCGGGCGGTCCCAGCCGCCGGTGCCGGAGTTGACCAGACGGGCCGCCGGTGACTGGTTTCCGGGCCGGGTGGTGGCCGGCGACGAGCTGGACCGTTTCGTCGGTGGCGCGCAGGTCGTGCGGGACGCCGACGCGACGGGTTCGGATCCGCCACCGCCGGGGTTGTTCTCGGTACGCCGCTGATCGTCCACCCGACGGGCGGCGCGGAAGTTTTTTCGCCGTTTGTTGATCCGTTGGGACCGGTGCTGCGTACCACCGGGCGGCCCGCCTCGTGGGCCGGCGTTGGTCACGGAGATCCCGGAGGTCTGCATGCACGCGGTGGCGGCCGGTTGGCATGGCGACGCGGTCCGCGCTGACTGGTTGTCGGCGCGACCCTCGTCACGGTCGACCTCGTCTGCCCGGGGGGTCGACGCGAGAGCGACGTCTCGCCAGAATGGTCCGGTGACGCCGCGACCGGCGCCCGGGCGCCATCAGGCGACGTCAACCGAGGCCAGCCACTCCGACCAGTTGATCCGTCAGCTCTACGCCGAGCACGCCGGCCCGTTGCTGATGTTCGTCATGCGCCTGACCGGGGGGGACCGGCAGCGCGCGGAGGACATCGTCCAGGAGACGCTGCTGCGGGCCTGGCGCAACGCGCACCGCCTGGGCACGCAGGGGCAGGGTTCGTTGCGGCCGTGGTTGGTCACTGTGGCCCGCCGCATCGCCATCGACGAGCACCGCAGCCAGGAGGCCCGGCCGCCGGAGACGTACGACCGGGACCTCACCGCCTTCGCCGAGGCGGACAGCACGGACCGGGTGCTGCGCACCATGACGGTGGCGGACGCGCTGCGTACGCTCAGTCAGTCGCACCGGGAGATTCTGATCTCGACGTACTTCCGGGGGCGGACGGTGCCGGAGGCGGCCGAGGAGTTGGGCCTGCCGCTGGGCACCGCCAAGTCGAGGGTCTACTACGCGCTGCGCGCGCTGCGCACGGCTCTGCAGGAGCGGGGGGTGACAGAATGAGCCGGCCGGACCACATGGACGTCGCGGCGTACGCGCTCGGTGTGCTCGACGAGCAGGACACTGAGCGGTTCGAGGAGCATCTCGCCACCTGCTGGGCGTGCGCGGCCGAGTTGGAGACGATGGTGCCGGTGGTCGGGCTGCTCTCCGACATCGACGGCGAGACGATGATGGCGCTGGAGCAGACGGCGACGGATCCGGCCCTGCTGGACCGGACGCTCGGCGCGGTCCGGGCGGATCGGCGGCGTACCCGGTTTCGTCAGATGCTCGCGACGGCCGCCGCGGTGGTGGTCTTCGGCGGTCTGACCGGGTACGGCTTCGTCAGTGTGACGGGCAACGAGCAGCCGCCGGGGGTGCTCGCCGAGTCGACGCCGAGCGCGCCCAACGATCCGCCGACGAGCGTGCCGACGGCCGCGCCGAGCGGCCCGGGTGTGGGTGGCACCGAGGTGGAGGGTGACCAGGTCGAGGCGACCGACCCGACCACCGGTGTGCAGACCACCATGTTCCTGGTGACCAAGGACTACGGCACCCGGATCAATTTCAGCTTGCGGAAACTGCCCGGCCCGCGCGTCTGCCGTCTGGTGGTGGTGCGCAAGAACGGCAGCACCGAGGTCATCTCGAGCTGGTCGGTGCCGGATGGTGGCTACGGCACCAACACCCGGCCGCAGGGTCTTGAGCTGAGTGCCTCGACGTCGGCTCTGCCGGCGGATATCAAGCAGCTCCAGGTGCAGTCGGTGAATGCCAACGGTGTGGCGAGTCCGCTGGTCACCGTATCCTTGTAGGCGCGCCTGCCGCATCGGCGCCGGTCATTTCCACAATGACCGGCGCCGATCTGTCGTTGCGGGAGGCATCCCCTGCGGGGGCGTACGCAGCGCAGCCGGAAACGGTTCAATCGTTTTACGTGAAATTGACCACTGTTACTGCTTCAACCTTGACAGCCCGCCCCCCGTACCTATGGGTGAACTGTCAAGAATGAGGAGGGCACGTGGCACAGATGAAGCGGACCGTCATCGTCGCGAGCGCGATGGTCGCACTAACGGCCTGCGCTCCCGCGGGTTACGACCCCGCGAACTCGAGCGCGGCGGAGCCGGTCGCCGTCGCCGCGGCCGAGCCCACCGCGACGGTTGAACCCGAGGTGTCGGCGTCCGCGGAGGCGCCGGCCGCCGACGCGCCGCCCGCGGACGTCGACCTGACCGAGAAGTTGGTCGGTAAGAGCGTCGCCCGGATGGGCAAGGTGGTCACCGACCAGGACGGCTGGATCCTGTACCGCTTCGACAAGGACACCGCCGACCCGCCGTCGTCGAACTGTGTCGACAAGTGCGCCGAGGTGTGGCCCCCGGCACTGACCGACGGCAACCCGGAGCTCACCGGCGTCTCCGACGACAAGGTCGGCAGCGTGACCCGGCAGGACGGCACCCGTCAGCTCACCGTCGGCGGCTGGCCGGTCTACCGCTACATCGGTGACAAGAAGCCCGGCCAGTGGAAGGGCCAGGCTGTCGGTGGCACCTGGTTCGTGGTCCAGCCGGACGGCAAGAAGAACCTGAGCTGCCTGCCCAAGGGCACCCCGAAGGCGGTCGCGCCGCCGTCGGACAGCGGCTCCAACGACGCCGGGGGTTCGGGCTACTCGTACTGAGCCTGACCGCCCGCGAGGGCACGGTGGTCGGTCGTCGCCGGGGAGGGCGCGACCGGCCACCGTCGTGTCCGGGGGTGGGTCAGGCCCGTTCCCACGGGCTCGGCACCGGGAAGTACGTCTCGAGGAACGGGATGAGCAACGCCATCTGCGCGTCGAGGTCCTCCTCGACGGAGAACGCGTCGTTGAGGCAGAACACCTGCCGGTCCCGGCGGGCGAGCAGGTGCGCCAACCGGGCGGGTGTGTCCGGGTGGGACAGCTCGGCGATGGTGTACCGCAGGTCCCCCGGTGCCGCGCGTCCGGTGTGGAAGGCGTAGTAGTGATGCAGCGACGAGGCGATCGACAGGTCGTCCATGCTGCGGAACTGACTCGCCGCGGTCCGCCGGTACTGCTGCGGGAACGTCTGCTCGATCTCCTGGAGCACGCTGCGCCGCAGCGCGTGCGGCATGTGCTTCATCTTCTGGGTCAGTACGGTGCCGAACCGCTCCGCGATCAACGCGCGGTTGTTCTTCCCGGCCGCCGAGGACGGGATGTCCCCGGCGGTGGGTGGCCCCGGCGGCACCAGCGCCGGCGAGGGGAAGAACCGGGAGATGCCGTTGGCCAGGAAGAAGTCCTGGGGCAGCACCTCGGTGCCGAGGAAGACGTCGTCGTTGAAGTACAGGAAGTGCTCGGAGAGCCCGTCGATGTGGTGCAGTTGACTCTCGATGGCGTGCGAGTTGTACGTCGGCAGCACCGTCGGGTCGGTGAAGATCTCCCGGTGGCTGACCACCCGCAGCCCGCTGGCGGACGGGTCCAGCCAGGCCGGCACCTGGTCGTCGGTCACCACGTAGACGTGGCGTACCCAGGGCGCGAAGAGGTGCAGCGACCGCAGCGAGTAGCGCAGCTCGTCGCGGCTGAGGAAGCGGGCCGCGCTCGCCGCCTCCGCGTGGTACGGCACCCCGGCCACCTCGGCCCGTCGCCGTAGCCAGGCCGGGTCGGTGCCGTCGACCCAGGTGTAGACCACGTCGACCGGGAACGGCACGTCGTCGGGGCGCGGTGCGGCGAACTCCGGACGGGTCCAGGCGGTGGCCGGCGCGGAGGGGGACGCCAACCCGGTGAACCGCGACTCCGGTACGAGCACCAGCGGTGCCGCTACCGTCACCTGTTCGGCCACGGCGTTGGACCGCGGCGCGACAAGCGTGTCACCCTCCCGGGTCCAGAACTCGACGTCGCACCCGTACGCCTGCCCCAGCACCAGCCGACGCTGGGGGTCCGTCCAGTACCAGGTCAGCCGTACCACCGGGGCGTCCGCCAGCCGGTCCCAGGTCTTCGTCTCGAACCCGGCGGCCGGTTGCCCGGTGCCCTCCGGCACCGAGACGTAGCCGGGGACCCGGCCGCACGCGGCGGCGAGCGCGGCGCACGCCTGCGCGCGGTGGGTGGCCTCGACAGCCACCACCGACGAGCGGTGGGACTCCCCCCGCACCCGGAAATGGGGTACGCCGGCCTCGTCGAGCGCCGCCGTCACCGCGGTGAGATTGTCCAGCCGTGCCATCAGAGGGGTGACCGACGCCCCGATCCGGGCCACCCGGGGCCCTCGGTCGGCGGTGACGACCACCCGGTCCGCGCCAGCCAGCAACTCCGGCTGGCGGCGGGCCAGCCGCTCGCCCCGGCGCTCGGAGAGGTGACCGTCGCGGGCGGCCCGGGCGACCCACTGCTTCAGCTGGTGCCGGGCCCGGGGGCTCACCTTCGTCGCGATGGCGCGCCGGGTCTGCGGGCTGAGCACCCGCCGGTACACCTCGACGAACCCGGTGGGTTCGGCCAGTGCCCGGGGTGGCTCGCCCGGGGTGGGCGTCGGTCCGGTCACGCTTGTCCCTTCCCTGCGTCCGGGTTCACGGACGGTCAACGACGACGATCGACAGTTCGCTGTCGCGGGTGTAGTACGGCCGGACCCGCAGCAGTGGCGCCGGGTCCTCCTCGACGAGTTCCAGTCCTGGGTCGTCCACCAGGTATATCTCCGGATAGTTGTAGACGAGCTTCTTGTCGACCACGTCGTCGACGAGCAGACCCAAGCGGACCTCCCGATCCGTGTCGGCTCGCCGTAGCCAGAGATCCCAGTCCTCGTAACGGCCCAGTCGGTGTGCGGCCAGTTCGTCGACGGCCACGTCGATGCGCAGATGACCGCCACGGGTCCGCAGAACCGGCACGGAGACCATGCCCTCGCGGTGGCCGCGTCGGTGCAGCACGGCCCGGTCCGGGGTGCCCGAACCGCACCAGACGGCCTCGATCGACACCCGCTCACCGCTGAGCGCGATCCGTCGCACCTCCGCGTGCTCCTCCCGCACCCAACTGCGTACGGCCAGAAAGCCGTCCGCCGTTCGGTACGGCAGGTGCGCACGGATCGGGTTTGCACCGCTCGGACCATCCACCGGTTGGTATCCGCCGGCGAGTACCCGCGTGTCGATCCGGTCGGGCGTCAGTCGCTGGCGCGCCCCCGTTACCGGCTGCACGTACGCGTTCCAGCGGCCCTCCGGCAGCGCGTCGGCGGGCAGCACCACCGACTGGTAGATCCCGTCGTCCTGTGGTTCCAGTGGCATCCGCACCTTCTGCCCGCTGTCGCGGTCGCGCAGGAGCAGGTGCGCACCCGCCGCGAGCCCGGACGCGTTGACATGCAGGCTGAGACCGTGGTCCGGCAACACCTGGCAGTTCACCTTCGGCCCAGCGCCCGGCGCGGCAGCCCGCCGACGGATCGCCTTCTGCAACCGGGCGGAGGTGGCCCGAGCCTGCCGGATGCGGGAGAGGCGGACCAGAGCACCCATGCTCGCCCGGCGAGCCAGGTCGCTGCCGGCGATCCCGCGCAGCAGCGGGTCGCCCAACAGCCGCGCCAGACCAGGTTCCCGGACCACCTCACCGCCACGAGCCAACACCGAACGGCCGGTTCTCGGTCCCTTGGCCGACCGGGTGACCCGCGGGGGCCGCCCGGTTGCCGGGCCTCGCTCAGCCAGCACGGCGGCGCACTGCTGGGCGAAGGACTCGGCCAGCGTGTCCGGATCGAACCGCGCCGCGTTCACCAGCGCCAGCTTGGCCAGCCTGGCCCGGAGGTCGTCGTCGCTCATCAGCGTCCGCAGCGCGGAGGCGTAGGCGTTGATGTCGTCCATCGGGACCAGCAGGCCGTCGACGCCGTGCTGGATGATCTCCCGGGGGCCTACCGGGCAGTCGGTACTGACAACGGGAAGGCCGAGCCGCATCGCCTCCACGATCGTCATGCCGAACGACTCGCGTTCTGAGGAGACTGCGGCGATGGAGCCCTTGACCCACTCCGTGGACATGTCCTCGCGCCGGCCCATCAGTTGGACCTGGTCGGACAGGCCCAACTCACGGATCTGTGCGGTCAGCGCGGGGCGTTGCGGGCCGTCGCCGTAGATCCGCAACTTCCAGTCCGGGTGGTCGCCGGCGATCCTCGCGAAGGCGGCGATGAGCCGGTCGTACCGCTTGATCGGGTCGAGCCGACCGGCGGTGACCACGATCCGGTTGGACCCGTCGGTGGGCGGGACCGTGGGCTGGGGAACGCTGTTCGGCAGCGCCTCGACGCGAGTGTGGGGTACCGGATTGCCGGAACGGAACGCGGCGGCGTCAGCCTCGGTCACCGTGAAGGCCAGATCGATCCGGTCGTACGAGAGCCGGATCTCCTCCTTCAACGCGTCATCGATCAGGTCCTGTGTCATGTGCTCCTGCGCCACAAGGACCGCGTGGTCGGGGCCGTGCCGCGCCACCACCAGGTTGATGCCCGGTCGGGTTCCCACGACCACGTCAGCCGAGGTCGAGCGCAGATAGCCGATCATCCGTTCGTCGGTGAGCCGGCTGTACTGGGTGTGGAACTCCTCGCTCTTCGGCACCAGCAGGGACGGCTCCCGAAGCTGGGGATCGGCCCGGTCGGGACGTCGCGGCCGGGTGTCGACGAGAGCCACCAGCGCGATCCGGTCATCGATGTCGAACATCGGCTGGTCGGTACGGCGGAACACGGAGGCGATCTCGACGTCGTGACCCTGGCCCACCAGGGCGGTCGCCAGGTTGAGTACGGCGCGGTTGGTGCCGCCCACGCCGTACATGTTGTGGATCAGGAAGGCGAACTTCACCCGATGGTCCTCAGTTCGTAGGGGCTGGGGACCGGGAAGTACGCCTCCATGAACGGTTCGAGGATGGTCATCTGGTGCTGCAACTGGGCGAAGGTCGAGTAGGCGTCGTTGATGCAGAAGGTGTCCCAGTCCCGCCGTGCCTCCGCCCGGCGCAGCCGTGCCTCCAGGTCGGGTACCGCGAGCTGGACGTAGCCGTAGTTGACGCGACCGGGCAGCGCGCGGCCGGTCAGGAACGCGTAGTAGTGGTGCAGTGAGTACGTGATGGTCAGGTCGTTGGCACTGCGGAATCGACTGCGCATGGTGGCCTCGTGCTCGACCGGGAACTCCCGCTCGATCTCCGCGAGGATGCTGCGCCGCAGCGGATAGGGCACGTGCTGGCTACCCTGGGTGAGGGTACGGCCGAACCGCTTCTCGATCAGTGCCCGGTTGTTCTTGATCATCGCGTCCACCGGGGAGTCCAACTCGCTGATCTCGCCGAGCGGAATTCGGTTCTGGGACAGGAAGAACTTGGTGTTGCCGTTGGCCAGAAAGAACGTCTGCGGCGCCAGCGGGCGACCGAAGAACATGTCGTCGTTGAGGTACAGGAAATGCTCGGCGAGGCCGTCGATGCGGTGCAGCTGACTCTCGATAGCGCAAGAGTTGAAGGTCGGCAGCGCGTCCGGGGCCGCAAAGATCTCCTCGTGGTTGACCAGGAAGATGTTGCCAGCGCTCAGGTCGAGCCAGGCGGGCCGTTGGTGGTCGGTCACGATGTAGATGTTGCGAACCCACGGCGCGTTCAGATGCAGAGACCGCAACGAGAACTTCAGCTCGTCCCGGTTGATGTACCGGGACTCACTCGCCGCCTCAGCGTGCAACGACTCGCCACGGACGCCCGCGCGGCGCTGCTGCCACTCTGGATCCGCGCCGTCGACCCAGGTGTAGACAACGTCGATCGGGAAGTCGATGTCGTCCGGGAGCAGGTGGTCGAACTCGGGGCGGCTACGGCGGGGCGGGTGCCACTTCACCGGGGACGCGAGGCGGCTCAGCCGGTGCTCGCCCACCTGTACCGGCGTGCCGTCCAGTGCCACCGCCCGCATCATCCGGTTGGGCCGGGGCGAGCGGAGCAGTCCGGCCTTCCGGTCGGGCTTCCAGAACTCGATGTCGCAGCCGTACGCCGGGCCCAGGATCAGCTTCAGGCTCGGGTCCGCGCGGAACCAGGTCAGCTTGATCGCCTGCGCGGCGTACAGCTCGGTCCAGGCCGGCGCCTCCGACGCGTCGGTGAGCCCGCCGACGATCGGCGGCCGGGGCAGTACCTGGCTCACATAGCAGGTCTCCGCCCCGCCGAGCTTCTCCAGTGCGCCAAGTGCGGCCAACCGGTCGACCTCACTCACGCCGATGACCGGCGTCCGGTCGTCCATGCCGCGCACGAGGAAGTAGTCCACCCCGTGCGCCTCCAGCGCGCCGCTCACCGCGTCGACGTTCAGCTGACGCCCCAGGATCGGAGTCAGGTCGGCATGCACGTGCGCGGTACGACGTCCACCGTCGACCAGGACCTCACGCACCTCGCCCGGGCCATGCCCAGCGCCGCCCGCCGGCACGGACCCGGCCACGTTGACGGCCCGGGATGGTACGACCGCGCGCTGCGGTGCCACCGGCGTGTTGTTCACGGCACTTCCTTCATCGATGTCACTGACGATCCGAATCGTTGCGGTCGCGAGACGCGTAGGCCACCCGCTGTCGACACGGCCAGGACGACGGGGCGGCCGCTGCCGTCAATCTGCACCGCGTGCCCACCGGTGATCGGCGTCGCCTCACGAAACCATCGGCAGGGCGTCGACCCGTCCGGGTCCAACCAGGCGACGCTGGAACCGGAAGCGTCGTCGCGGACCGCGAGCAGGACCGCGCCCGCCCGGGAAACGTACCGGACGGTCAGCGGGCCGGGACCGCCGTGTCCGCCGAGGTCGGCCGCCGTCGACAGGTCCCACTCCCGACCGGCCCCCCGGGTGCGGTACGACAACAACGACGCCGAGTCCCGTCGTCGGAACAGCAGCAGCCGCTCGCCGTCAGGCAGCCGCGCCACGGCGGGGGGACCCGCCGGTGCCTCCGTCTCCAGCACGGCGTACTCGGCCGTGAGTTCCGGTACGGAGACCAGCCAACGTGCGGTCCCGGTACGCGCCGCGGCGAAGACCTCCACGATGTGGCCGTCGAGCGCGACCGCGGTCAGGCCGTCCTGGACGTCCCGGCCGCCGAGATCCTGCCACCGCGTCCAGGACGTCCCGTCGTGCAACCGACAACTCAGTCCCTTGTCGGCGTTGCGTACGAGCAGCAGCACGCCACCGCCGGGCAGCGGGACGGCGTGCGGCATGCCGAGGTGCCGACGCTTCGACGGATCGTCGAGCCCGGCGGGGTTGCCGAGCGACTCCCAGCGGACGTCCGTGTCACCCGGGGCCGCCGGCAGCACGGTCGTGCAGATGTCACGAACGTGTCGGTCGGGCTCAGCCGTGATCTTCTGCCGCACCGTGAACAGCCGCAAGCCACCGTCCGCGGCGGCCAGCGCGACGACGTGCGGCAGGAACCCGGCGCCGGCGAGCTCCCGTCCTGGGGAGAACGCACCGGTGTCGGTCTGCTGCCAGTGGACCACCTGGCCGCCACGTACCGCGAAGGCTGACAACCTGCCGTTCGGGCCCGGCGCGGACCATGCCTGCGAGCCGGGATAGCGCAAGGTGGTGCCTGACGCGTTCCCACCCCCGATCGCGTCGCCCCCGACCTTGCGGTCACCGCGGCCCACTGGACCGTCGGCGGGCAGACCGTCCGCCCAGCCGTAGATGTCCTTGTACCGCTGTTTGACTGCCCGCGCCTCGGGACTGAGGTTGGACGGCCACCGCCGGACGTAGTAGCCGCGGAACGCCTCGACGGACGTGGCTTTGCCACCCCCTTCGGCGAACCACCGTTGGGCCGCCTCGTGTGCGAACAGTCCGGTGACGGTGTGGGCAATGTGGTCCGAGTAGTCACCGGTGTCGGCGTGCTGCGGGTTCGCCCTGTCGTGCAGTTGACGGTCCGGGTCCGGGTCCATCGTCCACAGCAACGTCGGCTCGACCTCGCGCAGGAGGTGCAGCAGCGCTCCGATCAGGCTCTCCCGGGAGTAGACGAAGCTCCCGGAGACCGGCGAACCGAGCGGCACCATGGTCGGTGTGACGGTTGCTTCGCCGGTCCACAGGCGCTGCAGTGGGCCAGCCTCGCTTGGCGAGCCGGGGGGCGGCGTGCACCAGAGGTTGAGAGACACCAGCCGGACCTGTGGCGCGTCGACAAGTGTCGAGAGATCCGCCTCGATGCCCGGACCCACGGTGACCGCATCCCGGCGCCACTTGGCGTCCCGATCGCCGAGAACCATCTCCCCGTACGCGCGCCGGAGCCCGTTGAATCGGGCGGCGGCGAAGCCCTCGAAGTTCACCGGCAGCGCGGCATGTGCCTCGGACCCGGCCGGAGCGTTACGTCCGTCCGCCTCACCGGCGGTCAGGCAGACGGTCACGTGCAGCTGGCTGTGGCGCAGCTGGTTGACGAGCAGCGGGTTCATGAAATAGAGGTCGTCGTCCTGATGGGCCACGATCGCCATGGACCGTGGGCTGCCGCTGAGCTGGCGATCAGACGTCACGGCGTTCCCCAACGGGGTCGGGTCCTCGGTAGGGCCGGTTCCTCCGGTCTGGAACCGCCTTGAAGTCGGTGACCGTGTTGAGCATGTTGTTGGGCATGGTGGGAGCGTCGATCGGGGCGCCCCGACGGGCGTCCTGCACCGAGCGGTACGAGCGCCGATACAGCTCCCCGGCGCCCACGCTCCGCCGCTCCGCCACCACGTCGTCCGGCAGCTCGAACGGGGCGGGGAAGGGCAGGTAGCGCGGCAGGAAGTCGGCCAGCATCCGCTCCTGCTCGGCGAACGTCCGAGGGTCGGAGTCGGTGTCGTTGAGGCAGAACACGTCGCGGTTGCGGCGGGCCAGCAGCTCGGCCAGTCGGGCGGGGGTCGAGGGGTGGCCCAGGTCGGCGTACTCGTACTCGATGTCGCCGGGGACGGCCTGCGCGGTCAAAAACGCCCAGTACTGGTGCAGCGACGACGGGATGGACAGGTCGCCGTGGTGCCGGAACCGGTGCCGGGCGGTGGCCATCACCTCGTCCGGCAGCGTGCCCTCGATCTGCTGCATGATGCTGCGGCGCAGCGCGAACGGGGTGTGCTTCATCTTCTGCGTGATGGTCACGCCGAACTGCCGCTGGATGTGCCGGCGGTTGTTCTTCCCGGCGGCCTTCACCGGCGGGTCCTCCGGCTTCGCCTCGCCCAGGCCGAACTGGGCCGGTGAGGGGAAGAACTTCGCGATTCCGTTGGCGTGGAAGAAGTGGTTGGGCAGCAGCGGGCGACCGAGGAACACGTCGTCGTTGAGGTAGAGGAAGTGTTCGGACAGGCCGTCGATGCGGTGCAGCCGGGACTCGATGGCGTGCGAGTTGTACGACGACCGGCCGCCGAGGTCGGCGAAGAGTTCGGCGTGCGAGATGACCGTGATCATCGGGTGGCTCGGGTCGAGCCAGCTCGGCAGTTGACTGTCGGTGATCAGGAAGATCCGCCGCAGCCAGGGCGCGAAGCTGTGCAGCGACCGCAGCGAATACCGCAGCTCGTCGCGGTTGTGATAGCGCGAGGAGTTCGCGGCGACCGCGTGCAGCGGGCCTTCGGGGGCGCCGAGCGCCAGCGACTTCCGCTTCAGCCACTGCGGGTCGGAGCCGTCCACCCAGGTGTAGACGGCGTCGATCGGGAAGCCGATCCGGTCCGGCGCTCGAACGGCCAGGTCCCGGCGGGTGCCGTAGGTGTGGTCGTCGGCCTCGGGCACGAAGTGGCTCATCAGCGCCGCCGCCACCCGGACCGGCTGCGCACGGGCGGGTGCCTCGTCGACGACCCCGTTGCGCCGCGGCGCGCGGACCATGTCCCCGTGCCGGCTCCAGAACTCGATCTCGCAGGCGAACTGTGCGCCGAGGACCACACCGGCGCGGGTGTCGGTCACCGGGAAGCAGACCTGGATCACCTCGGTCGGGGTGGCGTCCGGTTGGTCCCGACGGGGCTGGACCTGCACCACCCGGACGTCCGCGCCGGCCAGTGCGGGGGCGGAGCGGATCAGGCGTTGGACCGCCGGCCGGTGGTCGTCCAGGACCGCGACGGTGCTGCGCAGGTGGTCGTCGTTACGGATGCAGTGGTATTCGATGCCGGCCGCGTGCAGCGCGGTGGTGACGGCCGTGAGGTTGCGGTGCCACTGCTGCAACGGGGTCGCCGTGGCGACGACCTCGGCCCGGGTGCGAACGCCACCGTCGGTCACTGCCACCCGGGCGCCGAGGGGATGCACCGTGTCGCCGCCGCGCGGGCGGGAGAGCGTCTGCACCAGGCCCATCCGCCGGTGCGCGGGCAGCATGCCCAGCAGTCGCCGCCGGGCCGGTGACGGCAGGAGTCGGTAGATCTTCAGGGCGATCATGCGCTGGGCCGTCCGTTCGCTACGGCCGCCTCGTCAGCGGGCACCGTTCAGCCCTGCGTACGGTTGGCGGGGCGACGTCCCACTCGCGATGATTCGACACACACCCGTGCGGCCATCACTGCATGCCTTTCCACAGATCCCCCGTTGGCACCGCGTGGCGATCTGGCGTCAACCGCGCGTCGCCTGGCGGCGGCTGGCGGCGGACACCGATCTCCGGGCCGGACCGTGTTCTCCCGTGAGGGACGACGTTGGCCGCCGCAGGTGGCCCGGGGCAGTGCATGTTACCTGCAGGCCATCAAATAACCACATGATCGATACCTGGCCTACAGGTAAAAATGGCATAAGGGCGGTATGGGGGTATTCGAGAAGATAATCCTGGCCATTCGGGTGGTTCAATGACACCGGGTCGGTCGACCGAACGTACCCTCGCGAAGCTGCTCAACTTCGCGTGCGACCGGTACGGCCGATCGCCGGCCGCTGCCGTGACCTGGCAGAGTAGCGGGGTGACCGAGACCGGACCCGCCGCGACGAGGGTGCTGCACCCACCGGTCGGCTACCGGCTGGCCGCTTCGGTCCGCGCGCTCACCTTCAGCCCGTACGACCCGTGCGCCCGGGTGGCGGCCGGCACCTTCTGGTGGGCGACCCGCACCCCGGACGGTCCGGCCACGCTCGCGCTGCGACCGGCCGGCGGGGAGCTGCTCGCCGAGGGGTACGGGCCGGGGGCCGAGCACGTCCTCGCCCGCGCCGACGCGATCGCGGGGCTGCGTGACGACCTGACCGGCTTCACCGAGCTGGCCTCGGCGCACCCGCTGGTCGCCCGGCTGGCCCGGGAGCACCGAGGGCTCCGGATGCCCGCCACCGGGCAGGTCTTCCCCCGGCTGCTGCGCGCGGTCTTCGAACAGAAGGTCACCGGCAAGGAGGCCTACCGGGCGTACGCGGCGATGGTGCGGCACTTCCGGGACCCGGCTCCCGGGCCGCTGCAGCCGCTGCTCCTACCGCCCGAGGCCGCCGCGGTGGCCGCCACCCCGTACTGGGTGTTCCACCCGTTCGGGGTGGAGCAGCGTCGGGCCGACACGCTTCGTCGCGCCGCGGCGCTCGCCGACCGCCTGGAGCGCAGCACCGACGCCACCGACGCCACCCGTCGGCTCACCGCGATCCCCGGCATCGGGCCGTGGACGGCCGCCGAGGTGGTCCGGATCGCCTACGGGGACCCGGACGCGGTCAGCGTCGGCGACTACCACATCCCGAACACGGTGGCCTGGGCGCTGGCCGGCGAACCGCGGGGCGACGACGCCCGGATGTTGGCCCTGCTGGAGCCGTTCCGAGGTCACCGGGGCCGGGTGTGTCTGCTGCTGGAGGCCGCCGGCATCCGGGCGCCGAAGTACGGCCCTCGGGCCCCGATCCGCTCGTTCGCCGGCTACTGACCCGTTGGGGGCGGACGCGCTCACCGGCCGGCGCAGAGCCGACACGGTACGGCCCAGCCTGCACCCACCGATGCGGCGGCGGGAGAGCCCGACTGTCAGCCCCGCTCGCAGCGACGCCGGAGCCCGTCGGCCTCCATCCGCAGGTAACGGCGGAGCAGCCCGCCGTACAGCCGGCCGATCAGGCCGGCCAGCGGACCGGACTGGTCGATGGCCAGCTCGACGCGGGTACGCCCGTCGGGCAGCGACAGCAGCCGGTGCTCCCCCGTGGTCCGCACACCCGGCGCGCCGGAAACCCACACGAACTCCCGCCGCTCGGTCAACTCGGTGACCCGCCAGAGGGCCGGCCGCAGCTTCGGCTGCGTCAGTCGGGCGGTCGCGCCGACGGCGAGCGGCCCCGGTTCCCCCCGCTCGACCTGGGTCACCGAGTCGGTCCACTCGGGCCAGCTCCCCACGTCGACGAGCACCGCCCAGACCTGCTCGGCGTCCGCGGCGATCTCGGTATCGGCCTCGAACCGCATCACGTTTCCTCCCCGGCGGCGCCGCTCGGCACCGCCCCGGGTACGGACGAGGCCGCCGCGAGCATTGTGACAGTCCGAGCCTCCTCAGTGGAGGCCGGCGGCCGGCCCGCGGTCAGGCGGCCTCGTGCAGGTCGGCCAGGGTGAGTGGGGTACGCCGACGCAGCAGCTCCTCCAGCTCCGGCACCGAACCGACCTCGCCCAGCACGTTGCGGCCACCGCCGAACCGCTCCGGGTAACGGCGGGTCAGCCGGAAGCGGTAGCGGCCCCGGATCAGCTCGACGCTCACCCGCCACCGCCCGCAGCAGTCACAGACCCACTCGGACACCTCGCGAAAGTAGCTCTGACCTGGGGTTATTCGATTCGCCCGGTCGGGACGAGCGACGCGTAGGCGGACACGCCGCCCCGGCACCCACGGTGATCTGCCTCACGACTGTCGGCACCGTCTGATTGACTGGTCGGCGTGGACCTGCCGATCAACCCGCCGGTCGAGCCGATGCTGGCCAAGAGTGTTCCCAAGCTGCCCACCACCCCCGGGGTGACCTACGAGCCCAAGTGGGACGGGTTCCGGTGCATCGTGTTCCGCGACGGCGACGAGGTCGAGTTGGCCAGCCGGGGCGGCAAGTCGATGACCCGCTACTTCCCCGAGGTGGTCGAGCAGGCCCGCCGGCAGTTGCCGCAGCGGTGCGCGGTCGACGGTGAGTTGATCGTGATTCGGCGCGACGGGCCGAGCGGCCAGCCCCGGCTGGATTTCGAGCTGCTGGCCCAGCGCGTCCACCCCGCCGCGTCCCGGGTGAAGATGCTGGCCGAGACCACCCCGGCCGACTTCGTCGCCTTCGACCTGCTGGCCATCGGTGACGAGGCGCTGCTCGACCAGCCGTACCCGCGCCGCCGGGAGCGGCTGGTCCAGGCGCTGGCCGGGGTGCGTCCGCCGGTGCACGTCACCCAGGTCACCACCGATCCGGACACCGCCCGGCGCTGGTTCGACGTCTTCGAGGGCGCCGGGTTGGACGGTCTGATCGTCAAGCCGGCCGACCTGCCGTACGAGCCGGGCAAGCGCTTGATGTTCAAGGTCAAGCACGCCCGCACCGCTGACGCGGTGGTGGCCGGCTTCCGCTGGCACAAGTCCGGCCCGGTGGTCGGTTCGCTGCTGCTCGGCCTGTACGACGACGCCGGGGTCCTGCACCACGTGGGGGTGAGCGCGTCGTTCAGCATGGCCCGCCGCACCGAGTTGCTCGACGAGCTGGCGCCCTACCGGGACACCGGCGGCGAGCACCCGTGGGTGCACGGCGACCACGAGCGCGGCCAACGCATCCCGGGTGGGGTGAGCCGGTGGACCGGCACGAAGAACCTGGAGTGGGAGCCGGTGCGCCCGGAGCTGGTGGTCGAGGTGGGCTACGACGCGATGGAGGGCGAACGCTTCCGGCACACCGCCCAGTTCGTCCGGTGGCGCCCGGACCGCGACCCCCGGTCCTGCCGCTACGACCAGCTCGACCGGCCGATCCGCTTCGACGTCGACCAGGTGCTGCGCGGCGATCCGACGGCCACCGTGGACCGCGCCGCCACCGGCCCGGCGTAGCCTGGCCGTCGACCCGATCCCGGAGGACCACGTGACCCGCACCGCCGACCAGCCTCGGATGGCGACCAGCCGCCGGGTCCGTCGCACTCTCGTCGCCTTCGGCGTCGCCGCGCTGCTCACCGCCGGTTGCACGCTGCCGGCGTTCGCGCCGCGCACCGAGGTGGAGGGCGCGGCTGCCCCGACCGGCAGCGCACCCACCTGGCGGCCGTGCCCGGAGGTGCCCGATGAGTTGGTCGGGCGGAGCGCGCCGAACATGCGCTACGAGTGCACCCGCATCGCCGTGCCCCGTGACTGGGGCACCGGCGGCGGGGCGAGCACCGGCCCGGGCGCCGGGGAGACCTTCGAGATCGCCCTGCTGCGCGCCCGGTCCACCAAGCAGCGCGACCGGGTGGGCTCGCTGGTGGTCAACCCGGGCGGTCCGGGCGGGTCCGGCGTCGACACCGCCGTCTACCTGTCCTTCGGCCCCCAGTTCGGCGGGCTGCCCACGTCGATCACCGAGCGCTTCGACATCGTCGGCTTCGATCCGCGCGGGGTGTCCCGGTCCAGCCCGGTGAAGTGCATCTCCGACGCCGACCTGGACGCCAGCTTCGGTTACGACCCGGACCCGGCGAGCCAGGCGGCATTCGACGGCTTCGTCGGCCTGAGCCAGCGGATCGGGCGCGGCTGCGGCGACCGGTACGGCGACCAGTTGCCGCTGTACGGCACCGAGCAGGCCGCCCGGGACATGGATGCGGTACGCGCCGCCGTGGGCGACGACAAGCTCACCTACCTGGGCTACTCGTACGGCACCCTGCTCGGCGCCACGTACGCCCAGCTGTACCCGCAGCGGGTGCGGGCGCTGGTGCTCGACGGCGCGGTCGACCCGCAGCAACGGTTGGTCGAGGGCTCGGAAAGCCAGGCCCGCGGCTTCGAACGGGCCTTCACCAATTTCACCACCTGGTGCGCGGCGAACGCGGGCCGCTGCCCGATCGCTCCGGACGCCCGCGCGGCCGTCACCTCGGCCATCGACAAGGCCAAGGTCTCCCCGGTACGCGGCGCGGACGGGCGGGAGGCCACCGCCGGCTGGGTGTTCTACGCCGTCATCTCCTCGCTCTACACCGAGTCGGGTTGGCAGGAGCTGGCACAGGCGATCGACAAGCTGGCCGAGGGCGACCCGAAGGACGTGTTCCGGCTCGCCGACGCGTACGCCGGCCGGGAAGACGACGGGCACTACTCGAACCTGTTCGACGCCAACCTGGCCATCAACTGCGCCGACGAGACGGAGAAGCCGAGCCGGGAGCAGATCCGACAGTTGCAGTCGCAGTGGCGCGCGAAGTATCCGCTGTTCGGGCCGGCGTTGGCGGTCGGCATGTTGAGCTGCGTCGAGTGGCCGGGCGGGCGTGACCCGTACCCGACCGGCAAGGCGAACGGCGCACCGCCGATCGTGGTGGTCGGCACCACCGGCGACCCGGCGACACCGTACGAGCAGACCCCCCGGCTCGCGTCGATGCTGGGCGTCGGCCGGGTGCTGACCTGGGAGGGCGAGGGGCACACCGCGTACCCGCAGACGTCCTGCATCACCGATGCGGTCGACGCCTACCTGCTCGACCTGACGGTCCCCCGGGAGGGCCTGCGCTGCCCGCCCCGCTGAGCGGTGTGACAGGCTCCCGGCATGACCGATCTGATCTACCGGGAAGCGGTCCGGGCTGACCTGCCCGCCGTCATCGCCCTGCTCGCCGACGACGTGCTGGGCAAGGCCCGCGACTTCACCGAGGTCGACGAGGCGTACGAGCGGGCGTTCGCGGCCATCGACGCCGACCCGCGCAACCAGCTGATCGTGGCCGAGCAGTGCGGCGACCTGGTCGGCTGCCTGCAGATCACCTACATCCCGGGTCTGGGTCGGCACGGCAGCGAGCGGTCACTGATCGAGTCGGTCCGGGTCCGCTCCGACCGACGTGGCCAGGGGTTGGGCCGGGACCTGATGACCTGGGCGATCGACCAGGCCCGGCAGCGCGGCTGCGCGCTGGTGCAGCTCACCACCGACAAGACCCGCACCGACGCACACCGCTTCTACCTGGGCCTCGGCTTCGTGGCCAGCCACGAGGGCATGAAGCTCGCCCTCTGACCGCACACGGGCTACGTTCGCCGCCATGAGCCAGCCGAGGAGCCCCGGGAGCCCGCAGCAGCGCCCACCACGGCGTCGGCGAGGTCTGCTGCTCCTGGCGGTCGGGGTGGTGCTGCTGGTGGCGGCGTTCTGGCTGCCCGGGTGGCGCAGCGTGTACCCCGACCGGACCGAGGTCGTCCCGGGCGCACGGCTGGTCGGTTGGGCGTTGCCCTTCGCGGTGATCGCCGCCGGGAGCGCGGTGCTCTCGCTGACCACCACGGAGGGTCCCGCTCGTCGGGTGTGGCGGCAGGCCAGCCGCGGACTGCTCATCGCCAACGCGCTCGCCTGCGGCAGCCTCACCGGCGTGTACTGGTACTTCGAGGCCGAGGATCCCTTCGTCGGCCACGAGCTGCTCTCGACCGCGCCGGGCCCCGGCATCGTGCTGGCCCTGGTGGGCTGCCTCCTGATCCCGCTCGCCGGCGCGCTTCCCGAGCGCCACCAACCGACCAACCAGCCCGGAGGCAACCAGCCCGAGGGCTGGATGCCCTGACCGGGCGAGGCCGGTGTCGATACCGGACGGGGGCCAGCACTTCTCCCTCGGGCCCTTTGGAGCTGATGTCGTAAACGATTCACCGCCGCGATTCAGCTACGACATCAGCTCCACAGTGGGCGCGAACACCATGCCCTACCTGTCACGCCGGCCGCCCGACAAGCCGACAGCAGCCAGCCTCCGACAACGGCCAGCGCCCGACAACGGCCAGCGCCCGACAGCGGCCAGCGCCCGACAGCGGCCAGCGCCCAAGAGCGCCAGCCGCGACAGCGTTCAGCCGTCGACCAGACGACCGTCGCGCAGGACGAGCACCCGGTCGGCGAGGTCGATCAGGGCCGGATCGTGCGTGGCCACCAGTGCGGTCATGCCGCGGGCGTGCACCACCGCGCGCAGCAGGTCCATGATGGACCGCCCGGTCTCCGAGTCGAGCTGACCGGTGGGTTCGTCGGCGATGAGCAGGTCCGGCTCGTTGGCCAAGGCGCGGGCCACCGCGACCCGCTGCTGCTGCCCGCCAGAGAGCTCGTACGGGCGCTGCGCGGCGTGCCCGCCCAGGCCGACCAGTTCCAGCAGCACCGCGACGCGCTCTTCCCGCTCCGCAGCCGGCACCTGCGCCAGCCGCAACGGCACGCCCACGTTCTCGGCGGCGGAGAGGATCGGCACCAGCCCGAAGGTCTGGAACACGAACCCGACGGTGCCCCGGCGCAGCCGCAGCAGCTCCGCCTCCCCGGCGGAGGTCACCTCGTGCCCGGCCACCACCACCTGACCGCTGTCCGGTCGGTCCAGCCCGCCGATGAGGTTCAGCAGCGTGGTCTTACCGGCCCCGGAGCGGCCTCGGATGGCCACCAACTCGCCTCGCCCGGCAGTGAAGGACACGTCCCGCACGGCGTGCACGGCGTGCTCACCCCGGCCGAAGGTGCGGCTGACCCCACTGACGCGGACCACCTCGTCGGAGTTCGTCGTCAGCCCGCCGCCGAAGCCGGTCGCGCCGGTCACCACCATGTTCCGCCGGCTCATGCCCGCGCCCCCCGATCCTCCGAGGCCCGGTCGCCGGGCCGTACCTGCACATGGTCGGGCTCCAGGTCGAGCCGGACCCGCTCCTTCAGCGCGAGCGCGTCGACGAACGCCGCCGGCAGCTGCATCCGACCGTTGCGGTCCAGCACCGCGTACTCCTCGCTGACCAACTCCGTGTTGCCGTCCGCGTCGATCCGGGCGGTCCGGCGTACCTCGGAGGCGGTTCGGCCGTCGCGGATCGCGACGGTCCGGCGGACCTGGGTGGCCACGGCGTGGTCGTGGGTGACGACCACGATCGTCACGCCCAGTTCCGCGTTGATGGTGCGCAGCGCCGCGAAGACCTCCGCGCCGGTCGCCTCGTCCAGCTCACCGGTCGGCTCGTCGGCGAAGAGCACCTCGGGGTCGTTGGCCACCGCCACCGCCACCGCGACCCGCTGCTGCTCGCCGCCGCTGAGCTGCCCCGGCCGCCGGTCGGCGCAGTAGCCCACGCCAACCAGGTCGAGCAGTTCCCGGGCCCGCTCCCGGCGAGCCCTGCGGCTGCGCCTGCCGGCCAACTGCATCGGCAGCTCGACGTTCTCCAGCGCGTTGAGGTACGGCAGCAGGTTGCGGCCGGTCTGCTGCCAGACGAACCCGACCAGCTGCCGCCGGTAGCTCAGCCGCCGCTTGGCCGACAGCGAGAGCAGGTCGTAGTCGGCCACCCGGGCGATACCGGCGGTCGGCGTGTCCAGGCCGGAGAGGATGTTGAGCAGGGTCGACTTGCCCGAACCGGAGGCACCGACGATCGCCACCAGCTCACCCCGGTCGATGACCAGGTCGAGCCCCTGTAGGGCGACCACCTCCACCCCCTCGGTCTTGAAGATGCGCACCAGGCCGTCGCAGACGATGTGCCCGCGGAGACGGTCCTGCCCGCCGGCCCGCTCGGCGGCGCGAAGCGCTGCCCGCTGTTGCAGCGCGGCCAGGTCAGGCACCAGTGGCGTCTGGGCGGTAGCGGTCATCTCAGCTCTCCTCTCCGAGCCGAAGCACCTCTCCGAGGCGCAACCGGCGGTTGTTCAAGGCCTCGACGGCGACCGCGAAGCCGAGGGCGACCGCCCCGAGCGCGAGCACCGCGGCGACCAGACTGGGCTCGAATGCCACCCGGACGGGCACACCACTGGTGAACGCGGACAGGCCGAGCACCGGGTTGAGCAGCAGGGGCAGGACCGCGCCGACGAGCGCACCGGTCAGCACCGACACCGCGACCAGCGGGGTCAACTCGACCAGCAGCAGCCCTCGCCACTGACGGCGGGACAGGCCGAGGGTGCGCAGCCGGGACAGCACCTGGCCCCGGGACCGCGCGCCGGCCAGCACTGTGAACGCGATGGCCAACAGTCCGAGCAGGGTGCCGCCGACGGCACCGCCCAGGAACCCGAAGGCCAGCACACCGTTCGCCCCGCCCTCGCCGAGATCCCGGCGGACGTCCGCCCGGGTGTCGACGGTGACCCCGATCAGCCGTTCCCGACCGGTGACGGCGCCGTCGCGCTGGTAGCGCTCCTGGCCCTGGTCGCCGACGACGCGCAGCGCTTCCGCGTCCAGTGCGTCCCCGGCGATCAGCAGGCTGGTCGGCACGGGTGTGGTGGTCCGCGTCGGCAGGGCCTGCCAGGGCAGGATCACGAACCGGCTGGCGTTCGCCGCCAGCATCGGGAAACCGGCCTCGGTGCCGGCCACCCGGAACTCGTACCGCTCGCCCTGCACCACGACGAAGGCGGAGTCGGCCAGCCCGGCCTTCGCCAGGTCGGCGGCGATCGCCGGTGAGACGATCGCCGGCAGCGGACCCGGGCCGGGCAGGGCGGTGCGCAGCGCGGCCGGAATCGACAGGTCCACCTGGGATTCGTGGGCCACCAGGTCCAACCCCGAGCCGTCGACCAGCAGCACGTCCGTCTGCCCGATGGCGGCGTCGGTGCCGACCTCGTCGGCGGCCAGCCGCTCATCGTCCTCGTACAGCACCCGCGTGACGGCCCGGACCCCCGGCAGGCGACCCAACTCGTCGACGGTGTCGGGTGCGAAGCGCTCCCCCCGGATCACCGCGTCGGCGGGCACGAGCTGCGCGGCGGCGCGTTCCCGGCTCGCGTCGACGCCGGCGGCGACGACCGCGCAGAACGCGGCGGTGCCGATCGCCAGCACCACCACGACCAGCGGGGCGGCGACCGCCGCGCGGCCGGCGCGGGCCGTGCCGAGGAACGCCACGCTGCCCCGGGTCCGCGCGGCCAGCCGACTGACCAGCAACAACGGCCAGGGGTACGCCCGCAGCGCCACTACCGCAGCGGCGACCGCGAGGAGCACGGGCACCGACACGAGCAGCGGGTCCACCTCGCCGAGAGTCAGCCCCCGTCGGCGCAGCAGCACCGCGGCGAGCCCGGCCAGGAGCAGCAGGGAGACCTCCACGGTGAGTCGACGGGCCGACGGGCGCACCCGGATCAGGTCCCGGCGCGCCGCTGCGCCAGCCGGTACGGCCAGCGTCGCCAACGGCAGCGCCAGCGTGACCAGCACGGTCACCGCGATGAGGTACGGCACTGTCGGGTCGGGGGCGCCGGGGACCAGGGTGCCCAGCCACCAGCCCAGCACGGCGGCCACCGGCACCACCAGCACCGACTCGGCGAGGCTGCGCCGGGCGCCGGCGGTGGCCCCGCCGCCGCGGGCACGCAGCAGCACGAACTCGGACCGACGCCGTCTGGTGGCGAGACCTGCCGCGAGCACGATGAGCCCGGCCAGGGTGGCCAGTACGCCGGCTGCGATCACCGCGAGCAGGGTGCGGACCGCGTCGATCTGGGCGGCGAACGCGCGCAACGGAACGTCGACGCCCTGGGTCAGGGCGAGGTCCGCAGGCTGGTTGCGTTGCATCACCTGCAGGCCGTCGATCAGCTGGTCCAGCTCGCGGGCGTCGATCCGGTCGACGCCCAGGCGGTACCGCCAGATCGACTGGATCGGCCAACCCTCCACAGCCCGCTTGTTGAGGGCCGACTGCGCGACGACGCCGGTGATGATGAACGGCTGGCCGTCCCCCACCGGTTCGATGATCTGCAGCATTTGGGGCAGCGCGTCCCAGATGCCGTTCGAACGGTCGACGGGGCTGAACAGCCCGGACACCAGCAGCGGGGAACCGTCGACGAGGTTGCCCTTGTCATCGGTGTTGCCGATGCGCAGTTGGCTCCCGGCGCGCAGGTTGAGCTTGCGGGCCACGTCGACGTCGAGCGCCACCTCTATCGGCCGGTCGGGAACGTACGTCTCGCTCGGCCATGCGCCCTCGACCAGGGTGCCCGCGCCCTGGATGTCGGGCATGGCCCGCAGGCCCATGTCGAGCAGCAGGTTGCGGGCCGCCAGATCCGGTCCGACCACCCGGGCCGCCTGGGTCTCGACGCTGTACCACCGCTCGGTCACCGCCGAGCGCACCTGCTCTGGCATCTCCGCGGCCAGGGTGTTGAACCGCTCCACGGCGTTGCCCATCGCGGTCCGCTGCGACGGGGCGGGCGCCATGGTGCTGGTGTACGTGAGGTCCCGGCGTTCCGCCGGCTCGCTGGTGAGTTGCGCTCGCAACCCCTGCTCGGCGAGCCGGTTGACCAGCCGGGGCACCCCACTGATCAGCAGCGTGACCACCAGGGTCAGCACCGCCAACAGCAGGAACTGCCCCCCGTACGCCCGGACCCGCCGGACGGCTGCCCCGACGCTCATCGTTCTCCCCCGATTCGCAGCTGCGCCGCCGCCACCCGCTGACGGATGCCGGTGGCGATGAACGCGCTGAAGGCGAGCGCCGCCAGCAGCAGACCGACCGCGGTCAGGCCGATCGGCACCCAGGGCAGCGCGAACGCCGCCGGGGGGACCGGCCGGCCGGCGGCCGGGGTGAGGATGACCAGTGGGGCCATCGTCGCGCCGACGGCGGTGCCGAGTAGCAACCCGACGCCCACGCCGATGCCGGCGAGGAACGTCTGTTCGGCCAGCAGCGCCCTGGCCATCAGCCGGGGCGTGGCGCCGAGGGTGTGCAGGACCGCGAACTCGCCGAGCCGTCGCCGGGCGGTCGCCCACACGTCCACCATCAGGCCGACGATGGCGAGCAGCACCGCGCCGAGCGCGGCGGCGAGCATTCCGGTACGGGAGCCGCGCCAGTACGGGTCGTCGGCGGCCGCCTCGATGGCCGCCTCCCGGTTGAGCACTGTGACGCCCGGGAGTTCGCTGGCCGCCTGGGCTGCGGCGTTCGCGTCGGCGGTGCGGATCCACCATTCCGGTACGGGTCGCACCATCCCGTCGCTACGGATCAGCGCGTCGACCGCCGCGGGCAGGTCCAGCAGCACGCCGGCCGCGGTGGTGGTCGGCACGGCGCTGAGCTCACCGACCAGTCGCACCGGCAACGTCGCCCCGGAGAGGGTGAGGTCGACGGTGTCGCCGACGTTCATGCTCAGCGCCTCGCGTACCTGCGGGGTCATCAGCACCGGTACGGGCTTGTTGTCCCCGCCCGGCACGACGGAGAACCGTGTCGGCGGCTGGTACGCGAACTGCCCGCCGGGAATCACCTCCACGTCGTGGACGGCGGCGAACCCGGCGCCGTTGGTCCGCACCGGCGTGGATGCCTCGCCGGGGGCGGCCAGCACCCAGTCGCCGCCAAGGTCGGCGGGCTGGGTTGCGCCGTCGGCCATGACCACGCTCAGATCGTCCATCTCGAGTCGGTAGGCGTTGCCGGCCGCCAGCCCGCCGTCGGCCTCGAATCCGGCCAACCGCAGCCGCGCCCCACCCAGGTCGGGCAGCTGCACGGTGAACCGGGTAGCCCGACCGTCGCCGTCGGCGTTGGTCGCCGGCAACCGTACCGCGAGCCCGTCGGGGCTGGTGACCAGCAGCGTCACCGCGACCCGGACCTGCCGGGCGGCGTTGCTCACCGGGGTACGGACGGTGCCGGTGACGGCGCGCGCCCCGGCGGGCAGTTCGATACCCGCTGGTGCCGCACGCTCATCGATCATGCGCTGGTACTGCTCGGAGGCCGACCCGTCGGCGAGGCGGTCGGCGAGGCGGACGACGCCCGGGGCGCTGGTCGGGTCGACGCCGATCACCGTCGCCGGCAGGTTCTGCCGGCCGACCCGGATCTCGTCCCGCCACACCGGCAGCACCCGGTCCACGCTCGGCAGCGCGGCGAGCTGACCGGTCCGGGTCGGCGGGGCTCCCCCGGCCCGTTCGGTGACGCGGATGTCGGCGCCGACCGTATAGCCGGCCTGCTCGACCTGGGACCGCTCGCCGGTGCTGATCAGGGACCAGGCCAGGGTGCTGCCGCCGACGGCGAGGGCGAGCAGCAGGACCGGGCCGGCGTGCGGACGCCGACCGGCCTGCCACATGCCGAACATGGTGGCGGTCCACGGACGACGGTCGACGAACCGCTCCGCGAACCGGGTGAGCGGTGGGAGCACCCGCAGCGCCAGCACGGCACCGGCCAGCACGCCGAGTGTGGGGGCGGCGACCAGCAGCGGGTCGAGGCCGAGCCGACCGCCCGAGCCGGCCAGCGGCGAGGCGTAGCGGCGTAGCTGCACCCAGGCGAGCACGGCCAGCGCCACCAGCACCAGGTCGACGCTGGCGCGTTGGACGCTCGCGGCCCGGTTCGGGCGGGATCGGGCCGCCATGTCCGCGACGTACGTCCCGGCGCCGCGCAGCGTCGGCAGGACCATGGCGACGAGGCAACCGGCCGCGGTGGCCGCTGCCGCCGCCCAGATCAGTGTGGTGTTGCCGCCGGCGGTGGAGAGGTCACTCGACCCGCCGGGCCGGATGTACCGCAGCGCCTCACCGGCGATCAGCGGACCGAGCACGGCCGCCGGGGCGACCACCAGGGTCGCCTCCCGGGCGGCCAGGCCGGCCAGCTGCCGACGGGCGGCGCCACGGGCGCGTAGCAGCGCGGTCTGTGGGCGACGGTCCTCGTGCAGCAGCGCGGCGACGAGCACCAGCGCGTACCCGCCGAGCACCAGGATGAGCAGCAGCGGGGTGGCCAGCGACGAGCGACCCACCAGGTCGGCGCGGGAGATCCGGTCCAGCAGCTGCGCCATCTTCGTCACCGCCTGCCCGGAGCTGCCCAGTTGGGCAGCCTCGGGCACTGCCGACAACGCCTCGGTGAGGGCTTTCCGAACGGCGGGCAGGTCGGCGGTGTCGACGCCGCCGAGGTCCGGTTGGGCGAGCCAGGACGCCGACACGGAGCCCGGGAAGGTGGCCGCGAAGTCCGCCGGGTCGAGCGTGAACGGGCCGTACGAGGTGCCGGAACCGGCGCTGCCCGCTCCCACGCCGGGGGCCAGCAGCCAGTACGCGTCGGTCGGGTCGCGGGGCCGCCAGGTGCCGGCGAGCACCAACTCTCCCCGTCGTTCGGTGGCCCGGTCCCGCACCGGGACGCGTTCGCCGACGGTCAGGCCGAGGGTGCCGGCGACCCGCTCGGGCAGGCTCACCTGGATGGGGTTGGCTCCGGGGCGGGGCCAGGCACCGCTGGTCAGCTCGGCGTGGCTGGCGAGGTCGTCGAGCGTGGCCAGGCTCGCGAAGACCGGTTCGTCGGCGGTACGCGGAATCTGCCCGAGGTCGCCGGTCAGCTCCCGGCCGGTGCCGTACCGGGCGGCGGTGACAGCGACCGGGACGCCGCCGAGCCCGGTGGCGAACTCGGCGCGGACCGCCTTGTCCCGGGTTGCGAACTCCGCCGCGTCCCGCCCGCCCGAGCCACTGACCAGTAGGCCGCGCTCCTCGGCGGGCGAGGCGGCGACGAGAGCCCGCTGCCCGGCGTCGACGGCCCGACGGTTGTAGTCGGACAGTCCCGTGACCAACGCGACGGCGACGAGGGCAGCGATCACCGCCGCCATCAGCAACCCGCGCGCCTCCCGGGCCCGCCTCCACACCAGCTTCATCCGACGCCTCCCCTGGCCCTGGCGGGCCGACGACCATCAAGACAGGCCACCTACCGGGAAAGGTTCGCGCCCGTTACTTGATCGTTATTACGGGAGGGTCGGCCGAAGCCGGGCGGCTAGCTGTAATGCCTAGCTGCCGCGTCGAACGTTGCGGATGCCGAACACCACCGCGCCGATCACCAGCAGGACGCCGATGCCCTGCAGGCCCGGGGAGTCGTCGGCCCCGCCGAGCACGACGGCGGCGACGCCGAGCGCCACCCCGAGGACCGCGGCAGCGATCAGGGCGTACCTCATGGGGTTTCCTCCTCCACCCACTCGAGCAGGTCTCCGGGCTGGCAGTCGAGCACCCGGCACATCGCTTCCAGGGTGCTGAACCGGACGGCCTTGGCGCGGCCGTTCTTGAGCACCGCCACGTTGGCCGGCGTGAGCCCGACGCGCTCGGCGAACTCACCGACGCTCATCTTGCGTTTGGCCAACTCGACGTCGATGCGGACGACGATGGGCATCAGATCACCGCTTCCATGTCGCTGCGCAGCGTGGTGGCCTGCCGCAGCAGCGCACGCATCACCACCATGAGGAGCCCCAGCACGGTGACGCCCACCGTCAGGAGGAAGAGCAGGAGGGGTAGTCCCGGGTCGTCCGCGTTGAAGCCGACCCAGAGGAAGACGCCCACCAGCACCACCCAGGCGGCGGCGATGGCCCACACGATGGCGTCCACCCACTTGAGCGACGCCTCGGTGAAGATGCGGTCGCTCTTGACCAGGCTGAGCAACTGCCACGTCGCGACGATGACCACCTGGACGCAGAGCACCCAGAACACCGTCACGGCGGTCGCCGGCCAGCGCAGGTGGGCGTCCTGCGGCGACTGCTCAGCCATGTACGCGAACTGGCCGGGCAGCGAGAGGGTCTGGAACACGACCAGCACCCCGAACAGCACCACGAGAAAGACTCTGAGAGCGGCAACCGCTCGATGCTCAGTAACCATGCATCGAGTTTCGCTCGCTACCTATCGAAAGTCAATCGGTTCGTCAGTTGCCGCCTGTTGCGCCGGGCGCGTCGGCCGCCGAGGACGGCCTGGCCTTCTGCGGGTAGAACGCCTCGTGTCGGGCCAACATGGCGACGAAGTCGACGATCTTCCGCTCGCGAGTCTCCGCCCGCTTGACCGCGTTGAGGCGGTGAATGAGGGCGAACCGGTTGGCCTTGGTGAGCACGTCGAACATGGCCTGCGCAGCGGGTTCGGCGGCGATCGCGGCGAGGAGGTCGGCCGGCACCTCGGCCTCCGACGGCGGGGCGTACGCCGCCGCCCACCGACCGTCCGCCTTCGCCGCATCCACCGCGGCCCGACCCGGTGGCAGCATCCGTCCCTGTTCCTCCAGCCGGGCAACGTTCGCCACGTTGCGTTGCGACCACGAGCTGCGGGACCGGCGCGGGGTGAACCGGATCCACGAGGACCCCTCGTCCCGCTTACGGGCCTGCCCGTCGATCCAGCCGAAGCACAGGCCCTCGTCGACCGCCTGCTGCCAGGTCACCGTCGTGACCGTGCCGCCCTTTTTGGTCAGCGCGAGCCAGACACCGGGCGACGAGGCGTGGTTCGCCGACAACCAGGCGCGCAGCGCGTCGGCGTCAGCGACGATCAGCTCGTCCAGCTCAGCGCTCGTCATGCCGGCAGGCTAACCCCCGGGTCTGACAGTCGGTGCCCGCCGTGGGACTCGACCAACGCGTCCGCCACCACGTCGGCGTCGGCGTCGGCCACCTGCGCCGGGTACTCCGGCAGCAGGTCGTCCCAGGCGACCAGCCACGACCCGAACAACTGGGCCTGCCCCTCCGGCCGAGCGAAGAACCAGATGTGCAGGTGGGCGCCGCCGTCGCCGAAGCGGTAGACGTGGGCGCGTGAGATGTGCGGCAGCGCCTGCACGTGGCGGACGATGCGGGTGCTCAACAACCCCAGCTCGGCGGCCAACTCGTCGGGCAGGTCCGCCATGTCGTAGTGCTCGCGCGGCAACAGCATGAGCACCAGCGGGACACCCACACCCTCGATCCGGGTCAGCCGCCACCGCTCGTTGAACCAGATCCCTTCGTCCCGCTTGCGGCAGGCGTCGCAGTCTGACGGATCCTCGCCGTGGCGCGGCGGCTCGGGGAGCACCGGCGGCCGCAGCGGCGCCACGCGAAGTCCGTCCGGCTCGAACGGACTGATCTCCCACCCGGTCATGCGCGCCAGGGGAAGGCGGCGCTCGTCGTCCGCGGCGGCAACCGCGTGGTCGTAGAACTCATCCGGTCGCATGGCCATGCGACACAGGCTAGTCGACAAGATCCACATTGGTACGACGAGAGCTACGTGGCCCGACGGCGGGCCGTCGCCGAGTGGCAGCCCACCGAAGACGCCCCACCTCCCGACCGCCGTGCCGACTGGCGGCACCGGGTCGGGCTCCGTTCGATGGTGGCAGTCGGTCGGCCTCCGTTCGATGGTGGATGCCGGTCGGCCGCCGTTCGGCGATGGCAGCCGGTCGGCCTCCGTTCGGCGGTGGCAGTCGGTCGGCCTATGTTCGTTGGTGGTAGTGGTTGCGGCGCGGAATCTGGTCTGGATCGAGCCAGGCCGGCGGCACGAACTCGGGGTGTCCGTTGCCGCCCAGCCGGACCAACCAGTCGGTCTGGTGGATGTGCCGGTGGTGGTGGCCGCAGAGCAGCACCGCGTTGTCGAGGCTGGTCGGGCCCCCGTCGGCCCAGTGCCGGATGTGGTGGGCGGCGCACCAGCGGGGTGGCCGGTCGCAGCCGGGGAAGGCGCAGCCGCCATCGCGAAGCACCAGGGCCCGGCGCAGGGGGCCGGTGACAAGGCGACGCTGTCGGCCCACGTCGAGCACCTGCCCGGCGCCGCCGAGCACGGCGGGCAGGATGGCCGCGTCGCATGCGAGTTGGCGCACCGTGTCGGGGGTGAGCCGCAGGCCGACGTCGAGGGTCCCGCCACCCACCTGCCGTGCCAGCCCGTCGTAGTCGATGGTGACGACGAGTTGGGCGGGGTCGCCGCCGTTCTCGGGCAGCTCGCCGGTGCGCAGCGCCAGCCGACACACGTCCGCGAGGGCGTCGTGGCGGCGCTGCCCGGCACAGCGGGTGTCGTCGGGGCCGGCGGGCGCGCTGAGTGGGTCGATGACGGCACGCAACAGTGCTGCGGCCTCCGCGTCGAGGGTGCCGCTGAGCCGTAGCCGCCCGCCGGCCTGCTCGGAGATGGTGACGTGTCGGTCGCGGGTGGCCCGGGCGGCCTCGGCGGCCAGGGCCGCTGCGGCGGCAGCGTCGGCGAGGTCGGGAGCGACGTGGTCGAGGATGCGGGTGCCGAGTTTGCGGAGCAGGGTGGGGTCGAACTGCCTGGCCCACTCGACCAGCACACCGACGGCCTTGTCGGCCACCTCGGAGCCCGCCGACGCCGTCACCGTGGCGGCCGTCTCGGCGATGACCCGGGCCTGCTCCACGCTGACCGCCCCGCTCGCCAGGGCGTCACGCACCGCGGGTGGCGCAACGTCGATCGAAGCCGCGAGGCCGACCAGCCGACGCGCGGCCGAGACATCGAGACGTAGCCGCTCGCGCAACCACACCGCTGTGGAGGACGCGCCCTGCGCCAGCGCGACGCCGCGCCCGTCCAACTCCCGGACGACCGCCAACTGCACCGCCGCCAGCCGCTGCTGCAACCGGTGCGTGGCGTCGAGCGCCGCGATGAGATCGCGCTCGGAGAGGGCCCAGGCGGCAGCGTCGGCACAGCTCACCACTGCCGCCTCGGCCCGCACCAACTCATCGATCACATACAAACTCTAGAACAGGTGTACGACAAAAATTCGGCCGTCACAGACGTGCGGAACCACCGGCGCAGGCGCCGCACGGAATGCCTGTCGCCAAGATCCGCACAACATCAGCGATGTTGCTGTCTCCCACCCACCGGAGGCAGCAACATCGGGAAAGTTGCTCGAACCTTGGCGCGACGCGGTGCAAGGCGGCGCGGAGGGCGCGGCGCAAGGCGGGGCGGCGCAAGGCCGGGGCGGCGCGCGGAAGGCCCGCTGGCCCCACCCGGGAAACCCGTCAGGGACCGTCGGGGGTGCGCTTGGCGCGGCTGGGCTGCACCCGCTTGGGTTCGCCGGGCATCTTCGGGTGGTCCGGCGGGTACGGCAGGTCGCCCTGGCCGGCGGCGGCGTCGCGCTCGGCCCACTCCAGCAGCGGGGTGATGTCCCACGGTGTGTCGTCGATGCCGGCGTGCGGGTCACCGCGCTCGGCGAGCCGCGCCGGGACGGTGCGCAGGTCGAAGTCGTCCGGGTCGACGTCGGGCAGCTCGTCCCAGGTGACCGGGGTCGAGACGGTGGCCCGCGCGTTGGCCCGCAGCGAGTACGCGCAGGCGATCGTCCGGTCCCGCGCCATCTGGTTGAAGTCGACGAACACCCGGGTGCCGCGCTCCTCCTTCCACCAGGCGGTGGTGACCAGGTCGGGGTTGCGGCGCTCCACCTCCCGGGCCAGCGCGATGGTGGCCCGGCGCACCTCGGTGAACGTCCAGCGGGGTTGGATGCGCAGGTAGACGTGCACGCCCCGGCCACCGGAGGTCTTCGGCCAACCGGTCGCGCCCAGCTCGTCGAGGAGCGCACGGACCTCCCCGGCGGCCCGGGCCGCGTCGGCGAAGTCGGTGCCGGGCTGCGGATCCAGGTCGATGCGCAGCTCGTCGGGACGGTCGACGTCGGCGGCCCGCACCGGCCACGGGTGGAAGACGATGGTGCCCATCTGCGCCGCCCAGGCCACGTGCGCGAGGTCGACCGGGCACAGCTCCGCCGCGCTCCGGCCGCTCGGGAAGGTGATCTGGGCGGTCGTCACCCACGGCGGAACCCCTCGGGTGGGCACCCGCTTCTGGAAGAACGCCTCGCCCTCGACGCCCTCGGGGAAGCGTTGCAGGGTGGTCGGCCGGTCCCGCAGGGCGCGCATGATCCCGTCGCCGACCGCGAGGTAGTAGTGGAAGACGTCCGCCTTGGTGAACCCCCGCTGCGGGAAGATCACCCGATCCGGACTGCTCAGTCGGACGGTGTGCCCGGCCACCTCGATCTCGGCGGCCGTGGCCTTGGTGCCACCCATCCCGCGACCTTATGCCACGCCCCCGACGTTCGACGTACCGTTGACGGGTGAGTCTTGACGACAACGAGCTGCCCCGTACCGACGAAGAGTGGCGGGTCCGGCTGACCCCCGAGGAGTTCCACGTCCTGCGGGAGGCCGGCACCGAACGCCCGTGGACAGGCGAGTACGTGGACACGAAGACCCAGGGGGTCTACCACTGCCGCGCCTGTGGGCTGGAGCTGTTCTCCAGCGACACCAAGTTCGACTCGCACTGTGGCTGGCCGAGCTTCGACGACGCCATCCCGGGCCGGGTCAAGGAGATCGAGGACCGCAGCCTCGGCATGGCCCGCACGGAGATCCGCTGCGCCCGCTGCGACAGCCACCTCGGGCACGTCTTCCACGGCGAGGGTTTCACCCCGAAGGACACCCGGCACTGCGTCAACTCGGTCTCCATCAAGCTGGAACCCCGCTGACCACGGAGCCACTCACTGCCTACCCCTGAGCAGCTCGATCTCGGCGGTCCGGGACTGTTCGACGCGCCGGGCCAGGTCGCGGACCCGGTCGTCGCGGCCGACGTCGACGTGGGATCGGGCCAGGTCGGCGGCCGATCGCTGGTGGTCGGCGAGCACCTCGCGCAACACCCGGTCGACGTCCGCGTCCGGCGCGGTCCGCAGCCGGTCGAGCGCGGCGTCATCGCCGTGCCCGTCGTGGTGGTGTGCCGCCGCGCTGGCGCCCGGCCCGGCCGTGGCCAGCCAGCCGCGCATCGTGGTCAGCTCGTCGGCCTCGGTCGCCTCGATGGCGGCGGCCAGGGTGCGCAGCGCATCGTCGCGCAGCCGCTCCCGGGCCAGCCGGACGATCTGCAGGGTGCGTTCGCTGTGCCCGACCATGGTGCTGAGGAACACCACGTCGATCCCGCTCATCGCGGCCCCGTCGGTCGACGATCCGACGCCCGCGGACCCGGCCGGCGCTGAGCTGGCCGGGGACGCGGGGGCCGGCTGCGGCACTGCCGACGGACTCGACGTGGGTGATCCGGCGCACGCTCCGCTGAGCAGCAGAGCGGCGACGAGGGACGCCAGTGGGGTACGGCGGGGCATGCCGATGCTCCGTTCACGCGAGGGTGGCGACACGGGTGCGACCGACCGGCCGCACCCGTGCGGTCAGACCTGGAGCCAGAGCGCCGGTACGTTCGGCGGCTCCCAGCCCGCGATCGCGGTGTGCGCCTGCCGGCAGCGGTACGTCGCTCCGCCGTAGGTGACCTGGTCGCCGACCTGGTACGCCCGACCGGCCGCCCAGGTGCCGCCCTGCGCGGGTGGAGTGGTCGGCGTGGGGGTCGGGGTGGGCCGTGGGGTCGCCGGGGGGGTGGGTGTGGGAGTGGGGGTGGGGTTCGTCCCGCCGCCGCCGATCTGCACGTCGATGCAGGAGTAGAAGGCGTTCGCCGTGTCGGAGATGTTCCACACCGCGAGGATCTTCTGCCGGCCGGTGAAGCCGCCGAGGTTGACGTTGTGCGAGACGGTGGCGCCGGGCTGCTGACCGTTGCCGTTGACCACGCCGACGCGGGTGTTGCCGATCCAGTACTCCCAGTTGCTGGTGGCGTGCCGGGCGGTGTTCACCCAGGTGAAGGTCAGCGAGCTGCCCACCGAGGTGGCCGGCCAGCCCCGACTGTCGTCGTTGAGGACAGCGAACTGGGCGATTCCGGCGTTGCAGCTGCGCAGACCCTTGGGCCCTTCGACGCTCTGCGGCTCGTACTTGATCTGCCCGCAGTCGGGCACCCGGCCCTGCGCGCAGAGCGCCTGCCGGCTCGGTGGGGCGGAGACGTAACCGTGCGCCTGCGCGGGGGCGGCGACGGTCAGGGTGGCGGCGACGGCGCCCGCCGCCACCAGCGGAACAGTGATTCTTCGACGCATCGGGGCAGCTCCTTCTCCAGGTGCGGTGAGGTGCCCCTCAACGTAATTTAAACATTGTTAACAGTAAAGACTCTCATCGATAAATACATCGATGGTGACGGTTTTCTTCTCAGAGCCGCAGCAGGCTGCCCCGGTCGTCGACCTGATCGGCGGACTCGTCGTCCAACCAGACGCCGCCGGTGCCGAGGTACCGGAACCGGTGCTCCCCCGGCGGCAGTTTCACCGTCACCGTCCTGGTGCCGTCGCGGCGGGCCACCAACTCGTGTCGACCCGGCTCCCAGCCGTTGAAGGAGCCGACGACGCTCACCGGGCCGGGCGGGACGTCACGGGGCAGGCAGAAGGTGACCCGGGTCTGGTTGCCGAAGAGCCTGTTGCGCTTGATCACGGTGATCCTCCGGGGGTCGCGGCGGTTCACCAGGCACAACGGGCAACACGCCGACGCCGACACGCCGCCACCCGGGTCAGGCGTCGACGTTCCGCCGCGCGCCCCGACAGCCCTGGGGGATTCTGTAGGCACTTGTCCACGTAACGGAGGTTTTTCGGTGGCAACCTGCGAGGTCTGCGGCAACGACTACTGGATGGCGTTCGAGGTGCACACCGTCAGCGGCGACGTGCACACCTTCGACTCGTTCGAATGCGCGATCCACCGGATGGCACCCATCTGCGAGCACTGCCAGGTCAAGATCGTCGGGCACGGTGTCGAGGTCAACGGCCGCTTCTTCTGCTGCGCGCACTGCGCCCGCGCCGTCGAGGGCGCGGTGGGCGCGGAGGTCCGCGACGCCGTCGGCGCCCGCCCGGCCTGACCGCGCCAAACCGGCCGCGGGTCAGCCGGGTCACCAGACTGGGGTACGGTCGTCGCCATGCGACCGTTTCTGGGCGTCCTGCCCCCGCCGCGCTCCTGAGCGGAGCGCCGCGCCTCTCGCCGACCGGGTGACCTGACCCCGCTCGGCCATCCTGTCGTACGCGCTCCGTCGACGTCGTCCCCGTCAACGGCTCACCCTTCGGAGCGCTCCCGTGTCCATCACCCGTACCCCGTTGCCGGCCGCCTCGGCCGCCCGCCACGCCGCCCGCAGCGGCCTGATCCAGATCACCGTCACCGGCGTGCTGTGGGGCACCACCGGCGTGGCGGTGCAACTCCTGCGCGAGGGCACCGGGCTCAGCCCGGTGAGCATCGGCTTCCACCGCCTCGCCATCGCCGCGCTCGTGCTGCTGGCCTGCACCGCCGGCCGGCTCCGCACGATCGTGTCCACGCTGCGCGCCGCACCCGTACCGCTGCTGCTCACCGGCGTCGGCCTCGGCCTCTACCAGGCGCTCTACTTCGCCGCCGTGGCCTGGGCCGGCGTCAGCGTGGCCACCATCGTCAGCCTGGGCCTGGCCCCGGTGCTCGCCGCCGCCTGGGAGTCGGTGCAGGCCCGCCGGCTCCCCGGCCCGCTGCGCCTCGGCACGCTGGTCGCGGCGGTGGCCGGCCTCGTCCTGATCACCGGCGCCACCGGGCAGCCCGGCGCGGCGGCGCCCGCCCCGCTGCTCGGCCTGCTCGCGGCGGCCGGCTCCGGCCTCGGGTACGCGGTGACCACCCTGATCAGCCGCCAGGTGTCGCAGCGCACCGCGCCGATGACCCTGACCACCATCTCCACGGTGGTCGGCGCGCTGACCCTGGCGCCGTTCGCCTTGGTCGCCGGGGTCGGCCTGCCGGTACGCCTGGACACCGTGGCGCTGCTGCTGCACCTCGGCGTGGTCACCACGGCGGTCGCGTACGCGTTGTTCTACGCCGGACTGCGCACCACCCCGGGCAGCGTCGCGGCCGTGCTGACGCTGCTCGAACCGCTCACCGCCGCGGCGCTCGCGGTGGCGCTGCTGCGCGAACCGCTTCCCCTGCCGGTGATCGTCGGCGGCGTCCTGCTGCTCACCGCCGTGGCCGCCACCTACCTCGCGCCCGACCGGGCGGACAGCAGGTGAAACCGCCCGACCTACGATCGGTGGATGCCCCAGCAGACCACCGAGGTCCGGACGGCCTCCTTCGCCGACCTGAACACCCGCACCTTCCACGACCTGCTCAAGCTGCGCATCGACGTGTTCGTGGTGGAGCAGAACTGCCCGTACCCGGAGCTCGACGGGCGCGACGTCGAGCCGGGCACCCGCCACCTCTGGCTCACCGACGGCGGCGCGCCGCTGGCGTACCTGCGGATTCTGGCCGACCCGGACGGCACCGCCCGGATCGGTCGGGTGGTGGTGGCCCCGGCGGCGCGCGGCGGCGGACACGCCGGCCGGCTGATGAGCGCGGCGCTGGAGGTGGTGGGCAACCGGCGGTGCGTGCTGGAGGCCCAGTCGCACCTGGTCGGGTTCTACGCCCGGCACGGCTTCGCGGTCAGCGGCCCCGAGTACGTCGAGGACGGCATCCCGCACACGCCGATGCGACGCGAACCCATTGACGTGTGACGATCAAAATGGCATCGTGCCGGGTAGCGCCGTCGCGGGAGCCAGCGATGAGGCCTGGGAGTGGGCAACTCCCGGCGATCCGGGTGTCGACGTCCGACCTCATCCCCCCGGGGGCTCCATGTCCACTCTCACCCGATCACGACGCGTGCTCTGGCTGTTCGCCATCGTGGCGACCACCACGCTCCTGTTGACGACCGCACTGACCACCGTGCTGACCAGGCCCGCCTCGGCGCACGGTTCGGTCGTCGACCCGGCCTCGCGCAACTACAGCTGCTGGCAGCGGTGGGGCGGCGACTTCCAGAACCCTCGGATGGCCACCGAGGACCCGATGTGCTGGCAGGCCTGGCAGGCCGACCCGGCCGCCATGTGGAACTGGAACGGCCTGTTCCGCGAGGGCGTGGGGGGCAACCACCAGGCCGCCGTCCCCGACGGCCAGCTGTGCAGCGGCGGACGCACCCAGAGCCCCCGCTACAACGCGCTGGACACCGTCGGCGCCTGGAAGACCACGGCGGTGTCGAACAACTTCCGGCTGCGCTTCTTCGACCAGGCCAGTCACGGAGCCGACTACATCCGGGTGTACGTGACCAAGCAGGGCTTCAACTCCGCCACCCAACCGCTGGGCTGGGGCAACCTGGAGTTGGCGGGCCAGATCGGCAACACCCCGGCCTCGCAGTGGGACCCGGACACCGGTGGCGTCTCGATCCAGATCCCGGTCAGCGCGCCCGGACGCACCGGGCGGCACATCGTCTACACCGTCTGGCAGGCCAGCCACTTCGACCAGTCGTACTACCTGTGCAGCGACGTCGACTTCGGCGGCGGCTCGACCACCCCGCCGCCGACCACTCCCCCGCCGACGACCCCGCCGCCCACCACCCCGCCGCCGACGACCCCGCCGCCGACGACCCCGCCGCCGAGCACCCCGCCGCCGGCCGGTGCCTGCACGGCGACGTACCAGGTCACCGGTCAGTGGTCCGGTGGCTTCCAGGCCGACGTGAAGGTGACCGCCGGTGGTTCACCCACCCGGGGCTGGTCGGTCACCTGGAACTACGCCAACGGCCAGCAGGTCACGTCGTCGTGGAACGCGACGGTCAGCAGCAGCGGCACGCAGGTCACCGCGCGCAACGCCGCGCACAACGGCACCCTCGCCGCCGGAGCGAGCACCACGTTCGGATTCCTCGGCTCGTGGAACGGCAGCAACCCGGTTCCGCTGGTCTCCTGTACGACGACCAGTTGACCCCCGTCCGGCGCCGCACCCGGGCGGGGGTGCGGCGCCGGCCGGCGGGCGTCAGACCAGGCAGTTGACGATCTCGGCCACCGAGCGGCGGCGGCCGGTGTAGAACGGGACCTCTTCGCGGACGTGCCGGCGGGCGCCGGAGGCGCGCAGGTCCCGCATCAGGTCGACGATCCGGTGCAGTTCGTCGGCCTCGAAGGCGAGCATCCACTCGTAGTCACCGAGCGCGAACGAGGCGACAGTGTTGGCCCGCACGTCCGGGTAGCCACGGGCCATCTTCCCGTGCTCGGCCAGCATCTCGCGCCGCTCGGCGTCGGGCAGCAGGTACCACTCGTACGAGCGGACGAACGGGTACACACAGATGTAGGCGCGGGCCTCCTCGCCGGCCAGGAACGCCGGGATGTGGCTCTTGTTGAACTCCGCCGGCCGGTGCAGTGCCATCTGCGACCACACCGGCGTCAGCGCCCGCCCCAGCGTGGTGCGACGCAACCGCAGGTACGCGTCCTGCAACGCGTCACTGGACGCGGAGTGCCACCAGATCATCACGTCCGCGTCGGCGCGCAGCCCGGAGACGTCGTACACGCCCCGGACCACCACGTCCTTGCCGGCCAACTCCTCGAAGAGGGACTCGACCTCGCCGGTGACGTTGTCCCGCAGCGACGGCAGCGGGGCGCTGGCCCGGAACACGGACCACATGGTGTAGCGGATGCTGTCGTTCAGCTCCCGCAACCGGGCCGCGTTGGTCTGCTCGGTCATCTCGCCGATCCTCCCAGTGCTGTGATGATCTCCTCGGCCGCCGTCTCGCCGGAGCGGACGCAGACCGGGATACCGACGCCGTCGTAGCCGGCGCCGGCGAGGGCCACTGTGGGGTGCGCGGCCCGCAACGCCGTCCGCGCGGCGGCGAGCCGGTCGGCGTGCCCCGGCGCGTACTGCGGCAGGGCCCCGCCCCACCGCTGCACGTGCCCGTCGACCGGGGCGGGTAGCGGGGTGCCGAGCACCGCCGACAGCTCGCGGTGCACGGTGGCCGCCAGGTCCGCGTCCGGGCGCTGAAGCTGCGACTCCTCGCCGTACCGGCCCACCGAGGCGCGCACCACCGCCAACCCGTCCGGCCGGCGCAGGTGCCCCCACTTGGTGGTGAAGAACGTCGCCGCCTTGATCAGCAACCCCTCGGTGCTCGGCACCAGGAAGCCGGACAGCTCGGGCAGGCGCGGCTGCGGCAACGCCATGGTGACCAGCGCGACGCTCGCGTAGTCCAACGCGCCGACGCCCGCCGCCACCGCCGGCGCCGCCCCGGCGAGCAGCCGGGCGGCCGGTCGCGCCGGCACCGCCAGCACCACGGCGTCCACGTCCACCAGCTCCGGGTCCCGGGTCGGGCCGACGGTGAGCCGCCAACCGGTGCCGGTCGCTGTCAGCTCACGCACGGCGGCGTCGCGCCGTACCGTCGCGCCGCTGGCCGTCACCGCGGCCTCGACCAGGGTGCTCAGCCCGCCGACCAGGGTGCCGAAGACCGGGGCGCCGGGCACCCGCGGCGCGGCGGCCTGCGCGGCCCGGACCGCGCCGACCAGGGTGTGCTCCACCCGGGCCGTCCGGGCCAGCGCCGGCATCGTGGTGACCAGGGACAGATCGTCGGCGCGGCCCGCGTACACGCCGCCCAGCATCGGGTCGACCAGCCGATCGACCACCTCGTCCCCGAAGCGGGACCGGACCAGCGCACCGACCGAGACGTCCTCGTCCGGCCCGACCAGCGGCCGGCCACCGTCGGTGTCGGCGTCCGCGGCCGGGCGGGCGACGGTGGCCACCCGATCCAGATCCCCGGGTACGCCCACCAGGGTGCCGCCCGGGATGGGGCGCAGCCCTCCGTCGACGACCAGCGCGGCCTGCCCCACCGTGGGGTGCACGATCCTCTCGGCCAGCCCGAGCCGGCGGGCCAACGCCACCGCCGCGCTCTCGGCGCCCGTCGGGTCGCGCATCAGGAACGACTCCGCGCCGAACTCCACCGGCTGACCGGCCAGTTCCCCGGTACGCAGCTTGCCGCCCAGCGCGCCGGACTGCTCGTACACGGTGATCTCGGTGCCGGCCGGTGCGCGGTCGCGCAAGCGGACCGCGGCGGCCAGCCCGGCGATCCCGCCGCCGACCACCGCCACCCGCCAGGGCTGCCGCGTCACGTTTCTCAGCCCTGGTCGGCTCGGCGGCTGGACAGTTCGTGCACCAGCGCGACCACCCGGGTCAGCACCTCCGGATCGGTCTCCGGCAGCACCCCGTGGCCGAGGTTGAACACGTGCCCGGGGGCCGCCCGGCCCTGCTCCAGGATGCGGCGCACCTCGGCCTCCACGACCGGCCACGGCGCGAGCAGCACGCACGGGTCCAGGTTGCCCTGCACCGCCTTGTCCGGGCCGATGCGGCCGGTGGCCACGTCCAGCGGCGTCCGCCAGTCGACGCCGACCACGTCCGCGCCGGCCTCGCCCATCGCGCCGAGCAGCTCGGCGGTGCCCACCCCGAAGTGGATCCGCGGCACCCCGGCGGACGCCAACCCGCTCAGCACGGCTGTCGAGTGCGGCAACACGAAACGGCGGTAGTCGGCCTCGGAGAGCGCGCCGGCCCACGAGTCGAACAGCTGCACGGCGGACACCCCGGCCTCGATCTGCACCCGCAGGAACGCCAGCGTCACCTCGGCCAGCCGGGCGCAGAGCGCGTGCCACAGCTCGGGGTCGCCGTACATCAGGGCCTTGGTCTTCGCGTGGGTGCGCGACGGCCCGCCCTCGACCAGGTAGCTGGCCAGCGTGAACGGCGCGCCGGCGAACCCGATCAGCGGGGTGTCGCCCAGCTCGACCACCAACTGCCGAACGGCCTCGTCCACGTACGGGACGTCGTCGCGGATGATCGGGCGGATCCGCTCCACGTCGGCGGCGGTGCGGATCGGCTCGGCGACGACCGGGCCGGTGCCCGGCACGATGTCCAGGTCGATCCCGGCCGCGGCGACGGGCACCACGATGTCGCTGAACAGGATGGCCGCGTCCACCCCGTGCCGGCGCACCGGCTGGAGGGTGATCTCGGTGACCAGCTCCGGACGACGGCAGGACTCCAGCATCGGCACGCTCGCCCGGATCTCCCGGTACTCCGGCAGGGAGCGGCCGGCCTGGCGCATGAACCAGACGGGCGTGTGCGGGCCGGGGCGGCGACGACAGGCCCGGATGAAGGGCGAGTCGGCTGGTCCGCCGGGGCGTGGGTCTCCGTCTCGGGCGACAGTGCCCGTGGTGTCCGTGCTCATCGCCGCAATCGTGCCACGCCCACCAGCCCCAACCGGGTGGGGGTGAGAGGAAGGGCACCGTTCCTTACCCCCGAACCGGCGTGGGGGCCCCTCGGTGAGCGTCGGCGCGCCGTCGAAGCGGCGGGCGGACGTCGGCATAGGCTGCCACCATGGCCCCCCCGATCGCGCTCCCGGAGACGTTCGCCCGCGCGGTCGCCGGGCTGCGGTCGGCCGCCCCCCGGCCGGAGATCACCCTGGAGGAGGTCGGCGCTCCCCAGCGGCTGGCCCCGTACGCGTTCGCGCTCTCCGCGACGGTGCTGCGCGACGACGACGAGGTGGCGACCGGTCGGCTGATCCTGCTGCACAACCCGGCCGGGCACGAGGCGTGGCAGGGCACCCTGCGGCTGGTCACCTACGTGACCGCCGAGTTGGAGGTCGACCTGGCCGCCGACCCGCTGCTGCCCGGGGTCGGCTGGACGTGGCTGACCGACGCGTTGGACGCCCAGGACGCCGGCCACCGCGCGATCGGCGGGACGGTGACGCAGACCATGTCGACCCGGTTCGGCGATCTTGCCGGGCCACCGACCATCGGTGACATCGAGATCCGCGCGTCCTGGACGCCGGTCGACGACGACCTGACCCCGCATCTGCTCGGCTGGTGCGCGCTGCTCGCCTCCACCGCCGGCCTCCCCCCGCCCGGTGTCACCGCCCTCTCCGACCGGCGTCCGGCCGGCGCGGCCTGATGGTCGGCATGCGGCTGGCAACTTTGCGGACACCTGGCCGACACACGCCGGACCGGCTGCACCCACCGGATCTCCGCGCGCACTAGGGTTGTCAGGTGACCGACGAACCACCCCTGCGCCGTCGGCCCACCGAGGAACTTCCGGGAAACGCGCCCCAGCACCCGCCGTCGGCCCAGCCGCAGCCGGCGGGCGAGGGGGCTGACCCGGCCGACGGTGGGCCAGTTCCGCTGACCGCCCCGCGTGACGGCACCCCCGATCCGGTGGCCGCCCCGGCCCAGCTCGCCGAGGTCGTGGCCCGCTTCGCGGCGGGCACCGGCCCGGTCGCCCTGGACGCCGAACGCGCTTCCGGCTACCGCTACAGCCAACGCGCGTACCTGGTGCAGCTGCGCCGGGCCGGTTCGGGCACGGCGCTGATCGACCCGCTGCCGCTGCCCGACCTCAGCGCGCTGGACGCGGTGATCGGTGAGGCCGAGTGGGTTCTGCACGCGGCCAGCCAGGATCTTCCCTGCCTGGCCGAGGTGGGGCTGCGCCCGCGCCGACTGTTCGACACCGAACTGGCGGCCCGGCTGGCCGGTTTCGAACGCGTCGGGCTGGCCGCGCTCACCGAGCAGCTGCTCGGGTTCACCCTGGAGAAGCACCACTCGGCGGCCGACTGGTCGAGCCGACCGCTGCCCGAGTCGTGGCTGACGTACGCCGCCCTCGACGTGGAGCTGCTCACCGACCTGCGGGACGCGCTCGACGCGGAGTTGACCCGGCAGGGCAAGTCGGCCTGGGCCGCGGAGGAGTTCGCCGCGCTGGTCCGCACCGGGGCCCGCCCGCCCCGGGTGCGCGCGGAGCCGTGGCGGCGCACCTCGGGCATCCACCGGCTGCGGGGGGCGCGGGCCCAGGCCCGGGTCCGCTCGATGTGGTACGCCCGGGACCAGATCGCGGCCCGGCGGGACGCCGCTCCCGGGCGGGTGTTGCCCGACTCGGCGATCATCGCCGCGGCGGAGCTGGACCCGAAGGACGAGAAGACCCTGCTGACCCTGCCCGGCTTCGGTGGTCGGTCGGTCCGTCGGCTGGCCCGCACCTGGCTGGCCGCGCTCGACGACGCCCGGCAGCTGCCGGAGGATTCCCTGCCGGTCTCGCCGGCGGTGGAGGGCCCGCCTCCGCCGCACCGGTGGGCCGAACGGGACCCGGTGGCGGCGGGTCGGCTGGCCCGTTGCCGGGAGGTCGTGATCCGCATCGCCGGTGAGCACAACCTGCCGCCGGAGAACCTGATCACTCCGGACTCGATCCGCCGGTTGGCCTGGACCCCACCGGAGGAGATCACCCCGGAGTCGGTGGCGGAGACCCTGCGCGGCCTCAACGCCCGCGAGTGGCAGATCAACCTCCTCACCCCCGACCTGACCGAAGCCCTGACCCCCACCC
>NZ_JAGPXU010000022.1:0-100858 GCF_018070385.1 Micromonospora sp. C97
CACCCCACCCCACCCCACCCCCTCCGGTCGATCATGGGGTTAGCGGCAGGCGTGGAGATCGAAAACCCCGCCAACCTCATGATCAACCGATCAGAGGGTGGGGTCGGCGGTGGGCAGGGGGTGAAGGGTGAAGGGGGTGGCCAGGTGGGGGGTGGCCAGGAGGGTGGGGTTCGCCGTGGCCAGGGCGGTCTGGCGGGAGCGGCGGGCTTGTTCCTGGTCCACCTCGTGGGCGTACGCCAGGTCGGGATCGACCAGCTGCACCATGTGCACCAGCAGGTCGCCGGTGAACAGCATCCGCTCGTCGGCTGCGGTCAGCAGCACCGACTGGTGGCCAGGGGTGTGGCCGGGGGTGGGCAGCAGACGTACCGCCGGGGTGAGGGTGGTCTCGCCGTCGACCACCCGGAGCTGGCCGGCGGCGCGCAACGGCCCGATCACGCCGGCCGGCAGCCCCGGGTTCAGCGTCTCCGCCGCGTCGACTTCGGCCCGTTGCACCAGGTAGCTCGCGTTCGGGAAGTACGGCCGCCCCGGCGTGCCGGTGACCGCCCAGCCGATGTGGTCGCTGTGCAGATGGGTCAGCACTACCGTGTCGACGTCGGCCGGGTCGATGCCGGCGGCGGCCAGCTCGGCGGGCATCCGGCCGGGCACCGGCGCCCAGCTCGCGGCGAGGGAGTCCGACGGCCCGATGCCGGCGTCGACGAGCGTCACCGGCCCGTCGTCGACCCGGATCGCGAAGCTGCGGAACGGCAGCCACCACTGCCCGTCGGCGGTCACCGAGCCGGGGTCGCGTCGGTCGGCCTCCGCCCAGTGAGCGGCCGTGGCCTGCGGAAACGCGTCCGCGCGAGGCTGGAAGAACTGACCCTCACCGTCGGTGAGCGCAGTGACCGTGATAGACCCGAGGGTGCGGTTCAGTGGCATCGGACGATGATTCCAGGGCATTCCTGTTCCGCGCAGTCCGGTTCCGCCGGCCGGTCGAGGCCGGCTGGGGGCTGCCGGTCCAATTGCAGTACGCTCGTACTGCTTGAGCACGTGTCCCCCGAGAGGAGCGCCGGCCGATGGCGAAGATCAAGGTAAACAACCCGGTCGTAGAACTCGACGGCGACGAGATGACCCGGATCATCTGGAAGCAGATCCGGGAGCAGCTGATCCTGCCCTACCTCGACGTCGACCTGCACTACTACGACCTGTCGATCCAGCACCGCGACGAGACCGACGACCAGGTCACGATCGACGCCGCCAACGCCATCAAGGAGCACGGCGTCGGCGTCAAGTGCGCGACCATCACCCCGGACGAGGCCCGGGTCGAGGAGTTCGGCCTGAAGAAGATGTGGCGGTCGCCCAACGGCACCATCCGCAACATCCTCGGCGGCGTCGTCTTCCGTGAGCCGATCATCATGTCCAACGTGCCGCGGCTGGTCCCCGGCTGGACCAAGCCGATCATCATCGGCCGGCACGCCCACGGTGACCAGTACAAGGCCACCGACTTCGTCGTCCCCGGCCCGGGCACGGTGACCATCACCTACACCCCGGCCGACGGCGGCACGCCGATGGAGATGGAGGTCGCCAACTTCCCCGGCGGCGGCATCGCCATGGGCATGTACAACTACGACGAGTCGATCCGGGACTTCGCCCGCGCCTCGTTCCGGTACGGCCTGGACCGCAACTACCCGGTCTACATGTCGACCAAGAACACCATCCTCAAGGCGTACGACGGCCGCTTCAAGGACATCTTCGCCGAGGTGTTCGAGGCGGAGTTCAAGGCCGAGTTCGACGCCGCCGGCCTCACCTACGAGCACCGGCTCATCGACGACATGGTCGCCGCCGCGCTCAAGTGGGAGGGCGGCTATGTCTGGGCCTGCAAGAACTACGACGGTGACGTGCAGTCCGACACCGTGGCGCAGGGCTTCGGCTCGCTGGGTCTGATGACCTCCGTCCTGCTCTCCCCGGACGGCCGTACCGTCGAGGCCGAGGCCGCGCACGGCACTGTCACCCGGCACTACCGGCAGTACCAGAAGGGCGAGAAGACCTCGACCAACCCGATCGCGTCGATCTACGCCTGGACCCGGGGCCTGGCCCACCGGGGCAAGCTGGACGGCACGCCGGCGGTCACCGAGTTCGCCAACACGCTGGAGCAGGTCATCGTCGACACCGTCGAGGGTGGCCAGATGACCAAGGACCTCGCGCTGCTCATCTCGCGCGACGCCCCGTGGCTGACCACCGACGAGTTCATGAACGCTCTCGACGAGAACCTGGCCCGCAAGCTCGCCGCCTGATCCGGGCGTACCGCGTCATCGGAGCCCGCCGGCACCCTGCCGGCGGGCTCCGGTGTGTCCGGGGCCGCCACGCCGGCCGGCGTCACTGCTGCCGGCGCGCCTCGTTGACCAGGATGGACGAGATGCCAGTCGCGTCCAGGAAGGTTGACCACGGTCGACCCGCGGCACCGTGCGCCGATCAGCCAGCCTTCCCGGCTGTGCCGTGCACAGCCAGCCGTCCCTTCCCTGCGGGGGGCCCTGTCCCGGGCCCCCCGCGCCCTGTTTCCCGCAACGTCGGCCCGGCCGTGCTCAGCCAACGGCCACAGCGGGCCCGCTCAGGCGGCACGCAGCAGGTCGGCGGCGCGTTCCGGGGCGATGTCGTTGATGAAGACGCCCATCCCGGACTCGGAGCCCGCCAGGAACTTCAGCTTGTCGGTGGCCCGCCGGATGCTGAACAGCTGCAGGTGCAGGTAACCCAACTCGCGATCGATCCGTACCGGGGCCTGGTGCCAGGCCGAGATGTACGGCATCGGCATGTCGAACAGGCCGTCGAAGCGGCGCAGCAGATCCAGGTAGAGCGGACCGAACGACTCCCGCTCGCTGTCGCTGAGCGCCGGGATGTCCGGCAGCACCCGGTGCGGCGCGACGTGCACCTCGAACGGCCAGCGGGCGGCCGCCGGGACGTACGCCGTCCAGTGTTCGTTCTCGGCGACCACCCGGTCACCGGTGGCCCGCTCGGCGGCCAGCACGTCCGCGTACAGGTTGCCCCCGCCGGTCCGCTCGGCGTGCCGGCGGGCCGCGGCCAGCATCGCGCGGGTGCGCGGCGTCACGAAGGGGTACGCGTAGATCTGCCCGTGCGGGTGGTGCAGCGTGACACCGATCTCGACGCCCCGGTTCTCGAAGCAGAAGACCTGCTCGACGCCGGGCAGCGCGCCGAGCGCCTCGGTGCGGTCGGCGAGCGCGTCCAACACGGTGCGGACCCGGCGCGGCGGCAGGCTGGCGAAGGACGCGTTGTGGTCGGAGGTGAAGCAGACCACCTCGCACCGGCCGACGCCCGGCCGGACCGGTGTGAACGGGGTGATCTCCCCGGGCTCCTCGGCCACCCGACCGCTCAGCGACGGAAACCGGTTCTCGAAGACCACCACGTCGTAGTCGGGTGCGGGGATCTCGGTCAGCCGGTCGCCCACCGACGGGTCGAGCGGGCACTCGTTCGCCGGTGGGAGGAAGGTGCGGGTCTGCCGGTGCACGGCGACCGCCACCCACTCGTCGGTCAGCGGGTCGTAGCGCAGTTGCGACGCGGGGGGAGGCGGTGGCAGGTCCCGGCGGTCCGGCTGGTCGCGGACCGCGTCGTCGCGCTCGTCGAAGTAGATCAGCTCCCGGCCGTCGGCCAGGTCGATCGCGGTGCGCTTCACGGCGCCGTCCCCTCAGTTGTCGGCGTGCGCGTCACGCGGCCCGCCCCCTGTCGCCTTCACCATGATCAGTTCGCCCACCCGTTCGTCGAGTACCCGCCGTGCGGCTGGGGGCAACCGGTCGTCGCTGACCAGTACGTGGGCCGCCGCCAACTCGACGATCGAGGAGATGCCCACGGTGCCCCACTTGGTGTGGTCGGCGAGCACCACCAGTTGGTCCGCCGCGGCCACCAGCGCCCGGTCGGTCTCCGCCTCCATCAGGTTCGGGGTGGTGAAGCCGGCCCGCTCGGTGATGCCGTGCACGCCCAGGAAGAGCAGATCCAGGTGCAGTGACCGGACGGCCCGCACCGCGAGTGGGCCGACCAGCGCGTCCGACGGTGTGCGTACCCCGCCGGTGAGCACCACCGTCTGGTCCGGACGACCGCCCGCGTGCATGATCTCGGCCACCGGCAGCGAGTTCGTCACGACGGTCAGCTCGGGGACGTCCACCAGCCGGCGGGCCAGCTCGGCGGTGGTGGTGCCGGCGGAGAGCGCGACCGCCGCGCCGGGCCGGACCAGTTGGGCGGCCCGATCGGCGATGGCCGCCTTCTCCGGCAGTTGGCGGACCGACTTGGCGCGGAAGCCCGGCTCGTCGGTCGCGCTCGGCCCGGTCGTGGTGGCACCGCCGTGCACCTTGGCCAGCAGGCCGCGCTCGTGCAGCGCGTCCAGGTCACGCCGGATGGTCATGTCGGACACGCCGAACTCGCCGGCCAGCTCGCTGACCCGGACGCCGCCGGTCGAGCGGACCCGCTCCAGGATGGCCGCCTGCCGCTGCTGAGCGAGCATCCGCCGTGCCTCCCCGGGGTCCACGTACCCTCACGCGGTCAAACGTGTTCCAACAAAGATGAACACTAGCGCGTGCCGGTCAGCGGCGGAAGAAACGGGGTACGGCGACGCCTCAGGTGGACGGGATGGTCAGCTCCACCCAACCGGTCTCGGTCAGATGGTGCAGCACCGCCTGAACCGCGTCCGCCACGCTCACGTCACTGGTGTCGAGAACCAGATCCGCGTCGGTCGGCTCCTCGTACGGGTCGTCGATGCCGGTCATCCCGGTGAGCAGGCCGGCCCGCGTCCGCGCGTACAGGCCCTTGCGGTCCCTGCGCTCGCACACCTCCAGCGGAGTGGCCACGTGCACCAGCACGAAACCCGCCCCGGCGGCGAGAGCCATCTCCCGGGCGGTGGCGCGGGCCGCCGCGTACGGGGCGATCGGGCAGCAGATGCTCACCCCACGGTGCCGGGCGATCTCGGCGGCCACCCAGCCGATCCGCCGGACGTTGAGGTCCCGGTCGGCCTTGCTGAAACTCAACCCGGCCGAGAGCTCCCGGCGCACCACGTCCCCGTCGAGCAGGGTCACCGTCCGGTCGCCGCTCTCCCGCAACGCGTCCGCCAGCCCCCGGGCGACAGTCGACTTGCCGGAGCCGGAGAGGCCGGTCAGGAAGACCACCAGCCCTCGCTGCCGGCGCGGCGGCCGGGCCCGGGCCAACTCCCGCGCCACAGCGGGCGGCGTGTGCCACTCCGGCAGCGGGAAACCCCTGTCGAGCAGGTCGTCGATCTCCGCCTGGGTCAGCGCGAGCCGGCGGTTGCGCGGTGGGATGTCCTCCCGCCACCGCCACTGCCCGTCCCGGTTGTCGTAGGCGAGTTCGCGGGGCACCAGCACCCGCAGCCCGGCGCCCGAGAGCATCTCCCCGGTGGAGAGCAGGTGGGTGACCCCGTACGCGGCGGAGACCCGGGCGCGCAGCAACGCGTCGCTGATCTCCTCGTTGCGGTGCGACAGCGGCACCGCGACCAGCGTGGCGGGCGGCATCCGGTCGCGGGCGGCGAAGATCGTACGGACCAGCGCCTCCGGTGGGAGCCCACCGACGCCGCCCTCACCGACCGGGATCATCACGAGCAGATGAGCGGCCAGGGTGCGGGCGGCATGGGCGATCTGGGCGAGCTGCGGACGATGCAACGGCCGATCGGCGATCACCCCGAGCACCCGGCCCGGGGGCAGCAGCGCGCGGACCTCCTCCGGGTCACGACGCAGCCGCTGGAACGGGCCGTGCCCACCGTCGCCCAGTCGTCGGACCTGGCCGCCCACCCCCGCCACACCCTCGCGGATCGGCCAGACGTCGGCCACGTCCAGGGCCGCAGCCGGGGCACCCTCCCCGTCGGTCAGCACGAGCGCCCGGCGGGCCGGGTCGCGCGGATCGAAGCTCTGCGCCAGCGCGGTCGGCACCTGGAGAACCACCGCCACCTGCCACGGGGTGCCGTCGGCCAGCCGGCCGCGCCGGCTCACCGAGACCAGGTCGGCGCGGGTCATGAAGCCGGTCAGCGGGGCGTACGCGCCGGTCAGCAGCAGCTCCAGATCCGCGAGCTCACCGGGACGTGGCGTGTACGCCGGCGCGTCCCGTAGCACGTCGTCGGGCAGCACCCAGCCGTTGCTCATTCACGCTCCCCACTCGCTGACCGGCACACAGTTTCGCAGCCGACCGCCGATCGGTCGAGGGTGCCACTCCAAGACCCCCGCCGCCGGGTCAGCGTTTGATCCGCCGGCCCACCGCCGACCGCAGCCGGTTCCACACCTTCCGCTCGTCGCGGATGCGCGGTCGCGAGCCGTCGGCCCGGCAGATGAACACCAGCGGCAGTCGCGCGTCCTCGGTCCAGCCCACGTTGGTGATCCGGGCCTTGAGCAGCCAGCTACCCCGCGTCCGGCCACCGTTGAGGGCGGCGAAGTCGATGGTGGCGGTGGCCCGGTGCACCAGGTGGACCGTGTCCGCCGCTGTCGTACCGGTGATCCGTTCGGTCTCGAAGGTGTTCGGCAGGAAGATCTCGGCGCCGGTCTCCCGGTGGCGGGCCACCAGGTCCAGGCGGGCCTTGCGCACCTGCGCGGTCGCGTCGAGCACCTCGGGCTCGATCTCCTCCATCGGCAGCATCAGCACGTCGCGGTCACCGTCGGCACGAAAGCTGACCGGCTGGTCCGCGGAGCGCAGCTCGGCGGCGACGGTCACCGTGACGGCGTGGTCGGCGCGCCGAAGCTCACCGACGGTGCCGTGGGCGCCGATGCCCGCCTCCCAGTGGGCAAGCCTGCGCAGGTCCGCGACCCGGCCCCGCTCCGCCAGGTACGCCATCGCCCGGAGCATCGGCGGCAGCCCACCGGCGACGCCAGGGGCGAAGCGGTCCTGCATGATCTTCTGGACCTCCAGCGCGACCTGCTCCACCCATGCCTCAGGGGCGTTCAGCAGCCGCTTGCCGCGCAGCCGGCTGAGCATCTCGTTGCGCAGCCAGCGCCGGTGCAGCCGGTCCCGCAGCGCACCCGGCTCGGTGTGGGCGTCCACCACGTCCAGCGCCTCCCGCACGCTGGCGTAGTAGCTCGACGGGTCCAGCGGGGCCGCGGTGACGTTGCGTGCGTCGCCCCGTTGAACGTGGTGGTAGCAGATGTAGTCGGACAACACGGAGGTCCGCCGGGACAGGAAGTAGGCCCGGACCACCAGCGAATGATCCTCCAGCCGACGCTTGCCGCCCTCCGGGAACCGCAGACCGTGCTCGTTGAGGAACGACCGCCGGAACAGCTTGTGGCAGGTCAGACTGTCGATCAGAGGTGAGTTGCCGAGCGTCGCGTCGAAGCGGTTCTTCCGGAACAGCTCCCGCGGCACGGGCCGGCCGTACCCGGCCATCTTCCCGATCACGATGTCGGCGTCGTTCGCCTTCGCGCAGGCGTACAGCCGCTCCAACGCCTCGTCGGCGAACCAGTCGTCGTCGTCGGCGAAGAAGACGTACTCGCCGCGGGCCTGCTCGATGCCGAGGTTGCGCGGACGCGACGGCCAGCCGGAGTTCTCGATGTGCAGCACAGTGACGTGTCGGTGCTCAGCGGCCAGCCGATCCAGCCGCTCGGCCGTCTCGTCGGTCGAGCCGTCGTCGACGAAGATCATCTCGAACTCGTCGGCGGGCAGTGACTGGCGCAGCAGTGAGGCGACGAGCTTCTCGATGTGCGGGCCGCAGTTGTACGCCGGCACCACGACGCTCACCTTCGGGACGCCCACCTCGGCCATCAGGATCCCTCCCGCGTCGTCGGTCGATCGCCAGGCGGATCGATGCCCGGTGAACGAGAGGTGAATGGTGTCACCTCGGATGGGTCTTTCCGGAAGCGGGGTCCGACCGAACGCGGGACCGGCGAAAACGCCGCGAGAGCCCGCCGCGGACCTTAGGGGGCCGGCCGGGAAAGGATCAGGGGAGCGCCGGGGGCGTGCCGGTGTCCATGCTGGGCATCGACTCCCTACGCTGGGCGCGTGACACTGATCGCGACCCAGTCGCTCACCAAGACGTACGGAGGTCGGGTCACCGCGTTGGCCGACCTCACCGTCGCCGTCGAGCCCGGGATCATCGGCCTGGTGGGCGCGAACGGCGCCGGCAAATCCACCTTGATCAAGATCCTGCTCGGCCTGATCGCACCAACCAGCGGCCAGGTCTCGGTGCTGGGCATCGACCCGACCGCGGACCCGGCGGCCGTCCGCAACCGGGTCGGTTACATGCCGGAGCACGACTGCCTCCCACCGGACCTGTCCGCCGCCGAGCTGGTCACCCACCTCGGCCGGATGAGCGGCCTGCCCCGCACCGCGGCCCGCGAGCGGGCCTCGGAGGCGCTGCGGCACGTGGGGCTCTATGAGGAGCGCTACCGGCCGGTCGGTGGCTACTCGACCGGCATGAAGCAGCGCGTCAAGCTGGCCCAGGCGCTCGTGCACGACCCCGACCTGCTGTTGCTCGACGAGCCGACGAACGGTCTGGACCCGGCCGGCCGCGACGCCATGCTGGCCCTGGTGCACCGGATCGGCACCGAGTTCGGCATCTCCGTCCTGGTCTGCTCACACCTCCTCGGCGAGGTCGAGCGGATCTGCGACACGCTGATCGCCATCGACGGTGGCCGGTTGCTGCGCGCCGACAACATCTCCGCGATGACCACGGCCACCGACGTGCTCGCCGTTGAGGTCAGTGAGGGCACCGAGGAGCTCGCCGCCCGACTCGCCGAGCTGAAGCTGCCGGTCGCCCGGGACGGGCGGCTGCTCCTCGTGCCGCTCGCCGACGACGGCACCTACGACCTGATCCTCGGCGCGGTCGCCGACCTCGACCTGCCACTGCACCGACTCGACCAGCGCCGGCACCGGGTGGCCGAACTCTTCGCCACGAGGGAGCTCACTCATGCCTGAGCCGTCCACCACCACCGCCCGGCAGACGCCGACCGGAGTCATCCACGACATCGGCTACCAGCGCTACGAGGGCCCGAGGCTGGGCCGTCGGCAGGTCTTCGGCGCGCTCTACCTGCACGGTCTGCGCACCGCGTTCGGGTTCGGGCGCAGCGCCAAGGCCAAGATCTTCCCGTGGCTGGTGGTCGGCATCGTCACCCTGGTCGCGGTGGCCCTGGCCGCCATCCGTAGCCAGATCGGCGAGCCGGTCGCCACGTACGCCCAGTTCGCCGACTCGATGAGCTGGCTGGTCATCTTCTTCGTCGCGGTCGTCGCCCCGGAGCTGGTCTCCCGCGATCTGCGCAGCGGTGTACTGCCGCTGTACTTCTCCCGGCCGCTGCCGCGCAGCGACTACGCGTTGGCCAAGCTGCTGGCGCTGGCCACCGCGCTCTGGCTGCTGCTCGGCGGACCGCAGCTGCTGATGTTCCTGGGCGCCGCGTTCACCACCAAGCAGGGCATGCGCGGGGTGTGGAACGAGTTGCTCGACCTGCTGCCCGGGCTGCTCTACGCCGGCCTGTGGGCGGTGGTCTTCGCCTCGGTCGGCCTGCTCGTCGCGTCGCTGACCGGCAAGCGTGCCTTCGCCGCCGGCGGTGTGGTCGCGGTCTTTCTGATGACCACCCCGATCGTGGGCGTGCTGAGCATCCTGCCGTCGCGCGCCGCCAACGAACTGGCCGGGCTCGCCTCCCCGTCCACGCTGGTGCAGGGGGTGGGCATCTGGTCGCTCGGTGACCTGCTCGTCGAAGGTGACCAGGGCGGCCCGTCCATCGGCGGGTTCGGCCCGGTCTACGCCCTGGCCGCGGTGCTGCTGGTCGCCGGCGCGACCGCTCTGCTGCTGGCCCGCTACCGGAAGGTCGCCTCCTGATGAGCACGCTGAGCCTGACCGGGGTGTCCCGGTGGTACGGCAACGTGGTCGCCGTCAACGACATCAGCATGGCCCTGGGGCCGGGCGTGACCGGGCTGCTCGGCCCGAACGGCGCCGGCAAGACCACGCTGCTGCACATGATGGCCGGGTTCCTCGCCCCGTCGCGCGGCACTGTCACCCTCGACGACGAGCCGACCTGGCGCAACCCCGACGTCTACCGGCGGTTGGGGCTGGTCAGCGAACGGGAAGCGGTGCAGGGCTTCCTGACCGCGTACGAGTTCGTGCTGGCCAGCGCGAAGCTGCACCGGCTGCCCGACCCCGCGGCCGCGGCCCGACGGGCGATCGATCTGGTGGAGCTGGAATCGGCGCAGGACCGCCGGATCGGCACGTACTCCAAGGGCATGCGCCAGCGCGCCCGAGTGGCCGCCGCACTGGTGCACGACCCGCAGGTGCTGCTGCTCGACGAGCCGTTCAACGGCATGGACCCCCGCCAGCGGCTGCACATGATGCAGCTGCTGCACACCCTGGGCGACGCCGGCCGGACGATCCTGTTCAGCTCGCACATCCTGGAGGAGGTCGAGCAGGTCTCCGGAACGGTGCAGGTGATGGTGGCCGGCCGGTTGGCAGCCTCCGGCGACTTCCGGACCATCCGCCGGTTGATGACCAACCGCCCGCACGTCTTCGCGGTGCGCTCCACCGACGACCGGGCGTTGGCCGTCGCGCTGATCGCCGAGGCGTCGGTGAGCGGGGTCGAGTTGGAACCGACCGGCCTGACCGTGCGGGCCGGTGACTACGGCGCGTTCACCCGGGCGCTACCCCGGATCGCCCTGAGCAAGGGCATCCGGGTGCGGCAACTGGTGCCGTCCGACGAATCCCTGGAGAGCGTCTTCTCCTACCTGGTGGAGGCATAGATGTCCACGGTTACCTGGATCACCGCGCGCGGGTTGTTCGGCCGACGTCGGTTCCTGCTGCTGTTGCCGCTGCCGTTGGTGCTGCTCGGCCTGGCCGTGCTCTGTCGGTCGCTGGGGGTGGACCCGCGCGAGTGGGGGCCGCCGGTGCTCGTCGGTCTCGGGCTCGCCGTGGTGCTACCGGTGGTCGCGCTGATCATCGGCACGGGCGTGCTGGGCGCCGAGATCGACGACGGCACCGTGGTGCACATCCTGACCAAGCCGCTGCCGCGCTGGCAGATCGTGCTGCCGAAGCTCGCGGTGGCCGCCGGGGTCACCGCGGTCACCGTGGCGGTGCCGCTCTACGTCGCGGGCGTGCTCGCCAGTTCGGTACGCCTCGGTCTGGCGCTGGCCGCCGCGGCGGCGCTCGGCGCGCTGGCGTACTCGGCGTTCTTCCTCGCGCTCAGCCTGGTCACCAGGCGGCCGGTGCTCCTCGGCCTGGTCTACGTGCTGATCTGGGAGGGTCTGCTGGGCAACTTCGTCAGCGGCACCAAGGTGCTCTCCATCCAGCAGTACGTGATCGCCCTCGCCGACCGGATCGCCCCCACCGGGCTGTTGGAGGCGAGCGTGTCGGTGTCGGTGGCGTCGGTGATGACCGCGCTGGTCAGCGTCGGCTTCACAGTGCTCGCCATCGACCGCCTGCGCTCGTTCAGCGTGGCCGGCGAGACGAGTTGACAGCGGTGCGAGCTGCTGTTCCGGCCAGCCCCCGCCCGGCGGTAGGGCTGGCCGGATGGACCGGTCGGGCCCGCTCGGGTCAGGCTGACGGGCGTGAGCGTCGAAGCGGAGCGGACGTCGTTGGCTGAGCCGTACTCCCGGAGCAGCCGGCCGTGGCTGACCAGCCTGGCCGTCGCCGGGCTGGCCTGTGCCACGGTCGCCACGGCGGCCCAGGGCAGCGGCCAGTTCCACTGGTGGGCCGTGTTCATCCTGATTCCGGCCGCGTTGATCGCGGCCAGCGGTGGGCCGTTGCTGGCCCGCGGGGGTGGCCGGTCCTTCGCCGGGTACGTGCTGGCCTGCGTCGGCACGATCGTCTTCGCGGTCGGCGCGCTGCTGATGTTCGGCGTGATGGGGCGGGGCTGGCCGCTGCTGGTGGTGCTGCCCTGCCTGGCCGTCGCCGGCACCTACGGCTGGCGGGCGGCTCACCCGCTGGCCCGCGGCCTGCACCGGGCGGTCGCCCTGCTCGCGCTGACCGGCGCGCTGCTCGGCCTGACCCTGCAACTGATCCGGGTGGATCTGATCCACCTCAAGACCGGCTGGTGGGGCGCCTTCCTGATGTTGGCCGGGGCGATCGTGCTGGGCAACGCGGGGGAGCTGACCCGGCACCGGATGCCGTACCGACTCCAGGCGATCACCCTGCTGGTGGGGCCCTCCGTGGTCGCGTTCCTGCTCGGGCTGCGGTTCCTGCGCGGCTGGTGACCCGACGGTCCGCCGCCGCCCGGACGGGCGGCGGCGGACCCGGGTCAGAAGGCGCAGGCGATGACCAGCTCCGGGGCGCGGTCCGGGAGCAGGTCGAGCTTGCCGATCCGGCCCGCCGCCCGTAGGTCGTCGGCGACCAGTGTGAGCTGCTCCAGCAGCGCCGCCGGGCCGAGCGCCTCGGCCAACGGCACCTCCGCCTTCATCGACAGCTTCCGCTCCGACTTGGCCCGGCGCACCTGGCTCAACGCGTCACCGGCGAGCCGCAGCAGCGCCGGGTCCCCCGACCCCTCGATCGTCCGGGCCACCTCGTGGGTGGTGGGCCAGGGTGCCCGGTGCACCGAGCCGTAACGCCACCACGACCAGACCTCCTCGGTCACGTACGGCAGCACCGGGGCGAACAACCGCAGCTGCACCGACAGCGCCGAGGCCAACGCGGCCCGTGCCGAGTCGGCCGCCGCGCCGGTGCCGTAGGCGCGCTCCTTGACCAGCTCGATGTAGTCGTCGCAGAACCGCCAGAAGAACGCCTCGGTCACCTGCAACGCCGCCGTGTGGTCGTACGAGTCGAAGGCGGCGCCCGCGGCGGTGACCACGGTGGCCAGCTCGGCGAGCATGGCCCGGTCCAGTGGTGTGGTCGTCGGGGCGCGCAGGGCGTCCGCCGCGCCCAGCCCGAGCGCGAACTTGGACGCGTTGAGCAGCTTGGTGGCCAGTCGCCGGCCCACCTTGATCTGCGCCGGGTCGAACGCCAGGTCCATGCCGGGCTTGCCGCTGGCCGCCCAGTAGCGCACCGCGTCCGAGCCGTGCTGCTCCAACAGGGCCAGCGGGGTCACCACGTTTCCCTTGGACTTCGCCATCTTCTTGCGGTCGGGGTCGAGGATCCAGCCCGAGAGCACAGTGTCCCGCCAGGGCAGCACCCCGTGTTCGAAGTGGGAACGGACCACGCTGTCGAAGAGCCAGGTCCGGATGATCTCCTGCCCCTGCGGGCGGAGGTCCATCGGGAAGACCCTGGCGAACAGGTCCGGGTCGGTCTCCCAGCCACCGACGATCTGCGGGGTCAGCGACGACGTGGCCCAGGTGTCCAGCACGTCCGGGTCGCCGATGAAACCGCCCGGCTGGCCGCGCTGAGACTCGTCGTACCCCGGCGCCGGATCGCTGGATGGATCGACCGGCAGCGCGGACTCGTCCGGCGTGAGAGGGTGGGACCAGTCCGGCTCGCCAGCGTCGTCGAGCCGGTACCACACCGGCACCGGCACCCCGAAGAAGCGTTGACGGCTGACCAGCCAGTCCCCGTTGAGGCCGCCCACCCAGTTGTCGTAGCGGTGTTTCATGTGCGCCGGCACCCAGTGCAGCTCCTCGCCGCGACCCAACAGGGTGGCGCGCAGCGCCTCGTCCCGGCCGCCGTTGCGCAGATACCACTGTCGGGTCGAGACGATCTCCAGTGGCCGGTCACCGCGTTCGTAGAACTTGACCGGGTGCGTGACCGGGCGCGGCTCGCCGATCAGGTCACCGGCGTCGGCCAGCATCCCGACGATCTCCCGGCGGGCACCGTTGACGGTCTGCCCGGCCAGCGCCGCGTACGGCTGCGGGGGCACCCCGTCCGGCGGCTCGGGGAGCAGTCGACCGTCCCGGCCGATCACCACCCGGGTGGCCAGCCCCAGCTCACGCCACCAGGTCACGTCGGTCAGGTCACCGAAGGTGCAGACCATCGCGATGCCGGTGCCCTTGCCGGGTTCGGCGAGGGGATGGGCGTACACCGGCACCTCGACGTCGAACAGCGGGCTGCGCACCGTGCCGCCCACCAGGTCGGCGTACCGCTCGTCGTCGGGGTGGCAGACCAGCGCCACGCAGGCCGGCAACAGCTCGGGCCGGGTGGTGTCGATGAGCACCGCACGCCCGTCGGCAGTGGCGAACCGCAGCCGGTGGTAGGCGCCGGGGCGCTCCCGGTCCTCCAGCTCCGCCTGGGCGACAGCGGTGGCGAAGCCGACGTCCCAGAGCGTCGGCGCCTCCGACTGGTACGCCTCGCCGCGGCGCAGGTTGCGCAGGAACGCCCGTTGGCTGGTGGTCCGGGCGATCCGGCCGATCGTCGTGTACGTCAGGGACCAGTCCACCGAGAGCCCCAGCCGCCGCCACAGCGCCTCGAAGGCCTGCTCGTCGGTGACCGTCAGCCGTTCGCACAGCTCGATGAAGTTGCGCCGGGAGATCGGGGTGGGGTCGCGGCGGGCCGCGTCGTCGACCGGGGCCGCCGGTGGCCGCCACACCGGGTCGTACGGCAGCGCCGGGTCGGGTCGCACCCCGTACACGTTCTGCGCCCGACGCTCGGTGGGCAGGCCGTTGTCGTCCCAGCCCATCGGGTAGAAGACGGCCTTGCCGCGCATCCGCTGGTAGCGCGCCGAGGTGTCGGTGTGCGTGTACGAGAACACGTGCCCCATGTGCAGCTCGCCCGATACGGTCGGCGGCGGGGTGTCGATCGCGTACACGTCCTTGCGCTCCTTCGAGCGGTCGAACGCGTACGTGCCTTCCTCCTGCCAGCGGCGCGCCCAGCTCTCCTCGAGCCCGTCCAGGGTCGGACGCTCGGGAACGCCGGCGCGGGCCGTCCTCGCCGTGTCGGTCATCCTGCGATCGTAGGCATCCGCCGGGTGCGGGGCGACGTAGTTGCGGCCGAACACACCGGCCGGTGGGGAACGGCCACCACCGGGGCGGCCCGGCTAGATCAGCGAGTCGCGCCACTGGCGGTGCAGGGCGGCGTACCGGCCGCCGGCCTGGGCCAGCACGGCGGGTGGGCCGTCCTCGACGACCTTCCCGCCGTCGATGACGAGCACCCGGTCGGCGGTCTCCACCGTGGAGAGTCGGTGGGCGATCACCAGTGCGGTCCGGTCGCGCAGGATGGTGCCGAGTGCCCGCTGCACCAGACGTTCCGTCGGCACGTCCAGCGACGACGTCGCCTCGTCCAGGATGAGCACGCTCGGGTCGGCCAGGAACGCGCGGGCGAACGCGACGAGCTGCCGCTGCCCGGCGGAGAGCCGCCCGCCTCGTCGGTGCACCTGGGTGGCGTACCCGTCGGGTAGCGCGGCGATGAAGTCGTGCGCCCCGATCGCCCGCGCGGCGGCCTGCACGGCGGCGTCGTCGGCCCCCGGGCGACCGAACCGGATGTTCTCCGCGACGGTGCCGCTGAACAGGTGGTTCTCCTGCGTCACCAGCACCACCGCCCGGCGCAGGTCGGCGTCGCGTACGTCGCGCAGGTCGACCCCGTCCAACGTGACGGTGCCGGTGTCCGGGTCGTGGAACCGGGCGACCAGCTTGGCGATTGTCGACTTGCCCGCCCCGGTGGGCCCGATCAGCGCGACGGTCTGCCCGGCCGGCACCGTCAACTCCAGCCGGCGGAGGATCGGGGTGTCGGTCCGGTAGCCGAAGCTGACCGCCCGGAAGGTCAGCTCGCCACGGCCGGGCCCGGTCGGCAGTGGTGTGGGCCGGGCCGGTTCGGCGACGGCCGGTCGTTCGTCGAGCACCCCGGCCAGCTTCTCCAGGGCGGCGGTGGCCGACTGCAACGAGTTGTAGAACTGGCTCAGCTCCTGCATCGGCTCGAAGAAGCGGCGCAGGTAGAGCAGGAACGCGGCGAGCACACCGATCTCGGTCTGCCCGCCGAGCACCCGCCACCCGCCGTAGCAGAGCACCACGGCCACCGTGACGTTGCCGATCAGCTTGATCGCCGGCGAGTACGTGGCGATCAGCCGGAACGCGTGCAGGCTGGTCCGTCGGTAGTCGTCGCCGAGCGCCACGAAGATCCGTTGGTTGCGGGGTTCCCGGCGGAACGCCTGCACCGCCCGGATGCCCCGCATCGACTCGACGAAGTGCACGATGACCAGCGCGACAGCGTCCCGGGTCCGTCGGTACGCGCTGGCCGACGACCGGGCGAACCAGCGGGAGAGCGAGAACAGGAACGGAAACGCGAACAGCGTCACGCCCGCCAGCGGCAGGTCCAGCCAGAGCAGGATGGCGGCCACCGACAGGATCGAGAGCCCGGCCAGCACCAGGCTGTCGATCCCACCGTCGACCAGCTCGGCGATCGAGTCCAGGTCGCTGGTGAGCCGGGACACCATCCGGCCGGACGTGTACCGCTCGTGGAAGTCCACCGACAGCCGCAGGAAGTGCCCGAACACCTGTTTGCGCAGGTCGAGCAGGACGGCCTGGCCGATCCGGGCGGACAGGGCGAGGAAGCCGCGGCGGGCCGCGTACTCGGTCACCGAGGCCACCGCGAATGCCCCGGCGACGGCGATCAGCAGCCCGGGGTCGCCGGCGCGCAACGGTGGGATGGCCCGGTCGATGCCGATCATGACCAGGTACGGGCCGGCCATCGCGGCGGCGTTCTGGACCAGCAGCAGGGCGACCGCCGCGGCGAGCCGCTTCCGGTGCCCGCGCAGCAGGTCGCCCAGCAGGCTGCGGCTGAGCCGGCGCAGCCGGGCCACCGCCTCGGGGCTGGTGTCCTCCGCTCGACTGCGGTCGGCCTCCGGGTCGGTGGCGGTTCCGCGCCAGCGGGTGAGCTCGGGCTCCTCCTCCGGAGGTGGGTCGGCCTGCCTGGGCACGCTCACGAACGCACCAGTCCCCACCCGTCCGAAGGGGACGGGCTGGGCCCGCCGGCCCCGGCCGGTGGGGGATGCCCGGCGGGCGGCTCGGCGGCGAGCAGCGCCCGGTACGCCGGGACGGTGGCCAGCAGGTCGGAGTGTGTGCCGGTCGCGGTGATCCGCCCGTCCTCCAACAGGGCGACCCGGTCGGCCAGCGCGATCGTCGACGGCCGGTGCACCACCAGCAGCGCGGTGCTGTCGCGCAGGACCCGGCGAAGCGCCGCCTCGACCAGGGCTTCCGTGTGCACGTCGAGGGCGGAGAGCGGGTCGTCCAGCACCAGCACCGCCGGTCGGCCGAGCACGGCCCGCGCCAACGCGAGCCGTTGCCGTTGCCCGCCGGAGAGGGACAACCCCTGCTCGCCCACCCGGGTGGCCAACCCCCAGGGCAGGTCGTACGCGAAGTCGGCCTGGGCCAGCGCGAGGGCCGCGCGGACCTCGTCGTCGCCGGCGTCCGGGCGACCCAGGGTGAGGTTCTCGCGCACCGACATGGAGAAGAGCGTGGGTTCCTCGAACGCCACCCCGACCAGCCGGCGCAGCGAGGCCAGCCGCAGGTCGCGCAGGTCGTGGCCGTCCACTGTGATCCGCCCGGCGGTCACCTCGTGTAGCCGGGGCACCAGGGAGAGCAGTGTGCTCTTGCCGCTGCCGGTGGCGCCGACCAGGGCCAGTGTCTCGCCCGGCTCGATGCTCAGATCGATCTCACGCAGCACCGGCGTGCTGGCACCCGGATAGCTGAACGCGACGCGCTCGAAGCGCAGCCGGCCGCGCACCGCGTCGCGGGGCAGAGCGACAGCGCCGGGAGAATCCACGATCTCCGGTGGGGTGTCCAGCACCTCCTGGATCCGGTCGGCGGCGGTGGCCGCCTCCTGACCGTTGGCGATGATCCAACCCAGTGACTGCACCGGCCAGATGAGCATCAGTTGCAGGCTGACGAACGCGACCAGCTCGCCGATGGTGAGCGCCCCGTGCGCGGCGGCGGCCGCCCCCGCCGCCAGCACCACGCCCAGTGTCACGTTGGGCACCAGGTCGAGCAGCGCCGAGGTGTTGGCCAGCAGCCGCCCCTTGCCGACCCCGGTGTCGTGCAGCCGCCGGGCCGCGCCGGCGAAGCGGCCGGCCAGTTCGGGCCCCCGCCCGTACGCCTTCATGGTGCGCAGACCCTGTGCGGTCTCCTCGACCAGGGTCGCCACGTCGCCCTGCAGGTCCTGCATCCGGCGGGACGCGGCGTGGTAGTGCCGCCCGAACCGGCGACTGATCAGCAGCAGCGGCACCGCGCTGGCCGCTACCAGCACCCCGAGCACCGGATGCAGGTTGATCAGCAGCAGCACCACGACCACGTACGTGGTCAGGTTGAGCACCAGGAAGAACACGCCGAAGGAGAGGAACCGGCGGATCACCGACAGGTCGCTGGTGATCCGGGAGAGCAGCTGGCCGGACTGCCAGCGGTCGTGGAAGCTCGTCGGCAGCCGTTGCAGGTGGGCGTAGACGTCGGCGCGCAGCGCCGCCTCCATGCCCACCGCCGAGGATGACTGCACCCACCGGCGGATGAAGATGAGCACCGCCTCGACGACACCCAGCAGCAGCGCCAGGCCGCCGAGCTGGAGCAGCCCGGCCGGTTCGTGTCGGGCCACCGGCCCGTCCACGACCCGCTGCACGACCAGCGGTACGGCGATCCCGGCGGCGGTGCCGGCGAGCCCCGCGACGAGCAGCCAGGCGAACTCGGCGGCGTACGGGCGCAGGTAGCGGCGTAGCCGCCAGAGGTTGTGCGCGGGGCGGGTTCCCGCGGCGGCCCGGGTGGCCGGGTCGCCGTCGCTCTCCACAGGCACTACCAGACGGTAGCGTCTAACAGGTGTCGATGCTTCTGTCAGCTTGCCGTCAAGCGGCGCTCATGACCGAGAAGCCACTTCTTCACCTCCAGCCCCCAGCGGTAACCGCCGAGCGTGCCGTCGGTGCGAAGAACCCGGTGGCACGGCACGAAGAGGGCTGCCGCGTTCCGGGCGCAGGCCGCCGCGGCGGCCCGCACCGCCGGTGGCCGACCGGCCAGCGCGGCGTACCCGGTGTAGGTGACCGGGGTGCCGGGCGGCACCTCGCGCAGCACCTGCCAGGCGTGCGCCATGAACTCGCCGCCGGTGCGTTGCTGGACCGGCACCGCGTCGATGGCGGCGAGGTCACCGTCCAGGTAGGAGGTGACCGCCGCGCTGACCGGCCCGAGGTCGGTGCGCTCCCGCAGCGGTGCCCGCAGGGTCGGGTGGACCAGGGGCAGCAGTGCCGCCGGGTCCGGGGTGAAGCCGGCCGCCCGTACGGCACCGTCGGGGCCGGCGAGGATGCTCAGTGGACCGGCCGGTGTGCGCAGTACGGTGCTGTCGATGGTCATGCCGTTCTCCAGAGTCTGATCGTGGCGTAGGACCGCCAGGGACGCCATCGCTGGGCGTGCCGGTCGAGGGTTGTCGGGGTGTCGGGCAGGCCGAGCGCGGCGGCACCGCGCCGGACCGCGAGGTCGGAGCTGAGCAGGATGTCCGGGTCGCCGAAGGCGCGCATGGCCAGGTAGTTGGCGGTCCACGGGCCGATGCCCGGGAGCGCGAGCAGCCCCCGGACGGCCTCCCCCCGATCCACCCCGGGGGCGAGGTCGACAGACCCGTCCACCACGGCCCGGGCCAACCCCCGCAAGGACTCCCGCCGCCCCACCGGCATTCCGAACGCCGAATCCGGCAGCGACAAGAGCTCCTCCGCCCCCAAGAACCCCCGCAGCCCACCCCGTTGATCATGAGGTTGACCTGGGATTTGATCTTCATCGACCTCGTCAACCTCATGATCAACGCGGTGGGAGAGGAGGCGGGTGAGGGTGGTTCTTGCCGAGGCGATCGAGACCTGCTGGTTGATGATGGCGCGGACGGCCACCTCGAAGCCGTCGACCGACCGGGGAACGCGGATGCCGGGTTCAGCGGCGACCGCCGGGGCCAGCGCCGGGTCGGCGGCCAGCGTGGCGTCGATGGCCACCGGGTCCGCATCCAGGTCGAGCAGCCGGCGGCAGCGGGCCACAGCGGGCGCCAGGTCGCGCAGGTCGGTGAGCCGCAACGTCGCCGCCACGTGCCCGTCCGCCGGGGTCAGCGCCACCTGGCCGGTGCCGTGTGGCAACCGCAGACCCCGGTGGTACGTCCCGTCGCGGACCTCCTCCACACCGGGCAACGCCCGCACCGCGAGGAAGTCCAGCAGCGCCCGGGCGTGCAGCGGCGGGCGGTACGCCAGCCGGAGCGTGATCGTCCCAGCCCCGACCGCCGTCCGCTGGCGACCACGGGCCGTGCGCAGGTCGGACGGGGCGCTCGCGTACACCTCGCGGAGCGTGTCGTTGAACTGCCGCACGCTGCCGAAGCCCGCGGCGAACGCGATCTCGGCCATCCCGAGGTCGGTCGTCTCGATGAGGATCCGGGCGGTCTGGGCCCGCTGCGCCCGGGCCAGCGCGAGCGGCCCGGCGCCCATCTCGGCGCTGAGCATCCGGTGCAGGTGCCGCTCGGTGTACCCCAGCCGGGAGGCCAGCCCTGGCACGCCGTCCCGGTCGATCACCCCGTCCGCGATCAACCGCATCGCCCGGCCGACCACGTCGGCGCGGACGTCCCACTGCGGAGAGCCGGGCGCGGCGTCCGGCCGGCAGCGGCGGCAGGCGCGCAGCCCGGCGCCCTGCGCCGCCGCGGCGGACGGGAAGAACCGGACGTTCTTCCGCTTGGGCGTGATCGCCGGGCAGGACGGCCGGCAGTAGATGCCGGTGGACGTCACACCGGTGTAGAACCAGCCGTCGAACCGCTGGTCACGGCTGTCCACGGCCCGGTAACACCGCTCGAAGTCCAGCTCCATGTCACCGATGATGCCCCGCTCGACCGGTCATCGGCTGGCGGGAATCGGACCTGGGCGTGCCGGTGCGAAGCGACCCGGTCAACGGGGGCGTCGACGACGCCGGTGTGGTTGACCAGACCCGCTGGGCTGGGCGGTGCGGTTGGGCTGGGCGGTGCGGTTGGGCTGGCCGGTCAGCAGGGCCGGTCGGAACACGCCGTCCGGGTCGTACCGCTTCCACAGCCGCCGGACCCGGGCCCCGGTCTCGCCCGGGTAGATCCGGGCGAACGCGGCCGGGTCCGGCCGGCTCTCGAAATTGACGTACGCACCGTCGGCCCGCGCTCCGACCGCCCGCCAGGCGGCGTTCAACGCGGCGTCGGCCTGCGGCGGAAACACCGACGCCACGATCAGGGTGTCCTGGTGGCGATGCGGGTACGCGGTCGCGTCGGGGGCGACGTCGTTGACCGCCCCGGCCAACGAGCGGAGTTGGACCACGGCCCGGCCCGGCCCGGTCACCGCTCGCGTCACGGCCCGCGCCCCGGCGTCGTCCAGCGCGGCAAACAGCCCGTTGGTGGTGGTGCCACGCTGCTGCCCGACGTTGGGGTTGAGGTGCGCGGTCGGCACCAGCGTCGGGTAGGGCAACAGGTCGGTCCGGTGTTCGAGCACCTTGCCGATGGCGAGCAGCGGCTCCACCGCCGGTCGGGCCCGACGCAGGCTCTCGGCGGCGACCACGGCGGTGATGGACATGAGCACCGATCGGCCCTCCGCGAACACCACAGCGGCGGCGGACAACTCCCGGGGCGCCTGCGCGAGATAGCTCGTCCACTCCCGGACCGTGCGACCGTCCGGATGCGCCTCGACGACCAGCTGCGCGACACCGACGTTGCGCTGCTCGGCCGCCTCGATCTCGAAGGCCACGACGATCCCCGCGCCGGCTCCGGCCCCGCGGACCAGCCAGAACAGCTCCGGCTCGTGGTCGGCGTCCGCGCGCACCAGCGTCCCGTCCGCCAGCACCACCTCGACGGCGCGGACCCGGTCGACGGTCAGGCCGTGCGCGCGGACCAGCCAGCCGACACCACCGCCGGTGGCCAGGCCGCCGACCCCGACGCCGCCGTAGTCACCCGAACTGATCACCAGGCCGTACGGGGCCAACGCCTTCGCGACGTTCGCCCAGCGGGCACCGGCCTCGACCCGGACCAGCCCGGCCCGCTCGTCGATCACCTGAACCCGGTTGAGCATGGACAGGTCGATGACCATCCCACCGTTGTTCGACGAGGCCCCGGACAGGCCGTGCCCGCCGCTGCGGACCGCGATGGGCAGCCGCTGCTCGCGGGCGTAGCGGAGCGCGTCGACCACCTGGGCGGTGGTCCTCGGCAGCAGGACGGCGGCCGGCGACGCCGACCTGGTGTACGTCGAGCGCAGGTTGGCGTACCGGCGGTCGCCGGGCGTGACGATCTGCCCTCGGAGGGAGACGGGCACCCGGGCCATGGCGGTGCTCATCGGTGCCCCCGCGGCGCGCGCCTCGGGTGTCCGGGATCGGTCATGGCCCAAGGATGAGCGGGCACGTCGGCGTCGACAAATCTGGTGCGCCGGTGCCCGCTGGTCGCCGCGCCGCACGACGCTCGCCGGTGCGGGGGAGTGGCGCGCGAAGGTGACCGGAATCTCCGACCGGCTCCCGCCTCCGGCGGTGACGGTGAGACGGCCGACCCGGCCGGCGTGCGGTGACCGCCGACCGGACCGGTGGTGCTCAGGACAACGGGCTCGGCGAAGCCGTCGGCCGGCCCGGCACACCGGGCGGGTCCAGCGAAATCGACGGGCTCGGGGGAGCGGTCGGCTTGCCCGGCACGCCCGGCGGAGTCAACGGGGTCGGCGACACAGTCGGCCGGCCGGGGACGCCGGGCGGACCCACCGGGCTGGCCAGCCCGCCACCGGGGCTGGGCTCGACCGTGGGCACCGCGGTGGGCGCGGACGGGGTGGGTGCCGACGGGCTGGGTACGGCCGCCGGTCCGGCCGGGCTGGGCACGGCCGGGGGCGGTTCGTCCGAGCCGGTGGCGGCCACTGCGAGCGGAGTGGCGATCAGGATCGCCGCCAGGGTGCTCACCGCCCCCACCGTCACCGTGGCGCGGCGTCGGTTGCGCACCCGCCGTTCCGCTCGGCTCAACTGGTCATGCACGATCGGTGCCTCCTCGGCCAGGTCGGTGAGGGTGGAGCGGATGAGGTGCTCGAAGGGGTCCGTCATCGCCGTACCTCCAGCATGTCGACGTCGGGCAGTAGTTCCCGCAGTCGCTGCACCGCTCGATGGGTACGGCTGCGCACGGTGCCCACCGAGCAGCCGAGCAACTCGGCCACCCGGGCTTCGGGCAGGTCCTCGTAGTAGCGCAGGACCACCACCGCCCGCTGTGTCGGTGGCAGGTGACGCAGCGCGGCACGCATCGCCAACCGCACGTCGGAGCCGCCGCTGGGGTCACCGCCGACCGGTTCGTCCGCCGGGTTGAGCGGGGTCTCCCGCCGCCGTCGAAACCGCCGCCACCAGCTGATCTGCTCGCGGTACATCACCACCCGCAGATAGCCCTCCGGATCGGCGTGTCGAATGCTGTCCCACTTGGGGATGGCCCGCGCCAACGCCGACTGGAACAGGTCCTCGGCGGCGTTGCGGTCCCCCGTCAACAGGTACGCGACCCGCATCAGCGCCGGAGTACGGCTGCCGACGAACTCGGCCAGCCGCGCGCGCTCGTCCTCGTCCACCCACCACCCCGTTTCGTTGTCACAGATACAGACGTCCCAGGTCATCGTCGCTATCCACGATCGGTGGGGTTTTTCGGCCCGAAAGTGTCGGGCGCGCCGGGTAACGTCCGGCCACCAACTGAAGAAGGGGTGCGGCGAATGACGAGCGTGGCGGGTTGGACGACGGCGTCGACACCGGGTGCGTTCCCCCCGCTGCCCCGCGCGGTGGCGCAGTCCTTCTACCGCCGGATGCGGGCCGTCGCGCCGGCCGCCGTCGGCGCCATCGAACGGGACCGGACGGGCGATCCCGAGCAGCGCTTCCCCGACACCGCCTGCGGCCGGTTGGTGGGCTCGCTGGACGACGCCGGCCTGCGGGCGCTCGGGATGTGGACGCACCACTGGTGCATGCGTTTCTACGACGACGACACGACCGTTGGTCGGCGGTTGATCCGTGAGCTCGCCGCCCGGCCGGGGCTGGGCTGGACGGCCGACGAGGTGCGGTGGATGCTGCGCGAGTCGGCTTCGGCCGGACCGGCCGCCGCCGACCGGTTCACCCTGCCCCGGGCCGCCGCCGGGCAACTGCCGCCGGCCGACCGTCCCGCCCTGGGGCTGTGGCCCGACGTCGAGGTGCCCCGGCAACGGCGTCCCGACCAGCCTGGTTGATCATGGAAGTTGGCGGGGGCTGCGACTGTCGGACACCCCGCCACCACCATGATCGCCACGGGTGGAGGTCGGGCCCCGCGCCGGAACGCAACGGGCGGGAGGCCGGCTGCGGCAGGATGGACGCCGCACCGCCCGCAACGGAAGGACGCCCCGATGCCCGCCAGCGAACCGACCATCATCGCCACCAGCATGGGCTTCCTCCGGGGCGACCGTGGGCCCTACGACCTGCGCCCCGGCCCGGTCTTCGAGCTGGCGGCCGAGCTGGCTGAGGCCGGTTCGCGGCCGCGAATCTGCTACCTCGGGCAAGCCGTCGGTGACCAGCCCACCTCGCTGACCGGGGTCTACGGCGCGTTCGCCGGCACCCGGTTCGAGCCGTCACACCTCGCGCTGTTCCCGATGCCGAACGTCGAGGACGTCCGCGCCCACCTGCTCGCCCAGGACGTGATCTGGGTCGGTGGCGGCAGCGTCGCCAACCTGGTCGCGGTGTGGCGGGTGCACGGGCTCGACGAGATCCTGCACGAGTGCTGGCAGGCCGGTGTGGTGCTGGCCGGTGTCTCCGCCGGCTCGATCTGCTGGCACGTCGGCGGTGCCACCGACAGTTTCGGGCCGCGGCTGCGCGGCTTCACCGACGGCCTGGCCTGGCTGCCGTACGGCAACGGGGTGCACTACGACAGTGAGGGCCAGCGCCGCCCGCTCATGCACGAGCTGGTCGGCGACGGCACGCTCCCCACCAGTCACTGCACCGACGACGGCGTCGGCCTGGTCTACCGGGGCACCCGGCTGGTCGAGGCAATCGCGGACCGCGAGGGCGTCTCGGCGTACGAGGTCAGCCGGGGCGTGGACGGCAGCGTTCGGGAGGCGGTCATCGCCCCTCGCCTGCTCGGCTGAGCGTCACGCCTGCTCGGCCGGGCGTTACGCCTGCTCGGTCGGTCAGGGCGTCACGCCTGCTCGGCCGGGGGTGACGCCTCTTCGGCGGGCTGTCGGCGGCGGAGCACCGCGTCGAAGACCTGGGCCAGCTCGGCGGCGTCCTCACCGGCGTGGTGCGTGTGCGGCACGTCGTGCAGGCCCAGCTCGTGCTTGATCGTGCCTTTGCGGGTCTGGACCCATTCGCTGCCGGTCAACCCCATCCAGTAGCTGCGCAGATCGACGCCGGAGCCGGTCGCGCCGAACGGGCTGTGCCCGACGAAGCGGACGAAGTACCAGTGCACGAACATGCCGTCCCAGACGGCCGGGGCGGCCAGAAAGACCGGACGGCCGACCCGCCGCAGCCCGTTGACCCAGGCCGCGGCGGCGGACATCGCCTCCTGCGCGGTGGGCGCTTCCCGCAGCAGACGGTCCCGGTCCAGGCCGGAGACGGCCAGCGCCGCCGGGACGAACTCGTCGGAGATGGGACGCAGCTCGGTGTAGAAGGTCAGGTCCGGGCGGCCGGCCACGGCCATGCCCAGCGAGATCATGCTGTACGGCCCGGGGATCGGCCCGTCGGCCTCCACATCGACGGCGATGTACAGCTCGGGCAACGTCGAGGTCATCTCACCTCCAACAGGGGAAGATCGAACCGGCAGGGTAGCAACGCCAACCGGGGCCCGGCAGGCCCGACGATCGACCACCTGCCGACCGCCGAATCGGAGCCGCCTGGACCGGCCCGGCCGGGACCGGCGTAAGCTGGCCCGTCGTGAGTCTCACCATCGGCATCGTCGGCCTGCCCAACGTCGGCAAGAGCACGCTTTTCAACGCGTTGACCAAGAACGACGTGCTGGCGGCGAACTACCCGTTCGCCACCATCGAGCCCAACGTCGGCGTGGTCGGGCTCCCCGACGAGCGGCTGGGCAAGCTGGCCGAGATCTTCTCCTCGCAGAAGGTGCTGCCGGCGCCGGTGTCGTTCGTCGACATCGCCGGCCTGGTCCGTGGCGCGTCGAAGGGGCAGGGCCGGGGCAACGCCTTCCTGGCCAACATCCGGGACGCCTCGGCGATCTGCCAGGTCGTCCGGGCCTTCTCCGACCCGAACGTGGTGCACGTCGACGGCAAGGTCTCCCCGGCCGACGACATCGAGACGATCAACACCGAGCTGATCCTCGCCGACCTGCAGACCCTGGACAAGGCGCTGCCCCGGTTGGAGAAGGAAGCCAAGCTCCGCAAGGACCGGGCCGCCGCCGTCGCCGCCGCGAAGGCCGCGATCGAGGTGCTCGACGGTGGCACCACCCTGTACTCCGGGGCCGCCGCCGCCAAGATCGAGCTGGAGCACCTGCGCGAGCTGCACCTGCTCACCACCAAGCCCTTCCTGTACGTCTTCAACGTCGACGAGGCCGAGTTGGCCAACGAGACGTTCCTCGACGAGCTGCGCGCCCTCGTCGCCCCCGCCGAGGCCATCTTCATGGACGCCAAGATCGAGTCCGAGCTGGTGGACCTGCCCGAGGAGGAGGCCCGCGAACTGCTGGAGTCGATCGGGCAGAACGAGCCCGGCCTCAACCAGCTGGTCCGGGTGGGCTTCCGCACCCTCGGCCTCCAGACGTACCTCACGGCCGGCCCGAAGGAAGCGCGCGCCTGGACCGTCCCGATCGGCGCCACCGCGCCGGAGGCCGCGGGCGTCATCCACAGCGACTTCCAGCGCGGCTTCATCAAGGCCGAGGTGGTCTCGTACCAGGACCTGGTCGAGCACGGTTCGATGGCGGCGGCCAAGGCGGCGGGCAAGGTCCGCATCGAGGGCAAGGAGTACGTCATGCAGGACGGCGACGTGGTGGAGTTCCGCTTCAACGTCTGACATGCATGATCGACTCGGCTTCATTGATGTCGCGGTGTCCCTCCGACCTCGATAGCACGGTATTCAGGAAGGCGAGTGGATCATGACCAGCCTGACCGGGATGCCGAGCACGTAGACGGGCTGGGCGGACGCCCCACCGGCTCCGCAGGGTCTGCACGCCGGCCACGGGGCAGTCGATGCCCACGAGCGGCGGTAGGTTGACCGCATGGCCGAACAGCTGCTGCGATCGTCGTTCGGCGCGGCCGCTGCCGCGTACGCCGAGCACCGCCCGGACTACGCGCAGGCCGCGGTGCGGTGGGCGCTGGAGCCCGCGCCCGGCCTACGTGTGCTCGACCTGGGCGCCGGCACCGGCAAGCTGTCCGCGACGCTGGTCGCGGTGGGCGCGGACGTCGTGGCGGTCGAGCCCGACCCGGCGATGCTTGCCGAGCTACGCCGTGCGCTGCCGGCCGTCCGTGCCCTGCCGGGTAGCGCGGAGGCGATCCCGTTGCCGGACGCGTCCGTCGACGCCGTGCTGGCCGGCAACGCCCTGCACTGGTTCGACATGACCGTCGCCGGGGCGGAAATCGCCAGAGTCCTCGCACCGGGCGGTGTCCTGGCCGGTCTGTGGAACATCATGGACGACCGGATCGACTGGGTTGCCGGGCTCGAACGCGTCAGCGGGAGTGCCGCCATCGGCCCGCGTGACACGTTGAGTAGTTGGCGCGCGGCGACGGCGGACATGGTCGTTGCGCGCACCGGCCTGATCGCCCGGTTCGGGTCGGCGGAGCAGGTCGAGTTCCCGCACGGTCAGCGGCGTACCGCCGACTCGCTCGTCGCGACGCTCGCGACGCGGGCCGGGATGCTGGTCATGCCGGACGCGGAACGAGCGGCCACACTCGACCGGGTCCGCGCCTTCCTCGGGAGTCGACCGGAGACCGCCAACGGCGAGTTCACAGTGCCCATGCTGACCGGCGTGCTGCGCGCCCGGCGACGCTGACAGCCGGCGAACCGGCGAGCAGACATCGGGACGGGGGCGTTGAAAGCTGTGCTGGCAGGCACCGACGTGGCGCTGGTGGGCCTGTTCTCGGCGAAGGACAAGGAGTTCGAAAGCAAGCTCGACCTGCTGGCCGGCTTGGTGGAAGCCCGTGGTGGCCGGGTCGTGAGCCGGTACGTGCAGCGGCGGGGTGTCTCATCCGGCGGCGCGGACAAGATGGGCGACCCGTTCTCGCGGCGGACGTTGCTCAGCCCTGGTAGGGCCCGCGACGTAGCCGATGCGTGCCAGCAGCACGGGGTTGGCGTTGCGGTCTTCGTGAACCCGTTGACCGACCACCAGCGGGCCGTCCTCACGGACATGTTCGGCTGCCTCGTCCTGAGCGGCGAGGACCTCTGACAGGTCAGGGACTGACGGCCTACTCGTCAGGAACGCGTCCTACTGCTCGGCCCAGGCACCCAGCTCGTTGCCGCTGGGGTCGGTGAAGTGGAACCGCCGGCCACCGGGGAACTCGTACGGCCCGTTCACCACCCGGCCGCCGGCTTCCTTGACGGCCTGCACCGACCGGTCCAGGTCGGTGGAATAGAGCAGCACGAGTGGGCCGCCCGCCCGCACTTCCGCGTCCAGCCGGAGACCGCCCACCTCTGGTGCGTCGTCGCCGTGTGGACTGCGGATGCCGGCGTACTCCGGCCCGTAGTCGGTGAACCGCCAGCCGAACGCGTCGGCGTAGAAGCGCTTGGCCACGGCGAGGTCGGTCACCGTGAGCTCGATGTAGTCGATGGCGTGGTGGCGGTGCGGCGACGGCTCAGACATGCCCGGCATTGTGCATCCCGGGTACGACGGATTCCGCGACATGCAACGAAAGGTTGCGGGACGGCGTCCGGCTGTCGTAGGTTGAGTGCAACCAAAGGTTGCGAAAGGTTGTGGGTATGGAACAGGGAACGATCGAACGCGACATCCACGTCAACGCGTCCCCCGAGGTGGTCTTCGAGGTGGTCAGCCAGCCCGAGCACATGCGGGAGTGGTGGCCAGACGACGCGCGGTTCGAGTCGGTCGCCGGTGCGCCCGGCGAACTGGTGTGGCGCGACGCCGACACCGGCGAGACGACGACCGTCGCGTTCGCCGTGGTCGAGGTCGACCCGCCGAAGCGGTTCTCCTTCCGGTGGTGCTTCACCGAGCCGGACCGCGGCGGGCAGGCGCTGCTCGTCACCTTCGACCTGATCCCCAACGGCACGGGGACGCAGATCCGGATGACCGAGACCGGGTTCCGTGAGCAGGGGTGGGAGGTCGCCGTCCTGGAGGAGCAGTACCGCGACCACGAGAACGGTTGGGACCACTACATTCCCCGGCTGGGCGTGTACGTTTCGCGGCTGGTCGCGACCGCGTGAGCACTGTGGTCGACGACGAGCTGTGGTCGGCGATCGGCGACCCGATTCGGCGTACGATGATCGATCTTCTGCTCTCCGACGGACCGGGCACCGCCACCTCGTTGAGCAGGCAGCTACCCGTCACCCGGCAGGCCGTCTCGAAACACCTGGCGGTGCTGGACCGCGTTGGGCTGATCCACGCCGAGCCGGCCGGTCGCGAGCGTCACTACCAGGTCGACGAGGCGCAACTCGCCCGCGCGGTGGCCCAGCTGTCGGCGGTGGGCTCCACCTGGGACGCCCGACTCCGCCGGATCAAGCGCATCGCCGAGACGGTCGAACGCCACCGCACCAACGAGGGAAGCTGACAGTGGTCGACGTCCAGCTCAGCGACGGGCACTGACCTCGGTGACTGCCGGGTCGCCGGAGGATCGTGTCTTCCGCCAGGGAATCGCGAATCCTCCGGCGACCAGGCCGACGGTCACGATCGCCGTGGCGCAGAGCAGCATCGTCGGCCGGGCACCGATGGCACCCACCAGTGGCCCACCCAGCATGGTGCCCAGGGGCACCGCCACCACGAGGACCGCGCCGTTGGCGGCGAGCACCGCCGGTAGCTGCGCGATGGACGTGCTGCGCTGGAACAGCGCCATCGACGTGGACATGTACGGTGCCCAGATCAGGCCCGCCAAGGCGAACGCCGGCAGCGACACGCCGACGGGCGCACCGAGGCCCAGCGGCAACATGGCCACGCCGAACGCGACGACGATGGTGATGGTGGTGGCCCGCAGCGGCCAGCGGCGCAGGTGTCCAGTGATCAGCCCTCCGACGAGGCCGCCGACGCCGAACGCGGTGTAGTAGGCGCCCAACAGCGTCGCCGAGGCGTGCAGGTCATCGGTGATGTGGATCGGCATGGCCACGTACACCGGCCCGAACAGGAAGAAGAACGCGAGGCTCAGCGCCAGCAGGCCCAGGAGGGCGGGATTGCGGCGGATGACAGCGAACCCGGCGGTCCGCGACGCGCCGCGTTCGTGCCGGTGGTCGCTGTCCGCGGCGGACACCGCGAAGCGGTACGTCAGGGCCAGCGCGGCGAAGGTGGCGGCGTCGATGGCGATCACCCACACCGGCCCGACCCAGGCGATCAGGAGGCCCGCCAGTGGTGGACCGACGATGGTGGCGAACCCGCCGATGGTGGAGAGCACCGCGTTGGCCGGCAGATGGTGTCGCTGCGGCAGCAGTTCGGCGATCAGTGTGAACCGCCCGGCGGAACCCCACGAGTGCAGCAGTGCGGACGCGGCCAGCAGCACGACGTACAGCCCGATGGTGAGCGCACCGAAGAGGTAGGCGACGGGGATCGCCGCGAGTGCCGTGGCCCGCAGGATCGCGTCCCACCCGGCGAGCTGGGCACCGCCGCGACCGCGCAGCAGCCGGCCGAAGACGACAGTTCCGGCCGCGCTGGGCAGTGTGTACGCCGCCATGGTCACCGCGATCCAGGGGCCCCATTGATCATGCGGGACGAGTTGGATGGCGAGCCAGGACACCGCGACAACCGCCATCCCGTCGCCCAACGCGGAGACGGCGAGCCCGGGCAGCACGCGCCGGAGCTGAGGGTGACTGACCACCGGCCAGTACGGCGAGGAGCGTGGGAATCGGGAGGCGTACGGCATGCCGTCAGCTCACCCCGGTGCGGCCCTCGCAGACCAGCAAAACCTGCTCTCAGCAGAATCCGCCCAAGGCGGAACGTGGCCGGATCTCAGCCACGCCCCGGTCTGGGCGGCCGCTGTCGTGGGAGGCCGGGAAGGACAAGTCGATGGCCGCCTTCGGGCGGCGGGAGATCGACTCGGGTTCCTTGAAATCGGGCTGTCCTCGTGGCGAGGACACCCCGGCTTTCCGGAACCCGAGTCGATCAAACCGCTACTCCGCCCGGTAGACGGAGATGTGCGACGGGCTGTCGGCCTGGAACGGTCGCCGGTGCCAGTCGGCGTACCGCTCGGTGAGCCGGAGCCCTGCCTGCTGCGCCATCTCGTCGATCTGGTGTGGCCAGGCGTACCGCATGGCGAACGGCTTCAGGTGCACACCGTCGGCGTCGAACGTGATGGTCTGCCGGATGAACCGCTGCGCCGGCCGGTCGTACCTGTGCAGCCGGATCGTCGCGGAATCCTCGGTCACGGCCCGCACCTGCACCTGCTCGTCCGAGTCGAAGCCGCGAGGGTCGGGCACGAACGTCTCGACGACGAACGCGCCGCCGGGCGACAGCACCCGGGCGACGTTGCGGAAGCAGTCCGCCTGCCGCTCGGCGTCCACCAGGTTGAACAGGGTGTTGAAGACCAGGTACGCGAGCCGGAACTCACCGGTCACCGGGACGTCCGCCATGTCGGCGACGACCACCGGTATCCGCTCGCCGCCGGGTTTCGCCCGCAGCAGCGCCAGCATCTCCTCGGACGCCTCGACGCCGTGCACGTCGAGGCCCCGTTCGGCCAGCGGAAGCGCGACCCGGCCGGTGCCGATCGCCAGTTCGAGAACCGGGCCGCCGTCGGCCAGGTCGGCCAGGAAATCCACGGCGGGGGCCGGGTCAGGGTTGGTGTCGCCGTCGTCGTAGTCGGCGGCCCACAGCCGGCCGAAGAGGCCGGGATCGTCGAAGACCGACATCAGCGGCCTCCGGGGTTGGCGTCAGTGGCGCCCAGCGCCAGGGGAACGATGCTGCTCACGAAGTCTCGATTCGTCAGATCGGATGACGGTGGGTTCGGGGGACTTCGTCGTGTCGGGCATGGCGGCTGCTCCCTTCGCGCGGCTGTCGACCGAGGACACCAGAGACACCGCGGGCCCGGCAAGGCAATTACGCCAGCCGGGCCCACGCCGGGACGTGCCGTCAGGAGATGTGGTGCAGGATCACGTTGTGTACGTGGTGGCTCTTCTGCGCGCCACGGAACTCCACCTCGTAGGTGTGCGTGCCGACGTGGATGGCGATGGCGCCGGTGGAGAAGAACGAACCACCCCACGACTTGTTGCTGACCACGCTCACGCTGGTGATCTTCGAGTACGGGATGCTGGTGATCGCGAACCGCTTCCCGACGAACGAGCGGTCCTGGATGATCACCCGGCGGTCGGTCAGCCCGATGAACCCGGTGCCGGTGCCGACGGCGTCGTAGACGGCGATGATCTGCTCGCCTTCGAGGAGGCCACTCTCGATCTGCTGGACCTGCTCCTTGCGGTCGTACGCGATGTTCGCCATGCCGTTCAGGCTAGAAAACCGATGCCAACGGGCCCACCCGGGCGAGGACCCCGAGCGTCCGGGTCAGCTCGGCGGGGGTAAGCGCCCACTCGGCGTGTCTCATCGGGGGTTCGCGTCGGTCGCGGCGCGGACGAACTCGCGCACTCGGGTGGTGGTGTTGCCGGGCAACCAGACCGGCCCCCGTTCGATCGGTGGCGCGTCGTGGATGGGCACGTACGCCACGTCGGGACGCGGGTAGTAGCGCCGTGTGTGCTCGCCCACCGGCAGCACACCCCGGCCCAGCGCGACCAGTGACAGCATCTCGGAGAAGGTGTTCCCGGCGGGTCCCTTCGCCACCGGCCGGCCGGCCGGGGTGCGCTCCGGGGTGCGGTCCCGCTTGAACTCCGCCGAGGTCACGCTCGGGTACTGCACCACCGGGTGGTCGGCGAGCACCTCCAACGACACCGACCGTTCCCGGGTGAGCGGGTGACCCGCCGCCACCGCCAGCACCCGACCCTCGCGAAGCAGCGCCGGGCCGGTGGCCATCCCGTCGAACGGGTACGAGGCGATCAACACGTCCGTCGAGCCGTCGAGCAGCCCGGAGCGGGTGGTGGACAACTGTGCCTCGTGCACCTCCACCCGACAGTCGGGGTGCCGCTCGCCGAACAGGGCCACCGCCCGGAGCAGCACCGGCGCGGTCCACTCGCCGAGGAACGCCACCCGTAGCGTCCCGGTCACACCCCGGGCGGCGTCGGTCGCGCGGCGGACGGCCTCGTCCATCCCGGCAACCAGCGGGGCCAGTTCCTCGGCGAGCTGCCGGCCGATCGGGGTGAGCTGGACGACCCGACTGGTACGGGCGAACAGCGGTGCCCCGATCCGGCGTTCCAGCTTCTTCACGATGTGGCTGACCCGACCGGTGCTGACTGTCAACCGCTCGGCGGTGCGGCCGAAGTGCAGTTCCTTCGCGAGCGTCAGGAAGGTCTCGACCTCGTACCGCTCCAGCACACCGCCCCCATCGTTGACCTCTGGGCAACGATCGTAGCGACATCAGGTCTTGGTCGGTGTCCCTCGTCAGGGGATCGTGAACGCGGCAGGGAACACCGAGCGAAAGGCGAGAACGTGAGCGTTGACGACTACCTGGCCGGCCTGGCCGGCCCACTGCGCGAGATCGGCGAGAAGCTGACGCCGATCATCGCGGCGGCCCTGCCGGCGGCGACGGGCGCGATGTGGCACGGGCACCCGGTCTGGGGCCTGGGCGACCGGCCCGGCCAGCGCCCGGTCTGCCTGATCAAGGCGTACGGGTCCTTTGTCACCTTCGGGTTGTGGCGGGGACAGGAGATCGCCGACCCGTCAGGACGGTTGGTGCCCGGTGCGCGCTCGATGGCGGCGGTGAAGCTGCGCGACCTCGCCGACGTCGACCCGGCGCTGTTCAGCGGCTGGTTGCGCGCGGCGGCCGACTTGGAGCAGGCATGAGCGCGGTGCGGGTCACCGGTTTCGACCACCTGGTGCTGACCGTCGCCGACGTGGAACGGTCCCTGGACTTCTACTGCGGCCGGCTCGGGCTGGCGCCGGTACGGGTCGACGAGTGGCGGGCGGGCGCAGTCCCGTTTCCGTCGGTGCGGATCAGCCCCGACAGCATCATCGACCTCGTTCGAGGTGAACCGCAGGGCGCGAACGTGGACCACTTCTGCCTGGTGGTGGCGCCGTTGGACTGGGCGCAGGTGATCGGGTCGGAAGTCTTTACGGTGCTGACCGGGCCGGTCAGCCGGTTCGGCGCCCGCGGTTCGGCGACCTCGATCTACGTGCGGGACCCGGACGGCAACTCGGTGGAACTGCGCTGGTACCCGCAGGACGCGGAGTCGGCGTCGGTCGTCAGCCCTCGGTGACCGCCCGGTACGCGTCCTCGATGCGGGCGGCCAACAGGACCTCGCCCTCGGTCAGGGGCTCGCCGCTGCCGTGCCCGACCCGGATCTGGGTGCTGTCGGCCCGGCGGCTGATCTCGGGCCGCAGATGCAGCGCGTCCGCGACGACCTTGACCCGTTCAGTTAGTGCGGCGTGTTGGGTATCGTCGATCATGAGCGTCCGTCGGATCTGCTCGCCCTCGCGTGTCCAACCAGATAGCAAGGTCAACGCGTCGGAAAGGTAGTCGTGCTTGGCCCTGCTGTTGAACAGCACGCGCATCACCGCACCCCCCAAGCGCCGTTGCCGGCTCGTGGCCAAATCGTCGCCATCCCGTGTCTTGTCGGTGTCCCCTAGTCTCTCGCTGCTCGGAGGGGGTGTCCACGCCCACACTTCCGTGTCTTATTGGCCTAGCGGACGGCTACGGTACCCAAACCGCCGATTGATCTGGCACCCTGGACGCCCGTGCGGACCGAACGGGCGAATGGTGGCGGGCAGGCCGAGCGACGGGACCTGAAGGTGATCGTCGGCGCGGCGATCATCCGGGATGGGCGGGTGCTCGCCTGTGCGCGTTCCGCGCCACCCGAGGTAGCGGGCATGTGGGAGTTTCCGGGCGGAAAGGTCGAGCCGGGGGAGGCCGAGACCGACGCGTTGATCCGGGAGTGCGCCGAGGAGTTGGCCGTACGCGTCGAGATCGGCGACCGGGTCGGCCGCAACGTACGGATGGCGCACGGCCGCTCGGTGCTCAAGGTGTACGCGGCCCGCCTGCTCGGCGGCGACCAACCGCAGGCGCTGGAGCACGAGGCGCTGCGGTGGCTCACCGCCGACGAACTGGACTCGGTCACCTGGCTCCCCGCCGACGCCCCCATCGTGGCAGCCCTCCGCCCCCTCCTCCTGACCTCGCGTTGATCATGGGGTTGGCGGGTCGTTCGAGGCTTGCGGGGCCCGTCAACCTCATGATCAACCCCTGAAGTGGGACGGGGGCCGTGGCGATCGCCACGGCCCCCGTTCTGTTCCGGGTGATTAGTGCTTGTTGTCCTGCTCCGGGTGGGCAAAGTTGAGGTGCTCCGGAGGCAGCGGGAAGGTCACGTCGTCGCCGAACGGCGACGGCGCGGCGGCCCGGTCGAAGGTGAGCTCGGTCAGCGGCAGCTTGCCCCGGTCGTCGACCGCCGGAGCGGTTGGGTGGGGCACCTCCCGGTGCCAGTTGACGCCGCTCTGCGCCTGCGCCTCAGCCCGCGAGTCGTGGGAGCCACCCGCGTGCGAGTGCACCCCACCCCGGGCGGAGCCCGGCGTCGCCGAGCCCTGACGGGCGGTGGTCACGCTGGTCTGGGGCGTCTCGCCCCGACGGAAGATCTTGCTACCAAGCCACACAAGGGGATCGTACCTGCGGTCGACGACCCGTTCCTTCATGGGGATGATCCCGTTGTCGGTGATCTTGATGTGCTCGGGGCAGACCTCGGTGCAGCACTTGGTGATGTTGCAGAAGCCGAGGCCCTGTTCGGCCTGCGCGTACTCCTTGCGGTCGGTCCGCGCGTCCAGCGGGTGCATGTCCAGCTCGGCCGCCCGGATGAAGTACCGCGGGCCGGAGAACGCCTGCTTGTTCTCCTCGTGGTCGCGGATCACGTGGCAGACCGTCTGGCACAGGAAGCACTCGATGCACTTGCGGAACTCCTGCGAGCGCTCGACGTCGACCTGCTGCATCCGGTAGTCGCCCGGAGCGACGTCCGCCGGAGGCGCGAACGCCGGGGTCTCCCGTGCCTTCTCGTAGTTGAACGAGACGTCGGTGACCAGGTCCCGGATCACCGGGAAGGTGCGCAGCGGGGTGACAGTGACGGTCTCGTCGTCGCCGAAGGTCGACATCCGCGTCATGCAACCCAACCGCGGCTTGCCGTTGATCTCCATGGAGCAGGAGCCGCACTTGCCGGCCTTGCAGTTCCACCGGCAGGCCAGGTCGGGCGCGTCGGTGGCCTGCAGACGGTGGATGACGTCGAGGACGACCTCGCCCTCGTTCACCTCCACCATGTAGTCCTGGAGGTCACCGCCGCTCTCGTCGCCCCGCCAGATCCGGAACTGACGCTTCGCGCTCATCGGTTGTCCGCCTCTCCAGCGTCGGCGACGAGGGCGTCGAAGTCGGCGAGCTCCTCGTCGGTGAGGTACTTGGCCAGCTCGGCCCGGTCGAAGAGGCCGATCAGCTCCGGCCGCATCTTCGGCAGCGGCTTGCGGGTCAGCTGCACGGTGTCGCCGTCCAGTGCGCAGACCAGATTGACCTGCCGCCACTTGGGCTCCATCGCCGGGTAGTCCTCCCGGGTGTGCCCGCCGCGCGACTCCTGCCGCTCCAGCGCCGCCTTCGCTGTGCACTCCGAGACCACCAGCATGTTGCGCAGATCCAGGGCCAGGTGCCAGCCCGGGTTGTAGCGTCGGCCGCCGGCCGCGCTCACCTTGGCCACCCGCTCCCGCAGCTCGGCGAGCCGGACCAGCGCGTCGGCCAGCTCACCCTCGCGGCGGATGATGCCCACCAGGTCGCCCATCACCGCCTGGAGGTCCTGCTGAAGGGTGTACGGGCTCTCGCCGGTGTCCCGTTGCAGCGGAGCGAGGGCGGTCTCCACGGCGGCCTCGACCTCGTGCACCGCCACCTTCGGCCGGGTGGTCAGCCCGTCGGCGTAGCTGGCGGCGTGCCCGCCCGCCCGCTTGCCGAAGACCAGCAGGTCGGACAGGGAGTTGCCACCGAGTCGGTTGGAACCGTGCATGCCGCCGGAGACCTCACCGGCGGCGAACAGCCCGCGTACGTGGCCGAAGGCGGCACCCGAATCCGGGTCCACCTCGACGCCGCCCATCACGTAGTGACAGGTCGGCCCCACCTCCATCGGCTCGGCCGTGATGTCGACGTCGGCCAGCTCCTTGAACTGGTGGTACATCGACGGCAGCCGCCGGCGGATCTCGTCGGCGGAGCGTCGGCTCGCGATGTCCAGGAAGACACCACCGGCGGGGGAGCCCCGACCGGCCTTGACCTCGCTGTTGATGGCGCGGGCCACCTCGTCGCGGGGGAGCAGCTCCGGCGGACGCCGGTTGTTGTCCGGGTCGGTGTACCAGCGGTCCGCCTCCTCCTCGGTCTCCGCGTACTGCTTGCGGAAGACGTCGGGGACGTAGTCGAACATGAACCGCTTGCCTTCGGAGTTCTTCAGGACACCGCCGTCACCGCGCACCGACTCGGTGACCAGGATGCCCTTCACCGAGGGCGGCCAGACCATGCCGGTGGGGTGGAACTGGAGGAACTCCATGTTGATCAGCGTCGCCCCGGCGCGCAGCGCCAGCGCGTGCCCGTCCCCGGTGTACTCCCACGAGTTCGAGGTGACCTTGTAGGAGCGTCCGACACCGCCGGTGGCCAACACGACCGCCGGCGCCTCGAAGAGGATGAACTCGCCCGACTCCCGGTAGTAGCCGAACGCGCCGGCCACCCGGTCACCGTCGAGCAGCAGCTCGGTGATGGTCGTTTCGGAGAACACCCGGATGCGGGCGTCGTACGAGCCGAACTCGCGCTGGTCCTCCTGCTGGAGGGAGACGATCTTCTGCTGGAGGGTGCGGATCAGCTCCAGGCCGGTCCGGTCGCCCACATGCGCCAGACGCGGGTACTCGTGGCCGCCGAAGTTGCGCTGCGAGATCTTGCCGTCCTTGGTGCGGTCGAAGAGCGCACCGTACGTCTCCAGCTCCCAGATCCGCTGCGGCGACTCCTTCGCGTGCAGCTCGGCCATCCGGAAGTTGTTGAGGAACTTCCCGCCGCGCATGGTGTCGCGGAAGTGCACCTGCCAGTTGTCCCGGCTGTTCACGTTGCCCATCGCGGCGGCCGCGCCGCCCTCGGCCATCACCGTGTGCGCCTTGCCGAACAGCGACTTGGAGATGATCGCGGTCTTCTTGCCGGCGAGCCGGGCCTCGATCGCCGCGCGGAGACCGGCGCCGCCGGCCCCGATGACGACGACGTCGTAGTGGTGTCGTTCGATGCGAGTGGTTGTGGTCATGTCAGGGGCCCTTTAGTTGATGAACCGCAGGTCGGAGAACCAGCCGGCAGCGAGCGCCATGATGTAGAAGTCGGCCAGCGCCAGGGTGCCGAGGGTGATCCAGGCGAGCTGCATGTGCCGGACGTTCAGGGCCGAGACGAACGTCCAGGCCCGGTAGCGCACCGGGTGCTTGGAGAAATGCTTGAGCCGGCCGCCGATGATGTGCCGGCAGGAGTGGCAGGAAATCGTGTACGCCCAGAGCATCACCACGTTGAGCACCAGGATGATGTTGCCCAGCCCGAAGCCGAAGCCCTTCGGCGAGTGGAACGCGAGGATCGCGTCCCAGGTGTTGATCAGCGAGATGACCGCCGCGGCGTAGAAGAAGTAGCGGTGCAGGTTCTGCCCGAGCAGCGGGAAACGGGTCTCACCGCTGTACTCCTTGTGCCCGTCCGGGACGGCGCAGGCCGGCGGCGACAGCCAGAACGACCGGTAGTACGCCTTGCGGTAGTAGTAGCAGGTGAGCCGGAACAGCAGCAGGAACGGCAGCGTCAGCGCGGCGTCCGGGATGATCCACCAGCCGGGCAGGAAACGGCCGAAGTGCGAGGCGCCCTCGATACACCGCTCCGTGACGCAGGGCGAGTAGAACGGGGTCAGGTAGTGGTAATCCGCGACCCAGTAGAAGTCGTGCATGAAGACACGGACCGTCGCGTACACGACCCAGGCGCTGAGCCCGATCACGGTGATCAGCGGGGCGAACCACCATCGGTCGGTACGCAACGTCTTCGCCGCGATGGCGGCGCGCGCCCGCGCCCCCCTCGGCCTCGTTGCCGTTGAAGTCATTCGAGTCGTCTCCTCGACGGGCCCGTACGGGCGGGCTGATCTCTCTCCGGTCGGCACGCGGACCGGCGAACCCGCACCCGCTGCCACGTCATGCGCACACCAACGACCGCGCCGGATCGACCGACGCAGCTAAGTGACACACGTTACGCCGATCTCTGCGGGCCGTCCGCGCAAGGGAGTGTCCCGTGTGTCTGGCCTGCGGAAAAGCCCCCAGCGAGCCGGTTTCCGTGCTCCGGTTGACCATCAACCGGAGGCGCCTCCGGTAAAGTGCCAGGACGCCAGCCGCAACGAGGGCGCCGCCCACCAGGCACCGTCCACCCGATCCGGTTGACGCACCGCCCGCGCACCCAGCCCGAGCACCGCCCCCGGCCCCAGCGCCCTCGGGTACGACTCGGTGAACCGCAGGTCACGGACCGCCCTGACCACAGTGCCGTCCTCGATCAGCCAGACACCATTGCGGGTCAGCCCGGTGACGACGAGGCTCTTCGGGTCGAGCACCCGCGTGTACCAGAGGTCGGTGACCAGCAGGCCCCGGCGTACCCCAGCCACCAACGCGGCGGTGTCCGCGTCGACGACAGCGCCGGCCGCCGCGCCGGTGGTGCTCCGGCCCGCGGCACTGGCCGGGCCCGCCGCCGCACCACTCAGCCGCAGGTTGCGGGGCATCGGGCCCCAGGTGGCACCCCCCGCGACAGCGTGCCCGGTGGACTCCGTGCCCGCCTCGGCGGCGGTCCGGCGATCGTGGGCCACCGCCCTGGTGGTGCCCGCCTCGACCAACGTCAACGCCCCTCGGCCGGTGCCCTCCGCGTCGAACGGCAACCCGGACCCGCCCAGCGGATCGTCCACCACTGTCACCGCCCTGTCGAACTGGGCCGCGCCCGGCTCGGCGAACGACTGCCGCTCGTTGTACCGCTTGCCGTTGAAGCCGTAGAACGACAAATTCTGCAGCAGGTCCGCCACGGCGGCCGGCTCGAACACCACCTCGTAGTGCCCCGGCGGCAACTCGACCGGGTCGGCCGCCGCCTGCGCCTTCGCCGCCGCCTGCGCGCCCAACTCGGCGCCGTCGAGGTCGGACAGCCGGTCAGCGCTGCGCCGGGCCACCCCGTCCGCGCCGTCGCGGCGGGCGATGCCGTCCATCGCCGCCTCCACCGAGCGGCCGTACGCCGAGTGCCCGGCCGAGTTGGCGAACGCCGACGAGCGGTGCGCGGTACGGCAGTAACCGGCGGTGCTCAGGCCCCCGGCGGCGGCCACGAACGCCCCCACCCGGTCGGCCCGCTGATCCGGCTCGGCCTGCGCGGTGGCCTCGTCGACGGGCGGCGCCTGCGGCATGGGCACGAGCGCGGTCAACCCCGGCCAGCCCTGGTCAGGTGGGCACAGCCGCGCCGCCGTCAGGGTGCGCTCCACCAGTGCGGACAACCCGTCGGCGGTGACCACGCTGCCGCCGCCGGCAGCCGTCCGACCGTCGACGTGCACCCGCAGTCGGACCCCCACTGTCGACTCGGAAACGTTCTGATGGATGCCCGAGTTGGCGAACCGGGTCAACGCCAGGTCCGCCCGGGTCACCACCGCCTCCGCCTGCGCGGCCGGCCCGCCGAGCCGCCGCACCAACTCCACAACCTGCCCCGCCAGCTCCAGCTCGCTCCTCGCGCTCACGCTGAGCCACCTTTCGTTCGCGACTGCGGGGCTCGCAAACCCGGCTCACTCCTCGCGCTCACGCTGAAACCCCCACCCGGACGTTGCGGAACCGGGCCGGCGCGGCCGGGTGGCCGGTGTGCCCGATCTGGCCGGGCTGGCCCTTGCCGCAGTTGGGCGTCCCCCAGGAGACCGTCTCGCCGGAGAGCATGTCCATCGAGCGCCAGAACAGCGGGCCGATCCCGGTGTACGTGGGGTTGCGCAGCATCCGCCCCCGCCGCCCCTTCTTGATCTCCCAGCCGACCTCGCAGCCGAACTGGAAGTTGAGACGCTTGTCGTCGATCGACCAGGACCGGTTGAGGTCCATCAGCACCCCGTCGTCGGTGGCCGCGATGATCTCCTCCAGGGTGTGCGGGCCGGGTTCCAGGCCGACGTTGGTCATCCGCACCATCGGCAGCCGCGCCCACCCGTCGGCCCGTACGCTGCCGCCGTAGTCGAGGCTGGCCATCGCTGCGGAGTCCCGGCCGGCGAGCACCCCCACCCAGCGACCGTCGCGGACCGCGTCCCGCTTGACCGCCGGGGAGCCCTCGTCGTCGAAACCGAAGCTGCCCAACGCGCCCGGGATCGTCGGGTCGATGGTGATGTTCATCAGCTCCGAGCCGTAGCGCAGCGAACCGAGCTGGGCCAGGTCCAGCCAGGACGTGCCGGCGAACGCCGCCTCCCACCCGAGGATCCGGTCCAGTTCGATGGCGTGCCCCACCGACTCGTGGATCTGGAGGGCCAACTGCTCGCCGCCGAGGATCAGATCCGTCTCACCGGCCGGGCACTGCGGCGCGGTGAGCAGCGCCCGGGACTCCTCGGCGATCTGCGCGGCGTGCGCGGCCAGGTCCAGCGACTCGACCAGCTCCCACCCGGTCGTGCCGTACTGGCCGCGGTAGCTGGGCCAGGACCGGCGCTGCGTCTCGCCGTCGCCGATGGAGGTGGCCGAGATGCCACCACCGCACTCGCGGATGCGCTGGTCGATCCGGTGGCCCTCGCTGGAGACGAACCACTTCGCGGTGTCCCAGATCTGGTAAAGGCCCTCGGCCAGATCCGCGCCGTGCTCGGCCATCGTGCGGGTCGCGTCGACCAGCAGATCGCCCTTGTCGGACAGGGGCACCCCGAGCGGGTCGATCTGGCAGCCGGAGGCCCAGCTCGCGGTGACCGCCTCGACCGGCACCAGGTCGACCGGAGGGCCCGGCACCCGCGCGCTCGCCATCGCGATCCGGGTCGCGCGCCGGCCGGCGTCGCGGGCGGCGGCGTCCGACAGATCGGGTACGGCGTGGAAGCCCCAGCTCGCCCCGACCAACGCGCGGACTCCCAGCCCGATGCTCTCGTCCTGGGTCAGCTCCTCCACGTCACCGTTGCGCGCGGTCATCGACTCGTAGCGGCGGTGCATCACCCGGGCGTCGGCGTACCGCGCGCCCGCGTCGAGGGCGGCCTGTACGGCGGCGGTCGCCGCGTCGAACTCGGTCATGGACCGACCCTAGGCCAGCCGCCCACACCTGTCAGGGAAGCAGTTCCTCCGGCCGGATGGTCGCCCGCACCGGCTCGGTCAGTTCCAGAACCTCGCCGCGCTTGGTCGTTGCCCTCTCCAGGTAGTGGCCGCCCTGCCGTTGGTGGAGACGCACAATCAGGCTCTCCTGGTCAACGAGCAGATACCACTCGATCCCGGCCGCCGCGTACAGGTGCGGCTTCAACATCCGGTCGATGACGGCGGTGTGTGGCGCGGCGACCTCACCGACCAGGAGGACCGCGTCTGCCGGTACGCAGGACGCCTCGAAATCCAGCTCCGTGACCACCACGAGGTCAGGGTTGAGGATCCGCACGGCGTTGAGCCGCAGGTTGATCACCGGGAGCACGGTGCGACTCGTCCTGGCGCAACCTCGTTCCAGAGCGACTAGCAGGCCACCGACGATCACCTGGTGTCGGACGGACGGAGACGGGCCGATGAGCAGGCCGCCGTCGAGGAGTTCGATGCGCGCGGTCGGTGAAGGGGGGCCACGCCGCCGACCATCTGCACCTCACCTGATCGCCCCTGAGTCGCGGCAGTCCCTGCTGTCGAAGGGCAAGGCGCATCGGGGGATGGTGCAGATAACTCAGCTGAGTTACAAGATCGCGCCCGATTTTGGATGTAGTGGTATCGGCGCGTCGGCGATGCCACTACATCCTGGTTCGAGCGTGACCTTGGCGGCAGGGGGCGCGCCAAACTCCGCTTCCGGTCTGTCGGGGGCGGTGTTCGTCGTCAAGATCCGCGCAGTATCGGGGATGTTGCTGTCTCCTGCCTGTCGGAGACAGCAACTTCGGGGAAGTTGCTCGGATCTTGGCGCGGGGCGCGGGGCGCGGGGCGCGGGGCGCGGGGCGCGGGCGGCAGCGCATCCAGCGTGCGATCGCGGCATGAACGGGTGTGGATGGGGAGGTGACGGGGGTGCGGCGCCGATGCCGACTCGTTACGCTCGGGCCCGCTGACACGTGCCGACTTTGTAGCTTATTTTCACCCTCGGGACTTTCCTGTAAGTTCCCTTCGTCACTGAGGGAGGTGGCCGTGGACAGCTCGGAACCGTTGCCGTCCGGCGAACCGGACGACCGTCCCGCCGTGCCGGCACAACGCTCCGACCAGGACGCCTACCTGCGGGTGGATGACCTTCGGGTCCGGTTCGACACCTCGGACGGCGTGGTGCGCGCCGTCGACGGGGTGTCGTTCTCCGTCGACCGGGGTCGCACCCTCGGCATCGTTGGTGAGTCCGGCTCCGGCAAGAGCGTCACCTCGCTGGCCATCCTCGGCCTGCACGACCCGAAACGGACCACCATCACCGGGGAGATCTCGGTGGGCGGCCGGCAGGTGGTCGGTCTCGCCGACGAGGAGGTACGCCGGTTGCGCGGCCGGGACATGGCGATGATCTTTCAGGATCCGCTGTCGGCGCTGCACCCGTACTACACGGTGGGCCGGCAGATCGCCGAGGCGTACCGGGTGCACCACCCGAAGGCCAACCGGCGGGAGGCCCGCCAGCGGGCTGTCGACATGTTGGACCGGGTGGGCATCCCGCAGCCGGCGCGTCGCTTCGACCAGTACCCGCACGAGTTCTCCGGCGGCATGCGACAGCGGGCGATGATCGCGATGTCCCTGGTCAACGACCCGGCGCTGCTGATCGCCGACGAGCCGACCACGGCGCTGGACGTGACAGTGCAGGCGCAGATCCTGGACCTGCTCGCCGACCTGCAGGCCGAGTTCCACTCCGCGATCATCCTGATCACCCACGACCTCGGCGTGGTCGGCCAGGTCGCCGACGACGTGCTGGTCATGTACGGCGGGCGGGCCGTCGAGCGGGGCAGCGTCGAGCAGGTGCTCCGCTCGCCGCAGCACCCGTACACCTGGGGGTTGCTCTCCAGCGTGCCGTCGCTGCACGGCGACGCGGACGCGGACCTGGTGCCCATCCCCGGCAACCCGCCCAGCCTGATCAACCTGCCGCAGGGCTGCGCGTTCCACCCACGCTGCCGGTACGCCGACCGGGCCGGCAGCCGCTCCCGCACCGACGTGCCGGAGCTGCGCCCGGCCGGCGCGGCCGGTCACCTGGTCGCCTGCCACCTCGGCGAAGAGGAGCGTGCCACGTTCTACGCCGAGGACATCGCATCCGTGGGGGTGGCCCGATGACCGACGAACCACTGCTGCGGGTCCGCGGCCTGACCAAGCATTTCCCGGTACGGCAGGGGCTGCGCGCCACCGGCCTGGTGCGGGCGGTGGACGGGCTCGACTTCGACGTGCGCCCGGGCGAGACGCTCGGCCTGGTGGGGGAGTCGGGCTGCGGCAAGACCACCACCGGTCGGATGCTGGTGCGGCTGCTGGAGCCGACCAGCGGCAGCATCGAGTTCGCCGGCCGGGACATCACGCACGCCGGCCGTCGGGAGTTGCGTCCGCTGCGACAGGAACTCCAGATCATCTTCCAGGACCCGTACGCGTCGCTGAACCCTCGGCACACCGTCGGCCGGATCGTGGCGATGCCGTTGCAGGTCAACGGGATCAAGCCGCCGGGCGGGATCAAGGCGCGGGTGCAGGAGTTGCTGGAGCTGGTCGGGTTGAACCCGGAGCACTACAACAGGTACCCGCACGAGTTCTCCGGCGGCCAGCGCCAGCGCATCGGCATCGCCCGCGCGCTGGCCCTGCGGCCCAAGCTGATCGTCGCCGACGAGCCGGTCTCCGCGCTGGACGTGTCGATCCAGGCGCAGGTCGTCAACCTGCTGCGTGACCTGCAACGGGAACTCGGCCTGGCGTTCGTCTTCATCGCGCACGACCTGGCGGTGATCAGGCACTTCTGCCAGCGGGTCGCGGTGATGTACCTGGGCCGGATCGTGGAGATCGGCGACCGGGAGGACATCTACGAGCGCCCGCAGCACCCGTACACCCGGGCTCTGCTCTCGGCGATCCCGGACGTCACCCAGCTCGGCCCGGCGGGCCGGATCCGGCTGACCGGTGACGTGCCCACCCCGCTCGACCCGCCGTCGGGCTGCCGGTTCCGCACCCGGTGCTGGAAGGCGCAGGACATCTGCGCCACCGAGGAGCCCGCGCTGGTCCCGCGCGACGGCGGCCGGCAGGCCACCGCGTGTCACTTCCCCGAAGGGGAATCAGCCGGCACGAGCCCCGAAGGGGAAACGGCCGGCACCACCCCCGAACCAGCCGGGTCGATCACCCAGGTCGACGAGGAGGTGTCGTCGTGAGTCTCTCCCCGGTGGAGGGTGTGGCGCTGGCCGAGATCGAGTCCGACCCGGACGCGAGCACGACCGCCGCCAGGGGTGTCGTCGGCCGCTCACCCGGGCAGCTCGCCTGGCTGCGGCTGCGCGGTGACCGGACGGCAGTGGTCAGCGGCGTACTCCTGGTGTTCTTCATGGTGTTGGGGTTGGCCGCGCCGCTGATCGAGATGGTCTACGGGGTCGGGCCGCGGGAGCAGTTCCAGAATCTGCTGGACGGCAACGGCATGCCGCTGGGGTACGCCGGCGGTGTCACCGGTGACCACTGGTTCGGGCTGGAACCGGGGCTGGGACGGGACATCTTCGTCCGGCTGATCTACGGGTTGCGCACGTCGCTGTTCATCGCGCTCGCCGCCGCGCTGATCACCGCGACGATCGGCGTCACGCTCGGCACGCTCGCCGGCTATCTCGGTGGCTGGCTCGACGCGGTGGTCAACTGGATCACCGACCTGACCCTGGCGATGCCCTTCCTGATCATCGCGCTGGCCCTCACCCCCGCCATCACGCTGCGCTTCTACGGCGAGCGGGGGCAGGTGTCGTCCGCGTTCGGGGTGGGTGTGCTGATCGCCGTCTTCGCCATCTTCGGCTGGACCAGCACCGCGCGGTTGGTCCGTGGGCAGGTCATCGCGCTGCGGGAGCGGGAGTTCGTGGAGGCGGCCAAGGCCAGTGGCGCCGGGTTGGGGCACATGCTCTTCCGGCAGCTGCTGCCGAACATCTGGGCGCCGATCCTGGTCTCGTTCTCGCTGGCGGTGCCGCAGTTCATCACCAGCGAGGCGGCGCTGTCGTTCATCGGCGTCGGGCTCAGTGATGAGACGCCGAGCTTCGGCCGAATGATCTACGACAGTCTGGACTACCTCCAGACCGACCCGGCGTACGTGTTCTTCCCGGGCGTCATGATCTTCGCCCTGGTGTTCGCCTTCAACCTCTTCGGCGACGCGTTGCGGGACGCGCTCGACCCGAAGTCGTCCCGGTAGGGGGTACCCCATGGCGCGGTTTCTGCTCAAGCGGCTCTTCTCGGCCACGCTGACCCTGTTCGCGGTGAGCGTGTTGACCTTCCTGATGTTCTTCGCCCTGCCGCGTGACCCGGTGAGCAGCATCTGCTCGAAGAACTGCAACCCGGAGCGGTTGGAACGGGTCCGCGACGACCTGGGCCTCAACGACCCGCTGATCAGCCAGTACGCCGGTTACATGAAGGGCATCGTGACCGGCCGGGACTTGGGCAGCGCCCAGGGTGGTCGATGCGACGCGCCCTGCCTGGGCTGGTCGTACGTCACCAACGAGGCCGTTTCGGACACCATCGCCCGGGTGCTGCCGGTGACGCTGAGCATCGTGATCCCGGCGGCGATCCTGTGGTTGCTGCTCGGTGTCGGTCTTGGCATGATCTCCGCGCTGCGTCGGGGCACCTGGCTGGACCGGGCCGCCATCGGCTTCTCGTTGACCGGCGCGTCGTTGCAGCTGTACTTCGTGGGCGCGGTGCTGCTGATGGTCTTCGTCTACAACCTGCGGCTGCTGCCGGTGCCCAGCTACACGTCGGTGTTCGAGAACCCGGCGAAATGGGCCAGTGGGTTGGCGCTCGCCTGGGTGTCGCTGGCGTTCCTGTTCTCGGCCATCTACGCCCGGCTGTCCCGGGCGCAGATGTTGGAGACGCTGTCGGAGGACTTCGTCCGGACCGCGCGGGCCAAGGGCCTGGCCAAACCCACCGTGTACGGGCGGCACGCGTTGCGCGCGGCGATCACTCCGGTGGTGACGATCGCCGGGTTGGACGTGGGCGGGGCGCTGGGCGGGACGGTGATCACCGAGACGACGTTCGGCATCCAGGGGTTGGGGCGTACGGCGGTGGACGCGGTGCGCTCGGGCGATCTGCCCACCATCATGGCCACCGTGCTGATCGCGGCCGTCTTCGTCGTCCTGGCGAACGTGTTGGTGGATCTGCTCTACGCGGTGATCGACCCCCGGGTCCGGCTGCGCTGACCCCACGGTGCCCGCCACGCCGACGGATGGCGAAATTTATCGACAACTGTTACACAACTCGTAGGTTTTCTTCCTTACGATCCTCGGGACGTCGGCGGTTCTCGCCCCGACGAAACCGCACGGCACATGGCTGAAGGAGGTACTTCATGCGACCACGCGTGGCGGTTGCCGCAGGCGGCGCGATTGCTCTGGTTGTGGCACTGGGTGCGTGCTCGAAGAACACGGGCGAGGGCACGACGGTGGACACCGACCGGAAGCAGACCGGGGTCATCGCGACCGACCCCAAGGACTCGCAGGGGCCGGCGGCCGAGGTGAGCGGCGCCGCGAAGGGCGGCACCTTCACCGTCATCCGGGAATCGCCGATCTCCCACCTCGACCCGCAGCGGACGTACTCGTTCGCCGGTCTCATGGCCAACCCGCTCTGGTCCCGCTACCTGACCACCTGGAAGGACGACGGCAAGGGTGGCCTGGTCCTGGTGGGTGACCTGGCCGAGACCCCGGGCAAGAACGTCAACAACGACTGCAAGGTCTGGGAATTCACCATCAAGGACGGGGTGAAGTTCGAGGACGGCCGGCCGATCACCGCCAAGGAGATCGCGTACGGCATCGCCCGGTCCTTCGACCCCGACCTCGCCGGCGGCCCCACCTACATCCAGGAGTGGCTGGCCGACACCGCGCAGTTCGACACCAAGTGGGACTTCAAGAAGAACAAGACGTCGCTGCCGCCCGGCCTCTCCACGCCGGACGCCAAGACGCTGCGCTTCGAGTTCGCCAAGCCCCGCTGCGACCTGCCGTTCGCCGCCTCGCTGCCGACCACCGCGCCGCTGCCCGCCGACAAGGACACCGGCATCAACGTGGACAAGCAGCCGTTCTCGTCCGGCCCGTACCGGGTCGCCGAGAACCAGGTGGGTGTCCAGCTCACCCTGGAGCGCAACCCGAACTGGGACGCCAACACCGACCCGGTGCGCCACCAGTACCCGGACCGGTTCGTCTGGACCTTCGGGCCGACCGCGGACGCCGCCAACAACCGGGTGATCGCCGACAACGGCGCTGACCAGAGCGCACTGGCGTTCAACACCGTGCCCGCCTCGCTGGTCGCCAAGGTGGCCGGAGACGCCGCGCTCAAGTCCCGGACGATCCTCTCGCCGACCCCGAGCGCCAACCAGTTGGTCATCAACAACCAGCGGGTCACCGACCTCAAGGTCCGGCAGGCGCTCAACTACGCCATCGACCGCGAAGGCATGATCAAGGTGCTCGGCGGCCAGAACGTCGCCGCACCGCTGACCACGCTGATGCCGTCGTCGACCATCGGCTACAAGGCGTACGAGGCGTACCCGGCCGGGCCCAACGGCAACGTCGACAAGGCCAAGGAGCTGCTCGGCGGCAAGACGCCGGAGCTGGTCCTCGGCGTCGCCGACAACTCCACCGAGCAGCAGCAGGGCGCCCAGCTCAAGGCCAACCTGGAGCGGGCCGGCTTCAAGATCACGCTGCGGAACATCTCCGACGACGCCAAGCTCGACGAGATCAAGAAGAAGAACAACCCCTGGGACCTGTACATCGGTAACTGGGCTGCCGACTGGCCGAGCGGGGCGTCGATCCTGCCGGTGCTCTATGACGGCCGCACCATCAAGGCCGAGGGCAACAGCAACCAGTCCTTCTTCAATGACCCGGCCGTCAACGCCGAGATGGACCGCATCCTGGCGCTCGCCCCGGCCGACCAGGGCCCGGAGTGGGCCAAGCTCGACGAGCGGATCATGAAGGAGCACGCGCCGGTGGTGCCGCTCTACGTGGACGTGGCGTACAACGTGCACGGGTCCAAGGCCGGCGGAGTCTTCATCTCCAGCGTCTTCGGCTACCCGTCGTTCGTGAACGCGCACGTCAAGCCGTAAGGCGCAGCGCAGAAGTTCAGGGGTCCCCTTCCGACAACGCCGTCGGGAGGGGACCCCTGTCGTCGTCCGGGAAGCCGCGCCCCCGATCGGATCGGACCGCTACGGTCGGGTGCGGGGCAGGGTCCTTCGGTCAGGCTTGACGTCGAAAGGAGGCCTCGTGATCGCGGCACTCAACAGGCTTGTCGACCTGCTCGAAGAGCACCTTGCCGAGGAGTTCGACGTCAACGCGGTGGCCAGGACGCTCGGCACCACCGAGTACCACCTGCGCCGGATGTTCTCCTCGTTGGCCGGCATGCCGCTGTCCGAGTACGTGCGCCGACGCCGCATGACCGTCGCCGCCGCCGACGTCGTTCGGGGCGAGGACGATCTGCTGGGCATCGCCGTCCGGCACGGATACGGCTCGACCGAGGCGTTCGGGCGGGCGTTCCGGGCGGTCCACGGTGCCAGCCCCGGTGACGTACGCCGCGATGGAGGCCCCCTTCGCACACAACCGCAGCTCAGGTTCCGCCTGACCGTAGAAGGGAGCACCCCCATGGACACCCGCATCGCCGACCGCCCCGCGTTCCGGCTCGTCGGACACGCCGCCCGGGTACCACTCATCCACCAGGGCATCAACCCGCACATCCAGCAGCACATCGCCGGGCTGGCACCGCAGGAGCATGTCCGGCTCAAGGCGCTCAGCGACACCGAGCCCGCCGGGCTGCTGCAGGTCAGCGACGACGTCGACGCCGAGGCCACCGAGGGCACCGAACTGACGTACCTGCACGGGGTCGCGGTGTCCCGGGACACCCCGGTCCCCGACGACCTGGACGCCATCGAGGTGCCGGCCGGCCAGTGGGCGGTCTTCCGCACCGCCGGACCCCATCCGCAGGCCCTGCAGGACACCTGGGCCGCGACCGCGACCGAGTGGTTCCCGTCCAACCCGTGGCGGCTGCGGCCGGGCCCATCGATGGTTGCCATCCTCGAACGCGCTGCCGACTTCAGCACCGCGACCTGCGAACTGTGGCTGCCCATCGAGCCGGCGTGACGTGAGACCCAGGGCCAGACCGGCGTGAGTCGGCTGCAACCTGCGCCATGAGAGGGCTGAATGTAACCTTGTGGATACGTACCCATCCGGTTACGTTAGCTGCCATGGACGCCGTGTTGCACGCGCTGGCAGACGAGAGTCGGCGCACGGTTCTCGATATTCTCCGCGACCGCCCGGCGAGTGCGGGAGAGCTGGCCGAGGCCCTCCCGATCGCTCGTCCGGGCGTCTCCCGGCATCTCCGCGTACTGCGGGAAGCCGGGCTGGTCGACGTACGGCAGGACGCGCAGCGCCGGATCTACACCCTCCGCCCGGAGGCGCTCGTCGAGGTCGACGAGTGGCTGGGGGAGTACCGCCGGCTCTGGGAGAACCGGCTCGGCGCTCTTCAGACCGAGATCGCACGAGGAAAGAAGGCGCGACGATGACCACGATCGCGACGATGCGGACGCTCGATGAAAACCGCGGAGCAGTCCGGGTCGAGACCCTTTACGACACGGGCATCGACGACCTCTGGGAGGCGTGTACGACGCCCGAGCGGCTGGCCCGCTGGATCGCCCGGGTCGACGGCGACATGCGGGTCGGCGGCACCATCCAGGCCGTCTTCACGAGCAGTTGGACCGGTCCCGCGCGCATCGAGTTGTGCGATGCGCCTCACCACCTGCTGCTGACGACGAAGCCGGGTGCGGACGACGAGGGGCAGATCGAGGCGTGGCTGACCGAGGAGGGCTCCAGGACTCGGCTGGTGGTCGAGGAGCGCGGCCTGCCGACGGGGCACCTCCCGTCCCACGCCTCTGGTTGGCGGGTCCACCTCGAGGATCTCGGTCGGTCGCTGGAGGTCGACGGACCGGTCCATCCGGAGGGCTGGAGCTCCGATTCCCGAGCGCCCGGCTGGACGGAGCGCTGGGAAGAACTCACGCCGACATACCAAAAGATAGGGATCGGTTGATGTCGAACCTGATCAGGCTCAGCCTGACGACGGTAAATGCTCCCGACGCCATCGCGCTCGCGCGGTTCTACGCAGAGATCACCGGCGGGGTCGCGAAGGGTGACGAGTGCTGGGCGCTGGTGGAAGGGCCGAACGGTGACATCGGCTTCCAGCAGGTCGACGACTACCGGCCCCCCACCTGGCCGGATGGCGAGGTGGGGATGCAGATGCACCTCGAGTTCTTCGTCGACGACCTGGAAGCGACCGGAGCGCGTGTGCTGGCAGCCGGTGCCACCCGATTCGAGCATCAGCCCAACGCGGACCACTGCTTCGTGTACGCAGACCCGGCCGGGCACCCGTTCTGCCTGTCGATGTGGGGGGCACCGAGAGTCGGCGACTGACTCAGCTCGTTCGGGCATCGGTCTTCAGGCGCGGGCCACAGCGGCTTCGAACCCGCACCCGCAGCCTGCTCATCGAAGCCACGAATCAGGTCCTCGTGCCAATGTGATTGTGAGGCGACGCAGTGGCCTGTTGAGGGGAATCTGTGTACTTCGGTGCGGGCGCTCCCGGTGATGCTGGCTGCGCCTCTCGGAGTGTGGGCGTTGCGGCTACTGCTCCTCGGCTGCCCGGCCGTTGACCCCAGGATATCGATCTGCTTGGCTGCCTTCGCGATGACCTTGAGAACCCCTCAAACAACGGGAGATAGTCATGTCCTTCGGTGCCGCGATCAAGTCGGTCCTCAGCCAGTACGTCGGCTTCTCGGGTCGGGCCCGCCGATCTGAGTACTGGTGGTTCACCCTGTTCACATTCCTTGTCAGCATTGCCGCCGCCATCCTGGACAGCGCGCTGGGATTGACCTTCGAGGGCTCGTCGACCGGCTTCATCGGTCTTGTCGCCTCCCTGGCGCTGCTGCTGCCGGCGCTGGCGGTCGCGGTGCGGCGCCTGCACGACACCGACCGGACGGGGTGGTGGTTGCTGATCGGCGTGGTGCCGCTCGTGGGCGCCATCGTCCTGATCGTGTTCTTCGTATCGGACAGCACCCCCGGAGCGAACCGCTTTGGCCCCAGTCCCAAGGGCTGACCGCTGTCCGCGCCCAGCATCGCGTGAACATCCCGAACGCGCACGTCAGGCGGTAGCTTGACCGCGGGCAGGGGAGGGTCCCTTCTCGACATTCTTGGCGGGAGGGGACCCTTCCGTCTGGCGGCGGCGCGGCGGATCAGGGGACGAGCACCACTCCGCCGCGCACGCCGCCCTGGGCCACCCGCTCGTGGGCGGTCGCCGCGTCGGCGAAGTGGTGCACGTGAGCGACCCGGAGCGGGAGGTCGCCGATGGCGACGAGTTTGACCAACTCGCCCAGCCGGGATCCGTCCGGTTGCACCTCCAGCGCGGAGGTCCGGATCCCCCGCACCGGCTCCGGGCGCAGCGGGGGTGACGCGGCCACGTAGCCGCCGCCGTCCCGGACGAGGTCCAGCAGCGAGGGGCCGATCACCGCCAGGTCGATGACCGCGTCGTACGTCCCGGTCGGGTCGTCGGCGCGCGACAGGAACGCCGCGCCCAGCGACTCGACGAACTCTCTGTCGTCGGCCCCGGCGAGTCCCGTGGCGTGCAGACCGGTCGCCCGGGCCAGCGCCAGCACGAACCCGCCAACCTGCCCGGCGGCGCCGGTGACGAGCACCGTCGACCCCGCGGGGAGCGCGAGCAGGTCGAGGGCCTGGGCGGCGGCGAGGCCATTGGTCGGCAGCGTCGCCGCCTCGGTGGCGGGGACACCGGTGGGCGCGGAGGTCAGCCAGGCGGCGTCGAGGACCACGTACTCCGCGTGGGTGCCGACGGTGGTCTGTAGCCACGGCGAGAAGCCGATGACCTCGTCGCCGATGGTGAACTCCTCGACCGACGGGCCGACCGCGTCGACGCTGCCGGCGACGTCCCAGCCGGGGGTGTAGGGCAGGCCGGTCGGCAGCGGGGCCGGGAACCGACCGGAGCGGATCATCAGATCGACCGGATGTATCACCGACGCCGCGACCCGTACCCGCACCTGCCCCGGCCCGGGCTCGGGCATCGGCACGTCGACCACCTGCAGGACCTCCGGCCCTCCGAACTGTGCATAACTGACCGCGCGCATCGCCGTCTCCTTCGTGGCTTTTTTTCTGATCACCACGACCGTACGAATCACAGGCACTGTCAGTAAGTAGGTACCGTAAAGTGCCTAGGGCACCCGAGGGGGAATCGATGGCGACGACATCCGCGGCGCAACGCCGCGAGCAGGCCAAACGCGACTACGACGCGTTCCTGGAGGGTTGCCCTACCCGTGAGCTGCTGAGCAGGCTCACCGACAAATGGGTCGCCCTGGTGATTCCGGCGCTCGCCGGCGGCCCGCTGCGGCACGGCGAACTCGCCCGCCGCATCGCCGGTGTCAGCCAGAAGATGCTCACCCAGACCCTGCGCACGCTGGAGCGCGACGGCCTGGTCACCCGTACGGTCACCCTCTCGGTGCCGGTCCGCGTCGACTACGCGCTCACCCCGCTCGGCCATGAGCTGTTCCCGGTCATGGTCGCGATCAAGAACTGGGCGGAGACACACATGGACCGCGTCTTCGAAGCCCGGACCCAGTTCGACGCCCGCCCCTGAAGGCACCGCGGACCGTCCTGACGTATCGCTCGCCGGCTTGCCTGCGCCCGCCGAGGGCGCGCCGTCGTGTCGTGGGTGGCGGCTAGGGTCCGCGCCGTGGATGACACCTCGACGGCCCGGCGGGCCGCCCACGCCTACGTTGATCTCTTGGAGCGCCGCGACTGGTCTGGGTTGGCGGCTCTGCTCACCGACGATGTGGTCTACGAGATGCCGCAGACCCGGGAGCGGATTCGCGGCAAGGACGCGTTCGTGCGGTTCAACACCGAGTATCCCGGAGACTGGCACCTCCGGCCACGACGGGTGATCGTCGATGGCCGCCTCGCTGCCCTGTGGCTCGACGTCCGCGTCGGCGTGGAGCAGCAGGACGCGTGCGTCTGGCTGGAGCTGTCCGAGCACTGGTTGATCAGCAAGATCATCGACTACTGGCCCGAGCCGTACGACCCGCCGCCGGGCCGGGAACACCTCGTGGAGCGTTGGTGATCGCGGCCCTTTACAGCAGGTGGGTGCGGAGGAAATCCAGCTCCAGGGGGAGTAGCCGCTCGGCGGTGCCATTGGAGGCCATGTGGGTGGCCCCGGTCAACGGCAGCACGGCGTGCGGCCGGCCGGCGCTCAGCAGGGCCGCGGAGAGCCGCAGCGTGTGCGCTGCCACCACGTTGTCGTCCGCCATGCCGTGCACCAGCAGCAACGGGCGGGCCTGGTCCGGGCCGGTGACCGGCTCGCCGGCCAACTCGACCAGCGAGTGGTGCGCGTAGATGTCCATGCCGTCTTCCGGCAACCCCAGATAACGCTCGGTGTACGCGGTGTCGTACAGCGCCCAGTCGGTCACCGGCGCACCCGCGATCCCGCACCGGAACAGCTCCGGGTGGCGCAGCACCGCCAACCCGGCCAGCCACCCGCCGAACGACCAACCGCGCACCCCCACCCGACCCAGGTCCAGATCCGGGTGCTTGCCGGCGAGCGCGGTCAGCGCGTCGATCTGGTCGGTCAGGATCACGTCGGCGACCCGCCGGTGGATCGCCTTCTCGAACGACGGGGCGACGCCCGGCGTACCCCGGTTGTCGATGGTGACCACCGCGAACCCGGCGTCGGCCCACCACTGCCGTTCCAACCACGCGGCCCGCGCCGCCACGACCTCCTGGTGCCCCGGGCCGCCGTAGATGTCCAGCAGCACCGGCAGCCGTCGGCCCGTCACGTGGTTGTCCGGGTAGAGCACCGCCGCCGGCAGCCGTCGATCAGTCACCCGTTCCAGCAGCGGCAGTGGGGAGTACGGCGGGGTGGCGGCGAACGACTGCAGTTCGGCGATCTCCTCGTTGCCGCGGCGGACCGTCCAGCGCACCCCGGCGTGGTCCAGTGACGCGACGCCGACGGCCAGCACGTCCCCGCCCACCGCTGCGGTGTACCAGCCGGAGTCGGTGGTGAGCCGGCGCGCGTCCACCCCACCGCCGATGGTGGTGCGGACCCGGAACAGGTGCCGTTCGCTCGGCTCGCCGTCGCTCGCCTCCACCAGCAGGTCGGCCGGGCCGGCGGCGGCCGGCAGCCGACCCACCACCCGCCGCACGTACAGCGACGGCGGGGTCAGCAGGGTGCCGTCCGCGAACAGGCACCGGGCGTCGTACCCGTCGTGGGCCAGCTCCCCACCGACCAGCACCCGGCCGTCGGGCAGGTGGGCGGGGGTGCCGGCGATCGGTTCGACCCAGCGCGGGTCGGCCAGTTCGGCGTGCACCTGCGTCTCACCCGTTCGTGGGTCCACGGCCAGCACCAGCCCGTGCTGCTGCGAGCGGCGCAGCACGGTGATCAACGGGCTGCCCTCGCCCCAGCTGACCCCGGTCAGGTACGGGTAGGTCTCCCGGTCCCAGTGCACGTCGACCCAGCCGTCGTCCAGGTCCAGCAGGTGCAGGCTGACCTCCGCGTTCGGCCCACCGGCCCGGGGGTACGCCACCGCCGTCGGCGGGCTCGCCGGCTGCGCCGGGTCGTGCAGGTGCCACCGCTCCAGGCGGGACTCGTCGACCCGGGCGGCGAGCACCATCCGGCCGTCCGGCGCCCACCAGTACCCCCGGTACCGGCCGAACTCCTCCGCCGCGATGTGCTCGGCCAACCCCCAGCTCACCCCGGCGTCCTCGCCGGCCAGCAGGGTGTCGGTGCCGTCGCTGTCGATCACCCGCAGCTCACCCCGACGCACACCGTCGGCGGCGTCCGTCACGTACGCCAGGCGTTGCCCGCTCGGGTCCGGACGGGGGTCCAGCACCGGGCCGACGGCCGCCACCTCCACCACGTCGCCGTGCACCAGGTCGGCCCGGAACAGCCGCCCGGCCAGCGCGAACACCGCAACCCGGCCGGCCGCGTCCAACGCGTACGAGCCGATGCCGGCGGCGCTGAGCCGCAGACGCTCGCGCAGCGCCCGTTCGCCGGGGGAGAGGGACCGAACGTCCCCGCCCTCGCCCAGCAGGGTCGCCGGATCGGCGACCAGCCGCTCCTCGCCGGTGCTGACGTCCAGCAGCCAGAGCGCGTCCGCCGGATCCTCGGGGCCGGCGGAGCGCAGGAAGATCACCCGGGAGCCGTCCTCAGCCACCGAGACAGCGCGTGGCGCGCCGTGGCTGAACCGGCGGGTGCGGGCGGCCAGCTCCGGAAAGTCCACACGCCAAATCGTAGAGCCGCAGCGGAGGTGATGTGGCCGACCTGGGCGGACGCGTCAGCCTCGGCCGGGGAGAACTGCCAGTTAGAGTGACCGTCGTGACGATGCTGCCCGACCGCCGCCTGCTGCTGGTCCACGCGCACCCCGATGACGAGTCGATCGGCACCGGCTCGACGATGGCCCACTACGCCGCCGCCGGCGCGCACGTCACCCTGGTGACCTGCACGCTCGGCGAGGAGGGCGAGATCCACGTGCCCGCGTTGGCCCAGCTCGCCGCCGCCGAGGCCGACCAGCTCGGCGGGTACCGCATCGCCGAGCTGGCTGCCGCGTGTGCCGCGCTCGGCGTCCGCGACCACCGCTTCCTCGGCGGCGCGGGCCGATACCGCGACTCCGGGATGATGGGGCTCGCGACCAACGAGCACCCCCGGGCCTTCTGGCAGGCCGACCTCGACGAGGCCGCGGGGCATCTCGTGGAGATCATGCGGGAGGTACGCCCACAAGTGCTCGTCACGTACGACCCGAACGGCTTCTACGGCCACCCCGACCACATCCAGGCGCACCGGGTGGCCATGCGCGCCGTCGAGCTGGCCGCCGCGCAGGGCTGCGCCCCGGCGAAGGTCTACTGGACGGCCATGCCGCTCAGCGTCCTGGAAGCCGGCATGGCGCACTTCGCCGAGTCGTCCGACAACCCGTTCGGCGGCATCGAGGACATCGCCGACCTGCCCTTCGGCACCCCGGACGCCCAGATCGCCGCCCGGATCGACGGCACCGACCAGCACCTGGCCAAGGAGGCCGCGATGCGGGCGCACGCCACCCAGATCCCGGCCAACTCCTGGCTCTACTCGATCGCCGGCAACTTCGGCGGCGAGTTCATGGGTGTGGAGTTCTTCACCCTCGCGGTCGGCGAGAAGGGTCCGGGCGCCGGGCCGTACGGCTGGGAGGACGACCTCTTCGCCGGTCTGCCCGCGCAGCCCGCCCCGGACCGTTCCCCGGTCGCGGCGGCGGGTCTGCGGTGACGCTGCCGGCCGCACCGGTGACGGTCGTGGACGACCAGGAAGCCCCGCCCCCGGCGGGGCCACCGCCGCGACTGGTGGACCTGGGTCTGCGGCTGGTCGGTGCGCTCGTCGTGGCCGTCGCCGGGGTGGTGACCGGCGTGCTGGAGCTGCTGCTCGCCACGGTCCGCGTCGGCGGGCAACTGGTCGGTGTGTCGGTGCTCCTCGCCATCGGCGCCAACATCGTGTTGAGCTGGTTCGCGCACGAGGCGGTCGGCCGTCGCTGGGCGGTGGCGCTGCCGGCGGTGCCGTGGTTCGCGCTGATGGCGGTCGCCGCCATCCGGACCAGCGAGGGCGACCTGCTGCTGGCCGGCGACAACTGGGTCGGGCTGGCCATGATCGTGGCGGGCGCGATGACGTTCGCGGTGATGGGTTTCCGGCAGATTCTCGCCCCGCAGCCGCCCATGCTCGGCGGCTGACGCCGTGGCTGCTGCCGGGCTGCTGCCGGCTGATGACGGATCCCAGGTAAGGGTGGTAGATATTCCTGCCAGGGATGCGAACCCCACGACGGGGCGTACGGCAGGAGGGTCCGGCGATGGACAAGCGGTGGCGTGACATCGGGGTGCTCGTAGCAGCGTTGTTCGCGGTCAACGTGGTCGCCCGGCTGATCACCGAGTTCGGCTTCGACGGTGACGACACCGCCGCCGACCGGGTGTCGCTGACGATGTTCGCGGTGATCGGGTTGATCCTCGCCGTTGTCGCCTTCCGCTGGGGTCGACGCCGGCCGTTGGCGGACTGGGCGGCTGACATGGCCCTCGTGGTGCCGGTGGCGATGGTGTTGACAGTGCTGGTCGGGCCCCTGCTGGTCGGTCACAACCCGTTCGCCGGTGGCGCGGGGACGTTCTTCGCCCAGATCTGGCTCTACCTGCTCGCCACCGGCGCGGGGGTGCTGGTCGGTTACCTGGTGCTCACCGCGCTCGGCCGTGACTACCGCTCTCAGCAGCTCAAGCGGTACGCGGAGGTCAAGGCCGCCAAGCCGCGCCGGGTCGTGCGCCGCTGACCACCGGCCCAGCCCGACCCGCGCCAGCCTCGGCCCGTCCGGCGGTACGTGTGGCGGTCCGTCCCACGCCCCCAAGCTTGATCGACTCGGTTTCCGTGAAGTCGGGGTGTCCCGGGCGCCGGAATGCCGCGATTTCCGGAAAGTCGAGTCGACCACCGCCGGGACGCCGCGACTTGTTGACACTCGAGTCGATCATCTGCTCGGGGCGACCCGGGTCAGGTAGGTGTGGTGGGTGACGAACCCGAGCCGCTGGTAGAGCGCGACCGCCGCTTCGTTGCGCTGCTCGACCTGGAGAAAGGCGTGCGTTGCGCCGCCGGACGCCCCCCAGCCGGCCAGTTCGTTGATCACACGGCGAGCCAGTCCCTGTCGGCGGGCCACCGGCAGCACTTCGATCAGGCTGAGGCCCAGCCAGCGCCCCTGGCCGGTCACTGTGCCACGGCCGATCGCCACCAGGGTGCCGTCGGCGTACACGTGGGCGAAGCGGACCTGGTCCACCGCGGAGAGGACGTGCCGGGCGGCCTCCGGTAGGCCGCCCTTGCGCCCGGCGGCGATGGCCAGCCACTCGTCGCTCGGCGTGGCGGCCAGATCGACGACCGCACTGCTCCCGCCGGCTGGCGCACCGGCGGCGGCGTCGATCCGAGCGGCGGCGTCCGGTGTGCCGGAGGCGGGGTCGGCAGTATCGGTCGGTGCACCCCTGGCGTCGCCCTGGTCGATGGACGTGCCGCAGTGCTCGTCGGCGGGGGCCGACGCGAGCCGGGGGAGCGGCGCGGTCTGCACCAGCGTCGGTGGGCGGGTGCCCCAGCCGCGGGCGTCCAGTTCGGCGCCGACCGGGGCGGCGAGCGGCAGCGGCGTGTTGACCAACGCGGGTTGGCCCAGCTCGGCGTACCAGCGCTGCACGGCGTCGACAGCGGCGGCCAGCGGCCGGTCCGGATCGCCGATCGGCAGTGCCGAGTTGGCGCGCCCGGTCCAGCCCTCGGCCGACCGGAGCAGCCAGTCACCCAGCCGGCCCCGGGTCGGTGCCGGCCAGGCCTCGTCGGCGGCCCGCTCCAGCGCCACCACCGCGGCGGCGGTCGGCCGACGGGTCGGCGGTACGCGCTTGGCCCGGTGGACCTGCGCCACCGGAACCCGAAGCTGCCCCTGCGCGGTGGCCAGCGTGAGATGAGTCTCGCTCAGCTCGACCAGCTCGCCGAGAGCGTCGGAGAATAGCGGGCGGCCCTCGCGAATCCCCACAATCCGGCGGACCACGATTCGGTGTCCCACATCCTGCTGTCGGAGCACGATCGACCCCCTCCCCGGCGAGATACTAGGCTCTTACCGTCGCGGGAGATCGCGGCGAGTCTTGCGGAGGAGAAGACCGGTGACCTACATCATCGCCGAGCCGTGCGTAGATGTGCTCGACAAGGCATGCATCGAGGAGTGCCCGGTCGACTGCATTTACGAGGGCAACCGGATGCTCTACATCCACCCCGACGAGTGCGTCGACTGTGGTGCCTGTGAGCCCGTCTGCCCCGTGGAGGCGATCTTCTACGAGGACGACGTCCCGGAGCAGTGGAAGGACTACACCGGCGCGAACTACGAGTTCTTCGAGGATCTGGGCTCGCCCGGTGGTGCCTCGAAGATCGGCAAGGTGGAGAAGGACGCCACCTTCGTCGCCGCGCAGCCGCCGCGCGGCGAGGGCCACTGAACCGGCCCGCGCCGGTCTCGTCGCGGCTGCCCGAGTTCACCTGGGACACCCTGGACGCCGCGGCCACACTGGCCGCGGCGCATCCGGAGGGCCTGATCAACCTCTCCATGGGTACGCCGGTCGACCCGGTGCCCGAGGTGATCCGGCGGGCGCTTGCTGACGCGTCCGACGCTCCCGGTTACCCGCTGACCGCCGGCACCCCGGCGTTGCGGGCCGCCATCGCGGCGTGGGTGTCCCGGGCCTGTGGCGCTGGCGTCGACGGTCTCGGAGTGCTGCCGACCATCGGCTCGAAGGAGCTGGTGGCCTGGCTGCCGACGCTGCTCGGGATCGGCCCGGGGGACGTGGTGGTGGTGCCGTCGATCGCGTACCCCACCTACGAGGACGGTGCTCGGCTGGCCGGCGCCACCGTCGTCCGTACCGACTCGCTCACCTCGCTCGGGCCGACCCCACGGGTCCGGCTGGTCTGGGTCAACTCGCCCGGCAACCCGACCGGCCGGGTGCTGCCAGCGGCGCACCTGCGCAAGGTGGTCGACTGGGCCCGCGAGCGCGGCGCCGTCGTCGCGAGCGACGAGTGCTACCTGCCCCTGGGCTGGTCGGCCGACCCGGTTTCGGTGCTGTCTCCGCAGGTCAGCGGGGGCAGCTACGCCGGGGTGCTGGCCGTGCACTCGCTCTCCAAGCGGTCCAACCTCGCCGGCTACCGGGCCGGGTTCGTCGCCGGCGACCCGGCGCTCGTCGCCGAGCTGCTCAAGGTGCGCAAGCACGCCGGCATGATCGTGCCCGCGCCGGTGCAGGCGGCCATGGTGGCAGCGCTGGAGGACGAGCGACACGCCGAGGAGCAGCGGGAGCGTTACCGCGCCCGGCGGGAGGTGCTCACCGCGGCGTTCACCGGTGCCGGGTTCACCGTCGAGCACTCCGAGGCGGGCCTGTACCTCTGGCTGACCAGAGGTGAGGACTGCTGGCAGACGGTCGACTGGCTGGCCCGACGCGGCATCCTGGTCGCCGCCGGCGTCTTCTACGGCCCCACGGCCGGGCAGCATGTCCGCGTCGCCCTGACCGAGTCCGACGAGCACGTCGCCGCCGTCGCCGCGCGCCTGGCCTGATCGCGGTCCGGGCGGGTCGAGCCGTCCCGGGTCCGCGGCGCGACGACCGGCCCGCGCCGACCGATATCCTCGGCGCCGGACCTGGTCGGGGCCGTCGCGGCCCCGCGAGCCCAGCAGGAACATCGAGGTGTGCGGATGGTGGACAGGCCAGGTGCGCGGGTGCGGGCGGCGGTGGTCGGCACCGGCCTGATCGGTGGTTCGCTGCTGCTCCGGCTGGTGGCCGCCGGCGTCGACGTGGTCGGGTGGGACCCGGACGAGGCCACCCGGCGGGAGACCCGACGGGCGGGCGTACCCGCGCCGGACCGGCTGGTCGAGGCGGTGGCCGACCGGGACGTGGTCTTCCTGTGCGGGCCGCTGCCCACCCTGCCGTCGACGCTGGTCGAGGTGGCGGCGATGACCGGTGAGCGGTGTGTGCTGACCGACGTCGGCAGCACCAAGGAACAGGTGGCGGCGTTCGCCGCCGCGCAGGGGCTGACGCACCGGTTCGTGCCCGGCCACCCGATGGCGGGCACCGACCGGGCCGGGCTGACCGCCGCGCGGGCGGACCTGCTTACCGGCGCGGCCTGGGTGCTCTGTCCGGCCCCCGGGCCGGCGATCACCGCGTTCCGCTGGCTGGCCGCGCTGCTGGTGGAGCACTTCGAGGCCCGGGTGGTGCCGATGTCGGCCACTGAGCACGACTCGGCCGCCGCGCTCGCCTCACACGTGCCGCACCTGCTCGCCGGCGCGCTGGCCGGTGCTGTGCAGCGCGCACCACTGCGCGACGCGATACTCGCGCTCGCCGCCGGCAGCTTCTCCGACGGCACCCGGGTCGCCGGGACCCCGGCCGATCGGACCGCCAACATGCTGCTGGGCAACCGGGACCAGGTGCTGCGGGAGCTGGCCGAGGTCACCAGGTTCCTGGACGACCTGACCACCGCGCTGCGCGCCGACGACGCCGCCGGGCTCACCGCCCGGTACGACGAGGCGCGCGCCGCCCGCGCGGCGCTGCGCGACCGGCGGTTCGATGCGGACGACAGGCGGTTCCCGGCCGGTGGTGACCACGCCGCAGAGGTGTCCTGGCTGCGGGAGCTGGGGGTGAGCGGCGGCCATCTGAGCGGTCTGCACGTCGACGCGGACACTGTCTCCTACGCGGCGCGGCGTCCCGTGGCTGACTAGGCTGAGGGGCATGGCGGTGGACGGTCCGGTGGTGCAGGTGCGCGGCGAGGCGTACCAGGAGGTGCCGCCCGAGCTGGCCCGGTTCGCGGTCACCGCGACAGCCCGCGACCGGGACCGGGAGGCGACGCTGACCCGGTTGGCCGAGCGGGCCGCGGCGGTCCGGGTGCTGTTGGACGGCTCCGGGCCGGCGGTGGCCCGGCGGGAGACCGGCGACCTGCGGGTGTGGCCGGAGACCCGGCGCTCGGGTGAGCGGGTGGTCGCCTGGCACGGCAGTGTCACCACCACCGTCACCGTCACCGACTTCACCGCGCTGGGTGAGCTGATGCTCCGGCTCGCCGACCAGGACCAGGTCGAGGTGGCCGGCCCGTGGTGGGAGCTCCGTCCGGACAGCCCCGCCCATCGTGCGGCCCGGCACGCCGCGATCAGCGACGCGCTGCTGCGCGCCCGGGAGTACGCGGAGGCGCTGGGCGCGCGGGTCACCTCGTTGATCGAGCTGGCCGACGCGGGCCCCGTCGACCGGCCGATGTTCGCCCGTGCGGCCTTCGCCGGGGCCGCCGACGCGGGCGGTCCGCCGGAGCTTCAGCTGGACCCGCAGCCGCAGACCGTGCAGGCGGCCGTGCAGGCGCGGTTCACCATCAGCGACCCGGTTCTGGGCTGATGCCGCCGGCCCGGGTGCTCTCCGTCGACGAGCTGGTGGCGCGGGCGAAGGCGCTCGCCGAGGCGGGCCCGCGACAACTGCTCGGCATCGCCGGCGCGCCGGGGGCCGGGAAATCCACCCTGGCGGAACGGATCGTCGCCGAGGTCGGGTCGGCCGCCTGTCTGGTGCCGATGGACGGCTTCCACCTGGCGCAGGCGCAGCTGGTCCGCCTGGGCCGCGCCGACCGCAAGGGCGCGGCGGACACCTTCGACGTCAACGGGTACGTCTCGCTGCTGCGCCGGTTGCACCGGTTGGAGCCGACGTCGGTCTACGCCCCGGAGTTCCGCCGGGAGTTGGAGGAGCCGGTGGCCGGCGCCATCGAGGTGCTGCCCTCGGTCCGGCTGGTGGTGACCGAGGGCAACTACCTGTTGTTGCGGGATTTCCCCTGGCAGGAGATCCGACCGCTGCTGCACGAGGCGTGGTTTCTCGACCTGGAGGCCGAGGTGCGGCACCGCCGGCTGACCGCCCGGCACGAGGCGTTCGGTAGGTCCCCGGAGCAGGCGCGGGCGTGGGCGCTGGGCAGCGACGAGGCGAACGCGGCCCTGATCACCCCCACCGCCGACCGGGCTGATCTGGTGGTCCGCCTGTCGGAGCCCCCGCCGGCCTGACCACGGGCCAGCCGGGACGCGCTACTGCTCGACGCCGCGTCCCGGGCGGCTCATGTCCCCGGTGCCGGGCGTCCCGGCGGCGAGGCCGTACCGCAGGAGCACCGCGCCCCTGCCGGAGGTGGCTGGCGGTTCGAGCAGGGTCAGGTTCGCGGGCACCGCGCCGCCGTCGAACACCTTCTTGCCGACGCCCAGCACGATGGGGAAGATCCACAGGTTGAGCTGGTCGAAGAGGCGCTCGTGCAGCAGCGTCTGCACCAGGTTCAGGCTGCCGATCACGTGGACCTTCTCGTGCTTGTCCCGCACCGCCCGGACGGCGGTCACCAGGTCGGGTCCGAGGTGTGTCGAGCCCTCCCAGCCCAGATCCGGGTTGCCGCGTGAGGCGACGTACTTCGGGATGCTGTTGAACAGGGTGGCGATTCCGCCGTCGACGCCGTCGGCCTGGTGCGGCCAGTACGCGGCGAAGATGTCGTAGGTCCGGCGGCCCAGGAGCAGCGCGTCCATGCCCCGCATGCCGTCCATGACCTGGCGGCCGCCCGTCTCGTCGAACAGGGGCGCCTGCCACCCTCCGTACGGGAAGCCTTCGGGGTCCTCCTCGGGACCACCCGGGGCCTGGGCGACCAGGTCGAGTGTCGCGAACAGGTCAATGTGGATCGTGCCCATGCTGTCCTCCGTGTTCCCGCTCGAGTTAGCCCTCGATGGCGCACCCTAGTCGAGTTGACGGACGGGTCGGGCGGGGTTGCCGACCGCCACGACGTTGGCGGGCAGGTCCCGGGTGACCACGGCGCCCGCCCCGACGACGGTGTTCACGCCGATCGTCACGCCGGCCAACACGATCGCGCCACCGCCGAGCCACACGTTGTCGCCGATGGTGATCGGTCGGGCCGCCTCCCACTTGTCCCGTCGCGGGCCGGGTTCGACCGGGTGTGTCGGGGTGAGCAGCTGCACGTTCGGGCCGACCTGGACGTCCGCGCCGAGGGTGATCCGGCCGACGTCGAGGAAGACGGCGTTGTAGTTGACGAAGCTGCGCGGGCCGATTCGGATCTGCCAGCCGTAGTCGCAGTAGAACGGCGGGCGGATCCAGGTGTCCTCGCCCAGTTCGCCGAGGAGGTCCCGCAGCGCCGTGATCCGGGCCTGGGGGTCGTCGGCGGGACTGGTGTTGAAGCGTTCCATCAGCCGGGCGGCCCGGGCCAGGTCGGCGACGATGTCCGGATCGTCGGCCAGGTACGGCTCGCCGGCGAGCATCTTGTCCTTCATGGAGGTCACCGCCCGATCATGCCGGCCCGGTTCGTCGGCTCGTGGCGGGTCCGTCATTTTTTGTACTTCATTTTGCATACCCAGTATGTAATTGTGGGATGTCAATGCGACTCCCATGTATCAAAGACGCTTGACCAGGAGGATCCGTTGCATCAGACAAGAAGATTGGCCGCCGTCGGCCTCGTGCTCACGCTGGCGCTATCCGCGCCGGCTCCCGCCTCAGCCACGGCCACCGCGCCCGCCTTACCCGGCGGCACCGGCCAGACCACGCCGGGTGGACCCACCGCCAACCGCTCGAGCACCGTCACGCTGATCACCGGTGACCGGGTCACCGTCACCGGTTCCGGCGCCGCGGTCCGGCCCGGCGCCGGCCGGGAGAGCGTGCAGTTCCTCGTCCGGCGCGAGCGCGGACGCCTCTCGGTGACGCCGACGGACGCGCTGCCGTTGCTGCGTTCGGGCCGGGTGGACCGGCGACTCTTCGACGTCACCGGGCTGGTCGAGGCGGGTTACGACGACGCCCACCGCGACACCCTGCCGCTCCTGGTGACGTACGGCTCGACGGGTGCCGCCCGGCGTGCCCCGGCCGCGCTGCCCGGCACCCGGCAGACCCGCGACCTGCCGGTGATTCGCGGCGCCGCGCTGGCCAGCGACAAATCCTCTTTGGGCGCGGTCTGGGAGACGGTGACCACCGGTCCCGCTGGGGCCCGGCTCGACGCGGCAGGGGGCGTCGAACGGATCTGGCTGGACGGCCGTCGACGGGTGACCCTCGACCACAGCGTGCCGCAGATCGGCGCGCCCGCCGCCTGGGCGGCCGGGTTCACCGGCGCGGGAGTGTCCGTCGCGGTGCTGGACACCGGCGTCGACGCGACGCACCCCGACCTGGCCGGCAAGGTGGCCGAGGCGCGCAACTTCACCGAGGCCACCGACGCTCGGGACACGGTCGGCCACGGCACCCACGTGGCCTCGACCATCGCGGGCAGCGGCGCGGCCTCCGGCGGCAAGTACCGGGGTGTGGCGCCGGACGCGACGCTGCTGGACGGCAAGGTCTGTGAGGACGCCGGCTGCAGTGACTCGGCGATCCTCGCCGGGATGCAGTGGGCCGCTGTCGAGAAGAAGGCCGCCGTGGTCAACATGAGCCTCAGCGGCTGGGACACCCCCGAGGTGGACCCGCTGGAGGAGGCCGTGCAGACGCTGACCGCGCAGACCGGCACCCTCTTCGTCCTCGCCGCCGGCAACGACGGCTCGGACGGCTCGGTGGGCTCCCCGGCCAGCGCCGACGCCGGGCTCGCCGTGGGTGCGGTGGACCGGGACGACGAACTGGCCGACTTCTCCAGCCGGGGTCCCCGGGTCGGCGACGACGCGGTGAAGCCGGACATCACCGCGCCCGGCGTCGACATCGTCGCCGCCCGGTCCGCCAACGGCTTCATCGGCGATCCGGTCGACGACCGTTACGTCACCATCTCCGGCACCTCGATGGCCACCCCGCACGTGGCCGGGTCGGCCGCGCTGCTGGCCCAGCAGCACCCGGGATGGCGGGCCGACCGGATCAAGGCCACCCTGATGGCCGCCGCCAAGCCGCACCCGGAGCAGACCGCCTACCAGCAGGGAGCCGGGCGGGTCGACGTCGCGCACGCGATCACCCAGCAGGTCACCACCGACCCGGTGAGTGTCTCGTTCGGGCGTGCGCTCTGGCCGCACGGTGACGACGCGCCGATCACCCGCACGGTGACCTGGCGCAACGACGGTCCGGCGGCGGTCACCCTGGAGCTGAGCGTCGAGGGCGCCGGCCCCGGCGGTCGCGCGCTGCCAGCCGGCCTGTTCCAGTTGGGTGCCAACCAACTCACCGTGCCGGCCGGCGGCACGGCCGCCACGACCGTCACCACCGACACCCGCCTCGGCGACGCCGACGGCTACTGGACCGGGCGGATCGTGGCCCGATCCGGGGCGGCGGTCGCGGTCACCCCGTTGGCAGTGAACCGGGAGGTGGAGAGCTACACGCTGACAGTGGAGCACCTGAACCGGGCCGGTGAGCGCACCGCTGACCACTGGACGTTGCTGCTCGGGATGGACACCTTCGGCGCCTGGGACGTCGTCAGCTCCGACGGGGTGGCCAGCGTTCGGGTGCCGAAGGGGCGCTACGGCCTCAGCGGTCTGGTCTTCGAGCCCGGTCCGGAGGATGAGCCGCGCGGGATGTCCCTGTTGGCGCAGCCCGAGGTGACAGTCGAGCGGGACACCCGGATCGTGGTGGACGCCCGCCGCGCCAAGCCGGTGCGGACGACCATTCCGGACCGGACCGCCGTACCGCTCCTGATCGACGTCAGCGGCAACTTCACCGCCGACGACGGCAGCGCGTACACCGTCGGCCTCTGGGCCGAGACGTTCGCCGACCTGACCAGCGGTCAGCTCGGCAAGCCGAGCCCCGCCGACCGGTTCGTCGCCACCGTCAGCAGCCAGTGGACCACGCCGGACCCGACCAACAGCCCGTACCTGTACGCGCTGGCCGAGGCGATCCCCGGCCGGATGCCGACCGGGTTCGTCCGCGACTACACCCGACGGGACCTGGCAACCGTCGTGCACCGGTTCCGTGGCGGCTACCCGGGCATGCAGGCCGAGCGGATCGTGTACCCCGTACTGGAGTACAACGTCGGCGGCTCCGCCCTGATCCTGCCCACCGCCGTGCCCGGCCAGCGGGTCGAGCACTACAACACCAAGGGGGTGACGTGGGAATCCGAGGTCTCCTTCGGGACGGTGGACGACGAAGGCTGGTTGAACCCGCAGACGGTGCTGTTCTCCGTCCCCACCGCGTACCGGGCTGGGCGGACGGTGCAGGAGATCTGGAACCAGGGCCCGTACGGACCGTCGTTCCCGAAGCCGCGCTGGCCGCACCAGAGCGTCACCCGCGACGGCGACACGATAGTGGTCGACGTGCCGATCCACAGCGACGCGGCAGGGCACCCGGGCGGCTCACTGAACGACAGCGAGCAGACCAAGCTCTGGCGCAACGGCAAGCTGGTCGGCGAGAGCGAGTACGCCGGCTACGGCGAGTTCGCAGTGCCGCCGGGCAAGGCGGACTACCGGCTCGTCACGTCGGCGAAGCGCAGCTTCACCGACCTGAGCACCGAGGTGGAGTCCAGCTGGACCTTCCGGTCGCGGCACGTCGCCGGTGACACGCCGGCCCGACTGCCACTGTCGGTGGTGCGCTTCGCGCCGCCGCTGCGGGTCGACAACAGCGCTCCGGCCGGTCAGGGCTTCGTCATCCCGGTACGGGTGCAGCGGCAGCCCGGCGCGCCGAGCGCCCGGGTGGAGAAGCTCACCGTCGACGTCTCGTACGACGGTGGGAAGACCTGGGGCAGGGCGAAGCTGGTCCGCACCTCGGCCGACGGCTGGTCGGCGCTGTTGCGGCATCCGGCCGGCACCGGCCACGTGTCGCTGCGGGCCACCGCCAGGGACACCGCCGGCAACACGGTGACCCAGCGGATCATCCAGGCGTACCGGTTGCGCTGAGGCGTACCCCGTCCGGGTCCGTGGCCGAACGCCGCGGACCCGGCGGGGCCGTCAGTCGTTGGCGTGCAGGGCGGCGTTCAGCTCGATGCCCCGGCCGGTGCGCGGCCGGGCCTCCAGCCCGCCGGTGACCGAGTTGCGCCAGAACAGCAGCCCGTCGACGCCGGACAGCTCCCGGGCCTTGACCACCCGGCCGTCGGGGAGCGTGATCTTCGACGCGGCGGTGATGTAGCAGCCGGCCTCGACCACACAGTCGTCGCCGAGCGAGATGCCGACGCCGGCGTTCGCGCCGACCAGGCTCCGCTCACCGATGCTGATCTTGTCGGTGCCGCCGCCGGAGAGGGTGCCCATGATGGAGGCCCCGCCGCCGATGTCGGAGCCGTCGCCGACCAGCACGCCCTGCACGATCCGCCCCTCGACCATCGAGGTGCCCACGGTGCCGGCGTTGAAGTTGACGAAGCCCTCGTGCATCACTGTGGTGCCGGCCGCCAGGTGCGCGCCCAGGCGGACCCGGTCGGCGTCGGCGATCCGCACCCCGGACGGCACCACGTAGTCGGTCATCCGGGGGAACTTGTCCACCCCGTACACCGACAGGTGCCGGCCGGCCGCCCGCTCGATCACCCGCAGCTCGTCCACCCGATCCGGTGGGCACGGCCCGGCGGACGTCCAGGCCACGTTGGCCAGCTTGCCGAAGATGCCGTCCAGGTTGACCCGGTTGGGTCGCACCAGGCGGTGCGAGAGCAGGTGCAACCGGAGGTACGCGTCGGACGCGTCCTTGATCGGGTCGTCCAGCGAGCCGATCACGGTGACCACCTGCACGGTACGCAGACCGGGCAGCGACCGGTCACCGAGCGCGGCCGGCGGCAGGTCGAGCACGTCCGCCTTGTCCTCGCCGGCGACCAGCGGCAGCTCGCCCAGGCCCAGCTTGCCGGTCGGGTACCAGGTGTCGAGCACCTGCTCGTCTGCGGTGACCGTAGCCAGGCCGATGCCCCAGGCGGAATCTGCGGACGTCACTGTTACACCTCTCGGTCACGGCCGGGCTGACCTCGGCTCGCTCCTCGCACTGACAGACCTGAAGGTACCGTGCGAACCATGGAGAACCCGCTGACCCCCGAGGTCCTCGCCGATCCGGTGCAGCTGACCCGCGCTCTGGTCGACATAGAGTCCGTGTCCCTCAACGAGAAGGCGATCGCCGACTGTGTCGAGGAGGTGCTGCGGGGCGTACCGCACCTGACCACCCACCGGCACGGCAACACGGTGATGGCGCGCACCGACCTCGGTCGGTCGCAGCGTGTGGTGCTGGCCGGGCACCTCGACACGGTGCCGTTGAACAACAACTTCCCGTCGACAATGCGCGGCGACCTGATGTACGGCTGCGGCACCTCCGACATGAAGTCCGGCACCGCGTACGCGCTGCACCTGGCGGTCACCCTGCCCGAGCCGCGCTACGACGTGACGTACTTCTTCTACGAGGCCGAGGAGATCGAGTCCCGGTACAACGGCCTCAACCTCGTCGCCCAGGCGTTCCCGGAGTGGCTGCAGGCGGACTTCGCGGTGCTGCTGGAGCCGACCTACGGCATCGTCGAGGCGGGCTGCCAGGGCACCATGCGTTCGGTGGTCACCACGACCGGGGTACGCGCCCACTCGGCGCGCTCCTGGCACGGGGTGAACGCCATCCACGCCGCCGGTGAGGTGCTGCGGCGTCTCCAGACGTACGAGGCCCGCCGGGTCACCATCGACGGTTGCGACTACCGCGAGGGCATGAACGCGGTACGGATCAACGGCGGGGTCGCCGGCAACGTGGTTCCCGACCACTGCGAGGTCGAGGTCAACTACCGGTTCGCGCCGGACCGTACGCCGGCCGAGGCGGAGGCGCACCTGCGGGAGGTCTTCGACGGCTTCGAGGTGACGGTCACCGACATGGCTGCCGGTGCCGCGCCCGGGCTCGAAGCGGCCCCCGCGAAGGAGTTCCTGGCGGCGGTCGGCGCCGCGCCGATCGGCAAGCTGGGCTGGACGGACGTGGCCCGGTTCGCGGCGATGGGCATCCCCGCGCTCAACTTCGGCCCCGGCGACCCGAACCTGGCCCACCACCCCGACGAGCACGTCGAGATCAGCAAGATCCGCGACGGCGCGGCAACCCTGCACCGCTGGCTAGCCCCAGCCTGACCGGTCGCGGCCCGGCTTCCGTCGGTGATCAAGAGGTTTGCGTCAGCCTGGCCCGTTGTCGGCGACGCAAACCTCTTGATCGGCTCCGGACGGGGTGGGGGAGGTGGGGATCGGGTTCTGCTGGCGGGTGCGGCGGCGTTCGGCCACCACGTCTCGGATCCGTCGCTGCATCTGGCGACGGATCCGGATCATCTCGCTATTGCTGATCACGCTGTCTCCTCCCCCGAAGGCGCGCGCCGGGGCATACCCGGTATGTGAATAGTAAGACGTACGGGAGCGTCGAATAGTTGCCCTTGATCGCGAACAATTTCTCGGCGTCCCCGCCCCGCGCACCCGGCCGGTGCTGCTCCACTACGGTTGCTCCATGAGCCAGAGCAACGGGCGGGAGGCCGGTCGCGGTCCGGGCCAGGAGCGGCATCGCGGTGCGGTCACCCTGCGCAGGGGGGCGATCCCGAGCAGCACCGCCGACCAGCGTCTGCTGGATTCGCGGGGGCGCGGCGACTGGAAGACCAAGGACGCCTGGCGCGCGCTGCGCATCCTCGCCGAGTTCGTCGAGGGCTTCGACACCCTCGCCGACGTGCCGTCGGCGGTCAGCGTCTTCGGCTCCGCGCGCAGCGCGCCGGACAGCGCCGAGTGCCAGTTGGCCGAGGAGTTGGGTGGCGCGCTGGCCCGAGCCGGCTACGCGGTGATCACCGGAGGTGGGCCCGGAGTGATGGAGGCCGCCAACCGCGGCGCCAGCGAGGCCGGCGGGCTCTCCGTGGGCCTCGGCATCGAGCTTCCGTTCGAGCAGGGCATCAACGAGTGGGTCGACCTGGCCATCGACTTCCGCTACTTCTTCGCCCGCAAGACGATGTTCGTCAAGTACGCCCAGGCGTTCGTCGTGCTGCCCGGCGGGTTCGGCACCATGGACGAGCTGTTCGAGGCGCTCACCCTGGTGCAGACCGGCAAGGTCACCCGGTTCCCGGTGGTGCTGATGGGCGTCGCCTACTGGCAGGGCCTGCTGGACTGGCTGCGCGACACGATGGCCGCCACCGGCAAGATCGGGCCGGTCGACCTGGACCTGATCTGTCTCACCGACGAGGTCAACGAGGCGGTCCGGTACATCGTCGAGGCGGAGGCCGTGCTCTCCGCCGAGCAGGAGGCGGTCCGCGAGGAGGCCGTCGCCCGGACCGGGGCGGACCAGCAGGCCGCCGCCGTCCAGGCCACCGAGCAGCCCCGGGATCACGACTGATGGCGGCGATCTGCGTCTTCTGCGCCTCCTCTCGTACCCTCGACCAGCGCTGGTTGGACCTGGCCGCCGAGACCGGTGCGGAGCTGGCCCGGCGCGGGCACACGCTGGTCAGCGGCGGTGGCTGCGTCGGCATGATGGGCGCGTTGGCCGACGGCGCCCGCTCCGCCGGTGGGCGCACCCTCGGCGTGATCCCGCAGTCGCTGGTCGACCTGGAGGTCGCCGACCTGGCCTCGGACGAGCTGCTGGTGACCGACTCGATGGCCACCCGCAAGACCGTGATGATCGACAAGTCGGACGCCTTCCTCACCCTGCCCGGCGGCCTGGGCACCCTGGACGAGTTGTTCGAGGTCTGGACGACCGCCACCCTCGCCCTGCACGCGAAGCCGATGGTGCTGATCGACACCGACGGGTTCTACCGCCCCCTGTTGGACTGGCTCGACGCGCTGGCCGATCAGACCTTCCTGAAGCCCGCCGGCCGCGACCTGCTGACCGTGGCCACCACCGTCACCGAGGCCCTGGACATCCTCGAATCCCACCTGACCTGACCCGCACCCCCTCCGCCCCCTGCGGTGATCATGAAGTTGTCGACGTCGCTGTCGGCGTGTCGCGCCGCTAACTTCATGATCGACGAGGTGGGTTGGGGTGTGGGTGGGTTGGTGTCGGATGGGTCTGATGGGATGAGCTGATGCAGGCGTACCGGTTGGTGCGGCGGCCCGGTGGGCCGGCGCGGGGGGACGGGGCGACGCCTGACGGCGCTTCCGTGCCTGCCAGCGACGGCACGTCCGGCGGCGGTGTCGGGGCGGCGGGTGGGTCCGCGCGCTCCGATGGGCCCGTAGGCGTTGGTGGGGCCGAGCGTGTGGTCGGGCCTGAGGTGGCGGTCGGCGGCGGCTGGCGGGCCGATCCGGTGCAGGCCGAGGTGGTCGGGCACACCGACGGGCCGATGCTCGTGCTCGGTGGTCCGGGCACCGGCAAGACCAGCACGCTGGTCGAGGCGGTCGCCGCCCGGGTGGCCGAGGGGGTCGACCCCGAACGGATCCTCGTGCTGACCTTCGGCCGCCGAGGCGCCACCGCACTGCGGCAGCGCATCGAGGCCCGCATCGCGCAGGACGGCCACCGGGTGCTGCGGGAGCCGCTGGTGCGCACCTTCCCGGCGTACGCCTTCGGGTTGCTCCGCCGCGCCGCCGCCGAGCGGGGGGAACCGTCGCCCCGGCTGCTCACCGGCCCCGAGCAGGATCTGATCATCCGTGAGCTGCTGGACGTGGTGGGCGAAGAGCCCGAGGACGACCCGGTCGGCTGGCCGACCGACCTGCGCCCCGCCCTGCGGACCAGGGCGTTCGCCGGCCAGCTGCGTGACCTGCTGATGCGCGCCGCCGAACGCGGGGTGGGTTCGGCCGACCTGGCCCGGCTGGGTGAGAAGCTCGGCCGCGCCGACTGGCCGGCTGCCGCCCGCTTCCTGCGGGAGTACGTGGCAGTGCTCGCGCTGCGCGACGTCAGCAACCGCGGCTCCATCGCGTACGACCCGGCGGAGCTGGTCCGGGCGGCCACCGGGCTGCTGCGCGACGACGAGGAGTTGCTGGCCGCCGAGCGCCGCCGGCTCGCCCACGTCTACCTCGACGAGTTGGCCGACACCGACCCCGCCCAACTGGAGCTGCTCTCGGTCATCGCGGGCAACGGCAAGTCGCTTGTCGCGTTCGCCGACCCCGACTCGTCCACGTACGCCTTCCGGGGCGCCGACCCGGCCGGGGTGACGACGTTCACGCACCGGTTCCGGACGGCCTCCGGTGCGCCCGCCGCACAGGTGCTGCTGTCCACGTCGTACCGGGCCGGGCCGGGTCTGCTCGCGGCGATCGCCCGGCTGGGTCGCCGGTTGCGGGGTCCGGCCGCGCACCGCCGGCTGCACCCGCTGCCGGACGCGCCGCCCGGTGTGGTCGAGGTGCACACGTTCCGCTCGGCGACCAGCGAGGCCGCCTGGTTGGCCCACGCGCTGCGCTCGGCGCACCTGCTCGACGGCGTGCCCTGGTCCCGGATGGCGGTGCTGGTGCGGTCCACCGCGTTGCAGCTGCCCACCCTGCGACGGGCGTTGCACGCGGCCGGGGTGCCCACAGTGGTGCACGGTGAGGACCTGCCCCTGCACCTGCAACCGGCGGTCGCGCCGCTGCTGCTCCTGCTGCGGTGCGCACTGGAGCCGGAACGCCTCGACGAGGAGTCGGCTGTCGCACTGCTGCACTCGCCGCTGGGTGGGGCGGACCCGCTGGCCGAGCGGCGACTGCGGCAGGGCCTGCGGGCGCTCGCGCTGGCTGCCGGTGACCGACGTCCCTCCGGTGAGCTGATCGTCGAGGCGTTGCGCGATCCGGAGGAGTTGGCCGGCATCGACCGTCGCTGGGCGGAACCGGCGCAGGCGGTGGCCGGGCTGCTGGCCATCGCACGCGAGGCCGCCGATCGGCCGGGTTCGACAGCCGAGGACGTGCTCTGGGCCGTCTGGCAGGCCAGTGGTCTCGCCGAACGCTGGGCCGGCGCGATCAACCAGGGCCGCCCGGAGGTCGGCGAGGGTGACCTGGCCCGGCGACGGCGGGCCGAGGCGGCCGACCGTGACCTGGACGCCGTGCTGGTCCTCTTCGACGCGGCGGCCCGGTTCACCGACCGGCTGCCCGGTGCCCGTACCGAGGTGTTCCTCGATCACGTGCTCGCCCAGGATCTGCCGGCCGACACCATCGCGCCGACCGCCGACCGGGGTGCGGCGGTACGCCTGCTCACCGCGCACGCGGCGAAGGGCCTGGAATGGGACCTGGTCGCGGTGGCCGGCGTGCAGGAGGGCATCTGGCCGGACCTGCGGCTGCGCGGCAGCCTGCTCGGCTCCGAGCGGCTGGTCGACGTGCTGGCCGGCCGGTCGGTCGACGGCGCGAGAGCGGCGAACGTGGTGGGTCAGACCTCGGCGTTGCTGGACGAGGAGCGTCGGCTCTTCCACGTCGCCGTCAGCCGGGCCCGGCACCGGTTGCTGGTCAGCGCGGTGGCGTCGGCCGCCGTCGGCGGTGACGATCACGAGGAGCAGCCGAGCCGGTTCCTGCACGAGCTGATCCCGAACACCCCGCCCGGCACGCCGCCGCCCGGCACCCCGCCGACAGCGCCGGGCCCGCCGCCCGGTCCCCGCACCGAGCCGTCCTCCGGTGGCACCACCGCGGGTGAGGCCGGCGACGAGGGGCCGGACCATCCGGGGGCGCTGCCGGTGACCCGTCCACCCCGGGCGCTCACCCTGCCGGCGTTGGTGGCGGAACTCCGTACCGCCATCACCGACCCGGCCGCCCCGGCGACCCGGCGGCGCGCCGCGGCGGCCGAACTGGCCCGGCTCGCCGCCGCCGGAGTGCCCGGCGCGCACCCCGACGACTGGTGGGGGTTGCGGGCGCTCTCCGACGACCGGCCGCTCGTCGACGACGGCGACCCGGTGCGGGTCACCCCGTCGGCCATGGAGAGCGCGCTGCGGTGCAGCCTGCGGTGGCTGTTGGAACGGCATGGCGGCAGCGGGCCGACCAGCACCGCGCAGGGGGTGGGCAACCTGGTGCACGCCGCCGCGATGCTCGCCGAGGACGCCAGTGCCGACCGGGGCGCGCTGCTCGACTACGTGGCCGCCCGGTTCGACGCGATCGAGCTGGCGGCCCGGTGGATGGCCGGGCCGGAGCGGGAGCGCGCCGAGGCGATGGTCGACAAGCTGCTGCGCTGGCTGGCCACCAACCCGCGTCGGTTGCTCGCCATCGAGCACGAGTTCGCCGTCCGCCTGGACGATCCCCACCGGCCCGTCGAGCTGACCGGTCGGGTCGACCGGCTGGAGGTCGACGAGGCCGGGCGGTTGGTGGTGATCGACCTGAAGACCGGCAAGTCCACAGCTGTCACCGGCGCCGACCTGGCGGAGCACCCGCAGCTTGGCGCCTACCAGGCGGCGGTGGAGGCGGGGGCGTTCGCCGAGTTCGGTGACGAGTCCGGGGGCGCCGCGCTGGTGCAGCTGGGGACCACCGCCAAGGACGCCAGGGAGCAGAACCAACCGGCGGCCAGCGAGGGGCCGGCGGCCGGTTGGGCGACCGCGCTGGTCCGGCGAACCGCCGATACGATGGCAGCCGCCACGTTCGCGGCGGTGGCCAACTCGAAGTGCCGGGTCTGCCCGGTGCGCACCAGCTGCCCGGTCTCCGGGCAGGGGCGCCAGGTCGTCGAGCCGCCCACCGTCCGGCGCACCAGTGAGGGCGAGGAGTGAGCCGGTGTTGCGAGCCCCGCAGTCACGAACCAAGACGGCACAGTGAGGGCGAGGAGTGAGCCGGTGTTGCAGCCTGTGACGACACCGTGAGTCAGCCCACCCTGTTCGGCGCGGGTCCCGCACCGACGCCCCGGCTCGCGGACTCCGGCCCCCGGTACACGCCGGTGGAGCTGGCCAAGCTGCTGCGGTTGCCGGCACCGACCCGGGAGCAGGCCGCGATCATCGCCGCTCCGGTGGAGCCGCTGCTGGTGGTCGCCGGTGCCGGGTCGGGCAAGACCGAGACGATGGCCGCGCGGGTGGTCTGGCTGGTGGCCAACTCGTACGTGCGGCCGGAGCAGATCCTCGGGTTGACCTTCACCCGCAAGGCGGCCGGCGAGTTGGCCCATCGGGTACGCACCCGGCTCGACCAGCTGATCCGCCGCGTCGGCCGGCAGGGGCGGGACCCGTTGGACGATCCGCTCGCCGGTGAGCCCACCGTCTCCACCTACCACTCGTACGCGGGGCGGATCGTCACCGAGCACGGGCTACGGGCTGGCTACGAGCCGTCCACCCGGCTGCTCACCGAAGCGTCCCGCTGGCAGTTGGTGGACCTGCTGGTGCGCAACTACGACGGCGACATGTCCGAGGTGGACCGGATGCCGAGCACCATCACCGACGCGGTGCTGGCGCTCGCCGGGGAGTTGGACGAGCACCTGGTCGCGCCGGACGAGTTGGCGGCCTGGACCGGTCGGTTCTTCGCCGAGGTGCAGTCCCGGCCGGGTCGGGTGTACGCCGACGTGCGCAAGGCGCTCACCCTGCAGCAGACCCGGTTGCGGCTGCTGCCGTTGGTGCGGGCGTACGCCCGGCGCAAGGTGGACTTCGAAGCGATGGACTTCGCCGACCAGCTCGCCCGGGCGGCGCGGGTGGCCCGGGACCATCCGGCGGTCGGCGCGATCGAGCGGGACCGGTTCCGGGTGGTGTTGCTCGACGAGTACCAGGACACCAGCCACGCCCAGGTGGTGTTGCTCAACGCGCTGTTCGGTGGGGGGCACCCGGTGACCGCGGTGGGCGACCCGTGCCAGTCGATCTACGGCTGGCGGGGGGCCAGCGCGGGCACCCTGGACCGGTTTCCCACCGAGTTCGCCCGCGCCGACGGTGAGCCGGCCCCGGCGCTGGGGCTCACCACGAGTTGGCGCAACCGTCGGGAGATCCTCCGGGTGGCGAACGCGCTCTCCACCCCGCTGCGGGCGGCGGGTGCCCGGGTGCCGGAGCTGCGCTCGGCGTTGACCGTCCGGGACCCGATCCCGCACCGCAGCCCGGCCGGTGCGGCCGGGGGCACCGTGCACTGCGCGATGCTGCCCACGTACGCCGACGAGGCCGACTGGATCGCCGACAGCGTGCTGGCCGCCTGGCGTGGGGCGGCCGGGATGCCGGGCGTGGCCCCGGAGCACATCCCGGTGGCGCGGCGCCCGACGACCGCCGTGCTGGTTCGGGTACGCAGCCAGATCCCGGCGATCGAGTCGGCGCTGCGCGAGCGTGGTCTGCCGGTCGAGGTGGTGGGGCTGGGCGGCCTGCTGGACACTCCCGAGGTGCGCGACGTGGTGTGCACGTTGCGGGTGCTGGCCGACCCGACCGACGGGGCCGCGCTGTTGCGGCTGCTCACCGGTGCCCGTTGGCGGATCGGGCCGCGTGACCTGGTGGCCCTGCACCGCCGGGCTCGGGCCATCGCTAAAGCTCGACGGCAGGTGGCCGCCGACGACGACGCGGAGATCAGCCCCGACCTGTTGGACGAGGCGACTCTGGTGGAGGCGCTGGCCGACCTCGGGCCGGCGCAGGCGTACTCGGCGGAGGGGTTCGCGCGGCTGCGCGCGTACGGCCGGGAGTTGGCGCTGCTGCGCTACCGACTGGACCAGGCGCTGCCGGACCTGATCGCGGACATCGAGCGAACCATCGGCCTGGACGTGGAGGTCGCGGTGCGGGCCGGCCGCGACGGCGCCGGCGACGCGGGCCTGGCCCGGGGGCACCTGGACGCGCTCGGCGACGTGGCGGCCCGGTTCAGCGGGGAGACGCCCGGCGCCACCCTGTCCGGTTTCCTGTCCTATCTGGCCGCCGCCGAGGACGAGGAGCGTGGTCTGGCGCCGGGCGAGGTCGAGGTGGTGGAGGGCGCGGTGCAGGTGGTCACCGCACACGCCGCCAAGGGTCTGGAGTGGGACGTGGTGGCGGTGGCCGGGCTCAGTCGCGGGCTGTGGCCCGGGCCGGTCCGCAACTCCGACCACTGGTTGGGCGGGCTGGGCGTGCTGCCGTTCCCGCTGCGCGGTGACGCCGACGGGCTGCCCGAGTTGGCGCTCGACGAGGCGGGCGACCAGCGGGCCGTGGCGCGGGCGGTGACCGACTTCACCGACGCGTGGCGGGCCCACGACGAGCGGGAGGAACGCCGGCTGACGTACGTGGCGGTGACCCGGCCGCGCCGGCTGCTGCTCTGCTCCGGTTACTGGTGGGGGGAGGGCACGAAGCGACCGCGAGGTCCGTCGGTCTTCCTGCGTGAGGTGTACGACGCCTGCCTCGACGGTGGGCCGGGGCACCTGATCGACGTGTGGGCACCGGAGCCGACCCCGGACGCGACGAACCCCACGGCCGAGGTGGTGCTCCGCGCGGAGTGGCCGGCCGACCCGTTGGGTGGTCGCCGGCCGGCGCTGGCCGAGGCTGCCGGGCTGGTGCGTCGCCTGATGGCCGACGGTCCGGCGGCGGCGCTCCCGGGACCGGTCGGGCCGGTCCTCCCCGGGCCGGTCGGGTCGAGTGGCTCGGTGCCCGCCGGATCGGTGGCGGCGGCCGGCTCGGCGCCCGCCGGGTCGGTGATGCCGGGCGGGCCGACTGTCGAGGCGGCCGAGCCGGAGGTGGACCCGGAGGTGGCGCGCTGGCAGCGTGAGGCGGACCTGCTGCTGGCCGAGCGCGCCGAGCTGACCCGGCTCTCCGGTGCGGTCGAGGTGGCGCTGCCCGGGGCGCTGAGCGTCACCCAACTCGTCGCGTTGCGGCGCGATCCGGCGGCGCTGGCCCGTACGCTGCGCCGGCCGGTGCCGACCGAACCCAACCCGTACGCGCGTCGGGGCACCGCCTTCCACGCCTGGTTGGAGCAGCGCTTCGGCGCGGACCGCCTGTTGGACCTGGACGAACTGCCCGGCGCTGCCGATGCCGATGCCGCACCCGACGAGGCGCTTGTCGAGCTTCAGGAGCGGTTCCTGGCCAGCGAGTGGGCCGACCGGTCACCGGTGGAGGTGGAGGTGCCGTTCGCCACGGTGATCGCCGGGGTGGTGGTACGAGGCCGGATGGACGCGGTCTTCGCCCGGCCGGGTGGCCGGTTCGACGTGGTCGACTGGAAGACCGGCGCGCAGCCCACCGGGCCGGCGGCTGAGGTGGCCGCCGTGCAGCTGGCCGTGTACCGGCTGGCCTGGGCGGAGTTGGCCGGTGTGCCGGTCGAGCGGGTGGGCGCGGCGTTCCACTACGTCCGGCACGGGGTGACCGTACGGCCCGCCGACCTGCTGGATGTGGCGGGCCTCACGGCCATGATCGCCCAGTTGCCCGAGGATTCTGCCCAACATTGACCACTGCGGGGAAAACCGTGGTAGGTTGACCGGGTTGCAGTTTTGGTTACCAGAGACTCTGTGTGCGCCTGGCGGGATTGTGGCCCCAGGCGCTCTTTGTTGTGTCCGGAGTTCTCCGGGCGGGGCGACCAGAAGCGACAGGCGATTCGCGCATCCCCGCGCGGAGCGCTCCTCTTCGGGCGTGCAACAAGTGCGCGTCCGACGTTCCGTCAAGGAGACGAAACACATGGCTATTGGCACCGTGAAGTGGTTCAACGCTGACAAGGGCTTCGGCTTCATCACCCCGGACGGCGGCGGCGCTGACGTCTTCGCCCACTTCTCGGCGATCCAGTCCTCCGGCTACCGGAGCCTGGACGAGAACCAGCGGGTCGAGTTCGAGGTGACCCAGGGCCAGAAGGGCCCGCAGGCGGAGAACATCCGCCCGCTCTGATCTTCGGATCGGTCAGCATTACCTGTCGCGCCCTCCGGGTGTGACGGTGACGGGACCGGCCCGCCCCGCCGCCGCCTGCGTCCGCAGGCGGCGGCCCGGCGGCGGGCCGGCCTGTACTCCCTTCGGTTCGTGCTTGTGAGTCCTGGCGGTCTCTTTCCGCTGGTTGACAGCGCCGACTTCGGCGCCCTCCCTCGACACGTGCCGCGTCGAGGAAGGCTTCCGCATGACCACAGTTATTCCCTCTTTCGCCCATACCGGTCTGGCGCCGGCGCTGCTCACCGCGCTGACCGCGCAGGGCATCACCGAGCCGTTCCCGATCCAGTCGGCGACGCTGCCCGACTCGCTCGCCGGCCGGGACGTGCTGGGAAGAGGCCGTACCGGCTCCGGCAAGACCCTCGCCTTCGGGCTTCCCCTGCTGTCGCGCACCGCCGGCCGTAAGGCCCGGCCGGGTCGCCCGCTGGCCCTGGTGCTGGTGCCGACCCGCGAACTGGCCCAGCAGGTCACCACCGCCCTGGCCCCGTACGCCCGCGCCGTCGGGCTGCGCTGCGCCACCGTCGTCGGCGGGCTGTCGCTGCAACGGCAGGCGGACGCGCTGCGTGCCGGTGCCGAGGTGGTCGTCGCCACCCCCGGCCGGCTGCACGACCTGATCAACCGTGGCGACGCCCGGCTCGACCAGGTCGAGATCACCGTGCTCGACGAGGCCGACCAGATGGCCGACATGGGTTTCCTGCCGCAGGTCACCAAGCTGCTGGAGCAGGTCGCGCCGCAGGGGCAGCGGATGCTCTTCTCCGCGACCCTGGACGGCGGCGTGGACCGGCTGGTCCGCCGCTTCCTGAGCAACCCGGTCACCCACTCGGTCGACCCGGGCACCGCGACCGTCACCGCGATGACCCACCACGTGTTGCACGTCGACGCCGCCGACAAGCCCGACGCGTTGACCCGGATCGCCGCCCGTGAGGGCCGCACCATCCTGTTCATGGGCACCAAGCACCGCGCCGACCGGCTGGCCCGTCAGCTGCTCTCCAAGGGCGTACGCGCTGCCGCGCTGCACGGCGGCAAGTCCCAGCCGCAGCGCACCCGGATCCTGGAGCAGTTCCGCAACGGTCAGGTGACCGCCCTGGTCGCCACCGACGTGGCGGCCCGTGGCATCCACGTGGATGGCCTGGACATGGTGGTCAACGTGGACCCGCCGACCGAGGCGAAGGACTACCTGCACCGGGGCGGCCGTACCGCCCGGGCCGGCGAGTCCGGTTCCGTGGTCACCCTGGTCCTGCCGGAGCAGCGCCGGGACGTGTCCCGGCTGATGGCCACTGCCGGCATCCGACCCGAGTCGGTCCAGGTGCGCCCCGGTGACGCGGCGTTGGCCCGGGTGACCGGTGCCCGTGAGCCGTCCGGTGTGCCGGTGACCATCGTCGCGCCGCCGGTGCCCGCCTCTCGGACGCGTACCTCCGGTGGTTCGGCCTCCGACGGCGGCGCCCGGCCGGCGCACCGCGCGTCGGGACGCTCCCGGCGCCCGCGTCGCCCCCGTACCGTCTGATCTTCCGCTCGTCGACCGACCCGTCCCGCTTCGGCTGGGCGGGTCGGTGTCGTTCCCGCCCATCGCGTGCCCTCCGGGCCGCCTCGTGATGAGGGCTCGGTCACCCGTTCGGCTGAGTCGGTAATCAGCCTCCGCTGGGTCGGCTGGCCGACTGCGCCCCGGCCGGTGGTGGTCGAGGCTGACGGACGGGGGAAGTCGGGCGGGGGGCCCGACACGGGAGGGGTGACCATGGCGGGCGAAGCCGGCTCGGGCGCACTGCGTGAACTGATCCTGGTGGTCGCGGTCGCGCTCGCCGGGTTGTTGCTCGCCATGGTCGCGGCCTTCGCGCCCTGGCATGCCACCCCGGCGGGCAATGCTCCCGCCGGTCTGGTGGAGCTGCACAGTCCTGGCGGCCCGGGCTCCGGCCCGGCGGACGCACACGTGGGCTGAGCAGCGACCGGCCTACCGGTGCCGGCGGAGGGGCAGGCCCGGTCAGGATCGGTGCGAGGTGTGGTCGGGTCGGCGGGGCACCGGCCCGACCACATCACCGTCGCCGCAACCCACAGCAACCCACCGCAACCCACGCATGCGCCGATCTTGCGCTTTCGGTTGTCAATTCGGCAGGATGCGTCCCTTTTGCCGCGACAGAAAGTGCAAGATCGCGGGACACGGGGGCGCGGGGGCGCGGCGCGGGCGGGCTAGGGGGTTGTGGGGGTTTGGGTTTGGGTGAGCAGGTTGGCGAGGGTGGTGCTGTCGACGACGGTGGCGATCGCCCCGTGCACCGCCAGCCAGACGTCGGTGAGCCCCGCGGCCACTCCGTGATAGTCGGCCCGCTCGGCCGGCAGGCCGCGCACCGTGGTGAGCGAACCGCCGACCGCGCGCAGCACGTCCCCGACGGTGATTTCGTGGGGCGGGCGGGTCAGCGCGTACCCGCCGTCGGCACCGCGGTGGCTGTGCAGCAGACCGGCCCGGCGCAGGTCGAGCAGGATGCCCTGCAGGAAGCTGAGCGGGATGCCCTGCACATCGGCCAGGCTGGCAGCCTTCACCAACTCGCCGGCCCTGTCGCCGTCGCCGTCGCCACCACCGGCGGCGGCGACGGCGAGCATCGCCCGGAGCGCGTAGTCGCTGCGCGCGGAGACGAACACGTCACTGACCAGCCTGGTCCAGTACGCCCCAGCGACGCCGGATCGCCTTGTCCGCAGCGCCGAACGCGGCGTCCACGACCAGGCCGACGACCAGGATGACGATCATCGTGGAGAGCAGCCAGGGCGCGTCGGACAGTTCGCGGGAGTAGGTGAGCTGGGCGCCGAGTGAGGTCTGCGAGATGCCGACCACGAGCAGCTCACCGGCCATCAGGCTGCGCCAGGAGAACGCCCAGCCCTGCTTGAGCCCGGCGACGATCGCCGGCAGGGCGGCCGGAGCGATGACGTACCGGTAGAGGTTGAGCCCACGGGCGCCCAGGTTGCGGCCGGCGCGCAGCAGCAGCGGCGGCACGTAGTCCACTCCGGAGATCACCCCGTTGGCGATGGACGGTGCCGCTCCGAGCACCACCACGAAGAAGATCGCCTTCTCGCTCAGCTCGAAGAGCAGGATGGCCAGCGGGAACCAGGCGATCGACGGCATGGTCTGCAACGCGGTGATCATCGAGCCGATGGCGGCGCGCAGCACGGTGGACCGGGCCACCGCGAGGCCGAGCAGCAGGCCGACGGCGACCGAGAAGACGTACCCGAGGGCGGCCCGGCGCAACGTGGTGACCAGGCCGTCCCAGAGCTGCGGGCTCTGGGCCTGGGCCATCAGCTCGCGGCCGACCTCCAGCGGGCCGGGCAGCGAGTACGGCGGCTTCCAGCCCGAGAGGACCACGAGTTGCCAGGCGGCGATGGCGATGGCCAGCGCGGCGAGCTTGGGCCAGGTGGCCGCCCAGAGGCGGGTGCCCCGGGAGACGTCCTTGTCCCGACCGGCGATCTCCAGCGCGTCCAGGCCGGTGATCTCGGCGTCGGTACGCGCCGAACTGGTGAGGGTGTCACTGGCCATGGCGGCCCACCTCCGTACGGAGCCGCTCGGTGACCTCGGCGGCGATGGCCGCGACCTCGGGGGAGTCGATCCGACGGGGGCGCGGGATGGTCACCTCGGTGGAGTAGATGATCCGGCCGGGTCGGCTGGAGAGCAGGATGATCCGGTCGGCCAGTCGGGCCGCCTCGCGGACGTTGTGCGTCACGAAGAGCACCGAGAGTTGGCGCTCGGACCAGATCCGTTCCAGCTCGTCGTGCAGGATGTCCCGGGTCATCGCGTCCAGCGCGCCGAACGGCTCGTCCATCAGCAGCACCGGGGTGTCCAGGGCCAACGTGCGGGCCAGCGCGACCCGTTGCCGCATCCCGCCGGAGAGTTCGTGCGGGCGCTTGCGGCCGAAGTCGCCCAGGTGCACCGTCCGCAGCAGTTCGGCGACCCGCTCGCGGCGTTGGGCCCGGGGGAGCCGGCGCAGCTTGAGGGGGACCTCCACGTTGGCGTCGACGGTCAGCCACGGAAAGAGCGCCGGTTCCTGGAACATCAGGCCCGGGTTGACGTCGCCGGCCAGGGTGATCTGGCCACCGCTGACCCGGTCCAGCCCGGCCACCAGGTTGAGCAGGGTGCTCTTGCCGCAGCCGGACGCGCCGACCAGGCAGACGAACTCGCCGGGCGCGACGTCCAGCGACACACCGTCCAGGGCCAGGACGGCGCTCGACCCGCGTCCGTACACCTTGGTCACGCCGGAGAGCGCGACGGCTGTGGTCGCGCTCCGCGGCGTCGTCGTGGTCGACGTCATGGCTGGACGACCTCGGGCTTGCCGGCGGCCTTCAGCGCGTTGTTGAGGTACTTCAGGTCGTACAGGCCCTTGAGGTCCACCGGCTCGGTCAGCTGCACGTCGACGGCGTGGTCGAGCCCGGCCTTGAGGGAGGACGGGATCGGGTCGTTGGTGAACTCCAACGTCGGCCACGCCTGCTTGATCAGCTTCAGGTCCAGCGGCTTGCCGGTGATCTTGCCGATCGCGTCGGAGATGGCCTGCTGCGCCTCCTCCGGCTTGGTGTTGACGAACTCGTTGGCGGCCACCTGGCCGTCGACCAGCTTCTGCACCACGTCCGGGTGCGCCTTGAGGAACTTCGTGCTCACCAGCAGGTTGGTGATGACGAACTTCTTGTCGGGCCACAGGTCACGCTCGTCGACGAGCACCGTGCCGCCGGCGTTGACCAGGCGGGAGACGAACGGCTCGGGCACCCACGCCCCGTCGATCGCGCCACTGGTGAACGTCTCGATGGTCTGGGCGTTCTCCTGCGGCACGATCTTGACGTCACCGCCACCCTCCTTGGTGGTGGTGAGGCCCTGCTGCTTGAGCCAGTACCGGACCGCCACGTCCTGGGTGTTGCCCAGCTGCGGGGTGGCGATCTTTTTGCCCTTCAGGTCCTGCGCCCCGGTGATGCCGGGCTTGACCACCAGCGCCACGCCGCCGGACGCCGCTCCGGAGATGACCCGGACAGCCTCGCCCTTGGACTTGGAGAAGGCGTTCACCGTCGGGTTCGGACCGATGTAGGTGGCGTCCAGCGCGCCGGAGAAGACCGCCTCGATGGCGGCCGGGCCGGCGTTGAAGGTCTTCGGGTCCAGCTTGACGTCGGTGCCGAGCTTCTCCGCGAAGATGCCCTTCTCCACGCCGACGACCGCTGGCGCGTGGGTGATGTTGGGGAAGTAGCCGAGGCGCAGCGTCACCGGGCCGGAGCTGCCGCCCGCGCCCTCGCTGTCGTCGCCGCACCCGGCGGTGCTGCCCAGGGTCGCCGCGCCGAGGGCGGCGAGGGTCATCAGCGTGACCGTCCGGCGCAGGGGGAGCCGTCTCATCGTCCATCCAATCCGCAGTATTCCTACTTAGTTGGTAGGAAGAGTGGGCCAGGCCGTGGTCAGCGTCAAGACCCATCCACATGGCGGGATGGCGCGTCTCAGTTATGTCGGCATTTCCTACCAGCTTGCTGTGATAAGCGGCGTAGCGTTGGCGGGGAGCGACCGGCTGCTGGCCGGGACGAGCCCGGAGCGGATCGCCGCCGCAAAGGCCCGGTTCCGTCGGATCGACTCGGCCGCACCGCGAGGAGGCCGAACGGGTCGCCAACGAGGTGCTGACCCTGGTGACCGCCCCCGTCGCGGCGGCTCCGGGAAGGTCGCGGGTGGCGACCGTGTCGACGCGCTAGGGTCGACTCCGTGGCGGCGCGGAGATCCAGAATTCCAGCGACGAAGTATCCGGTCGAGCGGTTCACCCTCGACAACGGCCTGCGGGTGGTGCTCACCCCCGATCGCAGTGCCCCGGTGATCGGGGTGGCGGTGGTCTACGACGTCGGCATCCGCTCGGAGCCCGAGGGGCGCACCGGCTTCGCCCACCTCTTCGAGCACCTGATGTTCCAGGGCTCGGAAAACCTGGAGAAGCTGGCTCACTTCCGACACGTGCAGGGCGCGGGCGGCACCTTCAACGGCTCCACCCACCTGGACTACACCGACTACTTCGAGACGTTGCCGAGCAACGCGCTGGAACGCGCACTGTTCCTGGAGGCGGACCGGATGCGCGGCCCTCGGCTGACCGAGGAGAACCTGCGCAACCAGGTCGACGTGGTCAAGGAGGAGATCCGGGTCAACGTCCTCAACCGGCCGTACGGCGGTTTCCCCTGGCTGACCCTGCCGCCGGTCATGTTCGACACCTTCCCCAACGCCCACGACGGCTACGGCTCCTTCGACGACCTGGAGTCGGCGACCGTCGCCGACGCAGCGGACTTCTTCCGCCGCTACTACGCCAGCGGCAACGCCGTGCTCGCCGTCAGCGGTGACATCGACGTGGCCGAGGCGACCGAGCTGGTCAGCCGGCACTTCGGCGACGTGCCGGCCCGGCCGGCACCGCAACGGCCCGACTTCACCGAACCCGACCTGAGCGCCGAGCGGCGCACCTCGTACACCGACGCCCTGGCGCCGCTGCCGGCGGTGGCCGGCGCGTGGCGGGTGCCCGACCCGGTCACCGACTTCGCCGGCTACCTGCCGTACGTGGTGCTGGCCGAGGTGCTCACCGACGGCGACGCGTCGCGGCTGGTCGAGCGGCTGGTGCAGCGCGACCGCACAGTGACCAGCCTCGGCGGATACCTCGGTTTCATGGGCGACCCGTTCGACGTCCGCGACCCCACCGCGCTGCTGTTGCAGGCGCACCTGCCGCCCGGGGGTGACGTGGACAAGGTGCTGCGCACCATCGACGAGGAGCTGGACCGGCTGGCCACCGACGGGCTGACCGACGGTGAGCTGGCCCGCACCCAGGCCCGGATGGCGACCCACCTGCTGCGGGACACCGACGCGGTGCTCGGTCGGGCGCTGCGGATGGCAGTGTTGGAGCAGCAACGCGGCGAGCCGGGCCTGCTCAACGAGTTGCCCCGGCTGGTCGGCGAGGTCACCGAGGAGCAGGTCCGGGCCGCCGCGGCCACAGTGCGTCCGGAGCGTCGCGCCGCCATCGAAGTCATCCCCGGAGGTGCCCGATGACCGGGACTGTGGCCGCCGCGCCGCGCACGCTTCCCCCGCTCGGTCCGACCCGCAAGCTCAAGGTGCCCAAGCAGGCCGAGCGGACGCTGCCCAACGGGCTCACCGTGATCGCGGTACGCCGGCCCGCCGTGCCCCTGGTCGAACTGCGGCTCTGGGTGCCGTTCGGTCGGGTGCACCTGGCCCGCGGCGCGATGCTCTCGCAGACCATGCTCTCCGGCACCGGGTCGATGACCAGCGTGCAGATCGCCGCCGAGTTGCAGAAGGTGGGCGGCGGGCTCTCCGCGGGCGTCGACCCGGACCGGCTGATGCTCTCCGGCGCCGGCCTGGTCACCGGTCTGGACCGGATGCTGGAGCTGCTGGCCGAGGTGCTGACCGGCGCCAGCTACCCCAGCGACGAGGTGGCCACCGAACGGGACCGACTGGTCGACCGGATCCAGGTGGCGCAGAGTCAACCGGCGCACCTGGCCCGGGAGGCGCTGCTCAAGCGGATCTACGGCCGGCACCCGTACGCGACGCAGACGCCCGAGCCCGACCAGATCCGGGCCGTCCGACCGGCGGCCCTGCGCACCCTGCACTCGGAGCGGGTGCATCCGACCGGCGCGCAGTTGGTGCTGGTCGGTGACGTGCAGCCGGAGAAGGCGTTGGACGCCGCCGAGCGGGCACTCGGCGGCTGGTCGGGTGCCGGGCGTGTGGCCGACCTGCCGGCGACCCCGCCGCTGGAGCCGGGGCCGCTGCTGCTTGTCGACCGGCCGGGCTCGGTGCAGTCGTCGCTGCGGATCGCGCTTCCGGCGGTGTCGCGCACCGACCCGGACCACGCCCCGCTGCAACTCGCCAACCTGATCTTCGGCGGCTACTTCTCCTCCCGGTGGGTGGAGAACATCCGCGAGGACAAGGGCTACACGTACGGCCCGCACTCGGGTATCGAGCACTCCGTCGCCGGGTCGGTGCTGGTCGCCGCCGCCGACGTGGCCACCGAGGTCACCGGTCCGGCGCTGCTGGAGACGACGTACGAGCTGGGCCGGTTGGCGTCGCTGCCACCGAAGCCCGAGGAGTTGGAGCAGGCCCGGCAGTACGCTCTGGGCACCCTTCAGCTCGGCATGTCCACCCAGGCCGGGCTGGCCGCGTTGACCAGCGCGTACGCGGGCAACGGGCTACGCCTGGACTTCCTCGCCGAGTACGCGGCGCGGTTGGCGAAGGCGAGCATCGAGGACGTGGCGCAGGCGGCGGCCCGGTACCTGGCACCGGCTCGGGCGGCGATCGTGGTGCTCGGCGACGCGGAGCGGATCACCCCGGGGCTGGCCGCGCTGACCGCTGTCCACACCGAGCGACAGGCGTGAGCGGGGAGGCGGCGCCGCCGTTGGCGCGGTCCACGCTGGATCGGGCGGCGCACCGGCGGGGCGACTCGCAGTGGTTGACCGAGGCGTGGTTGCGCGCCCGGGTGCTGCTGATCGACTCGACCGACGACGGTCGGACGCTGGCCCGCACCGAGACGTCGCCGCCGACGTTGGTGCTGTTCGGGGCGGGTGACGTGCCCGCCGGCTCCGAGTCGGCGGCGATGTTCCTGGGGGTCGAGCCGGACGGGGTGCCGGTCTTCGCCGTCGACGCGCCGCTGCCGGCGATCCCGGGGACCCGGGCGGTCCACCTCCGCGAGGTGGGTCACCTGCTCGCCGACCGGGAGGCCGGCATCTTCACCACCGCGCTGGCACTCGTCAACTGGCACACCCGGCACGGTTACTCGACCAGCACCGGTGCGCCGACCGCGATGGACGAGGCCGGTTGGTCCCGGGTGGACCGCAACGGCGGGCGGATCTGGCCGCGTACCGACCCGGCGATGATCGTGCTCGTTCACGACGGGGTGGACGGCCCGGACGGCCGCTGCCTGCTCGGCAACAACGCCGGCTGGCAGGGCACCCCCGGTGGTCGCCGCTACTCCTGCCTGGCCGGCTACGTCGAGCCGGGCGAGTCGGCGGAGGCGGCAGTGTTGCGCGAGGTCCGCGAGGAGGTGGGCATCGGGGTCGAGCGCATCGGGTACGTGGGCAGCCAGGCCTGGCCGTTCCCCGGTTCGCTGATGCTGGGCTTCCTTGCCACCGCGAACCCGGCCGAGCCGGTGCGGGTCGACCCGTCCGAGATCGCGTACGCCCGGTGGTTCTCCCGCCAGGAGATCGGGGCGGCACTGGCCGGGCAGACGGTCGACGTGGGCGACGGGGCCCGACTGGTCCTGCCGCCGCCGTCGTCGATCGCGCTCTTCCTCATTCACCGGTGGCTGGACGGCTGGGTGGACGCCGACCGCTGAGCGCGGTCCCGGCCCGCGGCCGCCGTTGCCGCGACGGTCACGGGCCGGGAACACGGGCCGTCGTGGTCGGCGGGTGCGAGTAACGCGGCGGGGGAGCCGGTCCGACCACGACGGACGACCTGTGAATCAGGTGCCGGTACGGCCCGGTCTGTGTCGGAAGGCGGGCCGCGACTCGATCAGCGGGAGGACCTTGACCCGCTGCTTGCCGGCGCGGACCGCGCCGACGGTGGCCAGGGCGCGGGCCAGCAGCAGCGCGGCGTCCCGGTCCTCGGCGTGCACGATCTGACGTCGCGGCTCGGGCGCGGTCGTCTCGTCGCGAAGTCGATGGCCGTCCGCCCAGGCGGCGGCGATGTCCCCGTCGGCGACGGCGCGGATGTCGGTGCGAACGATCAGGAACCGCATGTGGGTCTCCGGATGAACCGCGACGGATGAGCAGTGTGGAAGTTCCACGTATCCGAGGGCCATGTTACGCCCCGTGTTCGTCTCAGCAACTGAAACGCGCCTATCGGTTTCGAGCCTCGTCCGATCAGTCGATGGCTGCTCAGCAGGGTTGGCGGGTCACCGGGCGACGGGTCGACGGGTGTGACGAGACGGGGCCGCCGGCGCTACGCCGACGGCCCCGTACCCGATGACCGGGTCAGTTCAGATCGAACTGGCCCTTCTTGGCGCCGGTGATGAAACCGAGCCACCCCGCGCGGTTGAACAGCAGCACCGGGCCGCCCCGGTCCTTGCTGTCGCGTAGGGCGACCGCCGACGGGCCGGTGGCGAGCGGGGCGACCTCCACACAGTTGGAGGTCTGGCTGCGGGTGCTGGTACGCCACGGGGCGTCCGCCAACGAGTGGGCGGAGACGGACGGCGTGTTGCGGATGTCGTTCATGGTTCTGCTCCTGATGTGCAGCGATCCGATGGGACGAGTGGTGCCGCACGCCCGACGGAGGTCCCCCGTGGATCACCGGTCCGTCAGTCGCCCCGAACCCTGGCGGCGTTGGGTCGGCGCCGTTGCCGGCCCGAACGCCACTGTGGATGGGGGCGTCGCCTCGGTCAGCCGTCCCGCCGCCTCGATCAGCCAGGAGAGGGTGTCCGAGGCGTTAAGTGCCGCCGTGCATAGCCACTCGAACACCACTTTATAGCGATTTAGCGTGATTGCCTCGGTCGACATGACGTCGGTGAAGCCACCTTCGATGGCCAATGTCTCCGGATCGAGGGGATCGGCGAACCGATAGACCGAGAACGCGGTCGGCGGAAGGAACCAACTGCCGATCTGGGTGTCCCGGAGCAGCACGTGCAGGGTCACGTTCGGCAGCAGGGCCAGCTCGCAGAGTTGGAGCAGCTGCTCGTGCAGCACCTCCGGCGGCCCGGCCCGGCGGCCGAGAGCGGCCTCCTCCAGCACGGCGGTGTAGCGGGGAGCGTGCGGCTCCCGGGTGAGCAGCGACTGGCGGGCCAATCGCGCCTGCACCTCGGTCTCCGGCTCGTCGCCGGGCTCCGGCTCGCCCGCGCCCGCGCTCACCTGGCGGGCCGACACGATCCGCAGCTGGGCGTACCCGGGGGTCTGCAACAGGCCCGGCACCAGCACCGGGTTGTACTCGGAGATTTCCGCGCAGCCCGCCTCCAACTCGGCCCAGCCGCGCTGCTGCTGCGTCATCACCGGGAAGTTCTTCAACCAGCCGCGCATGTCGCCGGCCTCGTTGGTGATGCCCAGCAGTTCGTCGTGCAGCGCCTGGTCGGCGCCGTAGAGGTCGAGCAGGTCGCCGACGTCCTGCGGGTCCGGTCGGCTGCGGCCATTCTCCAGGCGGGACAGTTTGGACGCGGAGGCCCAACCGATACGCTCGATGACCTGATCGCCGGTGAGGCCCGCGGCCTCACGCAGGCGGCGCAGCTCGATGCCCAACCGGCGACGACGCAGGATCGGGCTGGGTGCGGCAGGAGGCACAGTGTCCTCTTTCCCGTCGACCGCCGCAGACGCGACGGTAACTGTATGAAATTCGCCCCCCACGGTCAGTATGGACGGCGCGACCGGTGTCGGAGGTTCCGGCGAGGGCGTGTCTTGCGAAAATCGGACCACGGGAATGCCGGACGACGACGGACCCGCGGTCGCGGCCGTCGACCTCGCCCACCTGGGCACGCCATCCCGCCGGAGGGACCCATGCGCACGATCCTGCGCCGACCCGACTTCCGTCTGCTCTTCGGCGGCCTGCTGGCCAGCATGACCGCCGAGTCGATCCTGCTGCTGGCACTCGCCATCTGGGTCAAGGATCTGACTGGCTCGGACGGGTTGGCCGGTGCCACGATCTTCGCGGTCATCGCGCCGATGACGCTGGCACCGCTGGTCGGCTGGGTCGTGGACCGCTACCCGCGCCGACCGTTCTTCGTCGCCGCGAACGTGGCGACCGCCGCCCTGCTCACCCCGCTGTTCACCGTCCACGACGCGGGCGACGTCTGGGTCGTCTACCTGGTGGCCGCCCTCTACGGACTCTCGTCCATCACGCTCGGTGCGGCGCTCAGCGGGCTCATCCGCGAGTTGGTGCCGGTCGAGCTGCTGGCCGAGGCGAACGGCGTGCTGCAGACCGTACGCCAGGGGATACGACTGGTCGGCCCGCTGGTGGGCGCGGCTCTCTACGCGGCGCTCGGCGGCTGGGCGCTGGCCGGAATCGGCATGGTCGGATTTCTGACCGCGGCGGCGGTGGTGACCGCGCTGCCCGCCCCGCAACAGGTGCCGCCGACCGTACGGCTGCGGTGGCCGGCCGAGCTGGGCGCCGGCCTGCGGCACCTGGCCGGCGAGCCGGCCCTGCGGCGGGCCCTGCTCGGCTACGGGCTCGGCTCACTGGTGATGGGCTTCAGCGAGTCGCTCATCTTCGCCTACGTGGACCAGGGGCTGAACCGGGATGCCGCGTTCGTGGGTGTGCTGGTCACCGTGCAGGGCGTTGGTGGTCTGCTCGGCGGACTCTGCTCACCGACGCTGGTCCGCCGGCTCGGCGAGGTCGGCACGCTGGCCGCCGGGGTCGCCTTCTTCTCGCCGGCCGCGCTCGCGCTCGCGTACCCCGATCTGCGGCTCGGGTTCGCGGCGGTGCTGCTGGCCGGGGTCTCGCTCCCGCTGACGATGGTGGGTTTGCACACGCTGATCCAGCGCCGCACCCCGCCCGCGCTGGTCGGCCGGGTCGCCGCGGCCACCCAGGCGGTGGTCAGCGGGCCGCAGGCGTTCTCCATCGGGGCGGGTGCCCTGCTGGTCGGGTTACTGGACTACCGGCTGCTGTTCGCGCTGGTCGGAGTGGCCACCCTGGCCGCCGGTAGCTACCTGTGGCGGGGCCGCCACCTGAGCGCGCCGCCCGGGGCACCCGCACCGACGCCACCCACCCGCCCGACGCTCCCGGCACCCCGCCGACCGGTTGAGGACACCGACCGACCCGGACTTCCAACGCCCGCCGACCGTCGCCACCGTGACTCGTGCCCAGACACGACGAACGGCCGCCCCGGTGGGGCGGCCGTGCGCCGAGGATGAACCGGCAGATCAGGCGTTGAGGGTTTCCAGGTGCTGCTTGACCTGGGTGATCGAGGGATTCGTCAGCGCGCTGCCGTCGGCGAAGCGCAGCGTCGGCACCGTCTGGTTACCGCCGTTGACACTCATCACGAACTCCGCGGCCTTCGGGTCCTGCTCGATGTCGACCACCTCGTAACCGATGCCCTCCCGGTCGAGCTGCGACTTCAGCCGGTGGCAGTAGCCGCACCAGGGGGTGGAATACATCGTCAACATGGTCGGATCCTCCAACTCCTCCGGCCGCGGCTTGCCGATCAAGCCGAGGCTGTTCGCTGCAACGCTGGGAGGAGCTGAGATGATTCCTGGTTGTGGCGGTTCACTCAGCGTCGGAACAGGTGCTCGCCGGGCTGGACCCGGAGCAACGCGCCGCGGTGACCGCACCCGCCGGCCCGGTCTGCATCCTGGCCGGCGCCGGCACCGGCAAGACCCGCGCGATCACCTCCCGAATCGCCCACCGGGCGCTCTCCGGGGAGATCTCCCCCCGACACGTGCTCGCTGTCACCTTCACCGCCCGCGCCGCCGCCGAGATGCGGAGTCGTCTCACGGTGCTCGGGGTGGGTGGCGTCCAGGCGCGGACGTTCCACGCCGCCGCGCTGCGTCAGGTGCGGTACTTCGCGCCCCGGCTGCTGGCCGGGCGTGCCATGCCCGAACTGCTGGACAGCAAGGTACGACTGGTCACCCTCGCTGCCGCCCGGGTCGGCCTGCGTACCGACCGGGCCGCCGCCCGCGACCTGGCCGGCGAGATCGAGTGGGCGAAGTCGTCGCTCGTCGAACCGACGGACTACGTGGTGGCCGCGGCCCGGGCGCTGCGCGACACACCCCACGAGCCGGCGAAGGTGGCCGACGTGTTCACCGCGTACGAGCAGCTCAAGCGCTCGAACGGTGTGATCGACTTCGAGGACATGCTGCGGGCCGCGGTGTGGGGGATCGAGGAGCACCCGGACGTCGGTGAGCAGGTCCGTGGCCAGTACCGGCACTTCGTCGTCGACGAGTACCAGGACGTCAACCCCCTCCAACAGCGGTTGCTGGACGCCTGGCTCGGCGGCCGGGACGACCTGACAGTGGTCGGGGACGCCAGCCAGACGATCTACTCGTTCACCGGGGCGACGTCGGCGTACCTGGTCGACTTCCCGCGCCGACACCGCAACGCCACGGTGGTCCGGCTGGTCCGTGACTACCGCTCCACCCCGCAGGTGGTCGGGCTGGCCAACGCGGTGATCTCCCAGGCCCGGGGCACCGAGGCGCGCCTGCGCCTGGAACTGAGCGGCCAGCGCCCCCCGGGCCCCGAACCGGATCTGCGGATCTTCACCGACGAGCCGGCGGAGGCGAACGCGGTGGCCGCGCGTTGCCGTTCCCTGATCGACGCGGGCACCCCGGCGAAGGAGATCGCCGTGCTGTTCCGGGTCAACGCCCAGTCCGAGGCGTACGAGAAGGCGCTCACCGAGGCCGAGGTGCCGTACGTCGTGCAAGGCGCGGAGCGGTTCTTCGAACGGGCCGAGGTGCGCCAGGCGATGGTCGCGCTGCGTGCCGCCACCCGCTCGATCCCGGGAGAGACACCGTTGCCGGCCGCCGTCGTCGAGGCGCTCACCGCCGTCGGCTGGACCCCGGACACCCCACCGACCGGCGGTGCCGCCCGCGAGCGGTGGGAGGCGCTGTCCGCGCTGGTCCAGCTCGCCGAGGAGTACGCGGCGACCCCCGAGGTCGTGCCGATCGGCGAGGCCGCCTCGGTGGAACGCCCGGTCACCCTCACCGACTTCACCGAGGAACTGGCCCGCCGGGCCGCCCAGCAGCACGTACCGACCGTGGACGGCGTGACGCTGGCGTCCCTGCACTCGGCGAAGGGCCTGGAGTGGGACGCGGTCTTCCTGGTCGGTCTCGCCGAGGGCACCCTGCCCACCACGTACGCGAAGACCGTCGAGCAGGTCGAGGAGGAGCGCCGGCTGCTCTACGTCGGGATCACCCGCGCACGCGAGTGGCTCTGGCTGTCGTACGCGGCCGCGCGGTCGCCGGGCGGACGGGCCCGGCGGCCGTCGCGGTTCCTGCCCCACCTGGACCGCTCCGGCGGCACCGAACGGGCCAGCGGCGGCACCGGTCCGGCCCGCCGTCCCGAGCGGCGACGCACCCAGATCGTCTCCTGCCGGATCTGCGGTGCCACTCTGCTCGCCGGCCCGGACCGAAAGCTCGGCCGCTGCCCCACCTGCCCGTCCGACATCGACGATGAGCTGCACGAACGGCTGCGCGAGTGGCGGCAGCGGGTGGCCGGTGCGCAGAAGGTCCCGGCGTACGTGGTCTTCACCGACGCGACGCTCGTCGCGTTGGCCGAGCGGCGACCGGCCCGGTCGGAGGAGCTGATCGCCATCGCCGGTATCGGCCCCCGCAAGCTGGGCCTCTACGGGGAGTCGGTGCTGGCCCTCGTGGCAGGTGCCGGGGTGGACGATGTCTGCCCGGAGAAAACTTTCGAAATCTCGTCGTAAATTCGTTTGCCCTCGCCCCGGCGCGAGGAATAGCCTCAGGACACACCACGCGAGCGGCGCCATTCCGGCTGCTCACGGGGGCGGTCCAGTCGATTCGAGGAACGTGAGGGAGGTGGCCACCGTGAAGATCTTCACCTATGAGCGTCTGACGGCGATGCCGTCTGTCTGCGCTCCGCTGTCGGCTGTCCGGGTGGCCCTCACGGCTGCACGACCGTCGGTTCCGCAGGTGCACCAGGTTCAGGCCGAGCTGACCCTGACCGTCGCGCCCGTCGGAGTCGAGGGGACCAGTGGCTTCACGGGCATGGGCATCAATGACGTCAAGAAGCGCGTGGATGTCCGCGGCGTTCCACCTCGAGGTAAACCGGTCTGACCATCAGACTCCGGCTCACCTCGAGGCCGCGGAACCCGCTTACCGGGATCCGCGGCCTCAGTTTTTTGCCCGCCGTAAGTACGTCGGAATGCGATCCACGAGATCGAAGTGAGAGAGAGGTGACCGGGAGATGAGTCTGGCGTTGGCCCCCCTCGACATGAGCGTCGAGATGGAGGCGAACCTGCCCTGCCGGAAGTTCGACCCCGACCTGTGGTTCTCCGACTCGCCCACCGAGCTCGAGCTGGCCAAGTCGCTCTGCGGGGACTGCCCGCTGCGCGTCGAGTGCCTGGCCGGAGCCGTTGAGCGAGCGGAGCCCTGGGGCGTCTGGGGCGGCGAGATCTTCGAGCGTGGCGCGGTTGTCCCGCGTAAGCGGCCCCGTGGCCGTCCGCGTAAGGAGGACGTCGCCCGTGACGCCGCGCTTCGGGTCGAGGCCGAGGCGCGCCTGGCAGCCAGTGGGCTGTCCGAGGTGCGTGGCGCGGTCCGGCTGGCAGCCTGACATGTTCCCGACCCGTTCCAACGACGCCGGTGTCCTACCGGCAGTGAGTGAGAAAACGATGTTGAACATTCCGAGTGGAGCCTTCGAGATGCAACTACTCAACGAAGCGTTGACCAGGGCTCGAATGCGCCGGCCTCAGGCCGGTCGTACCACCACGAGCACTGAGGCAACCCGATCCGCCCGTACCGTCGCCATGACCGGCCGCAATCAGGCGGCTCGCGACCTGGGCGTTCTCTAGTACCACTCCACTCAGAAGGGCGGGTGCCGACCGGCACCCGCCCTTCCTCACGTTCTCAGCCCCTCACGTGCTCAGGCGACCGGGCCTCGACTCAGGCGACCGGGCCTCGACCTGCTCAGGCGACCGGGGCGAAGCCGGGCAGCCAGCGCTCCAGGATGCTCCGGTAGGGGGCCTTCGCCTCCAACTGGCAGAGCACCCCGATCGACCCGAGCGTCACCCGGTGGATCAGCAGGTACGACGGTGGCAGGTTGAGCTGCCGGCTCAGCTGGTACGTGGGGGAGCGAGGGCTGGCCAGTCGACCCGCCTCGGCCCGCAGCCAGGCTCGGGTGAACCGGAAGCCGTCCGCCGCGATGGGCTCCAGCATGGGACGGATGAAGTCGAGCACCCCCTCGGCGTCGATCTCGTCGGCCGAGCCGATGAACCCCTCCGACCGCAGCCCCGCCACGACCTCGTCGGCGTTGCCGCGCAGGGCCATCGCGGCGATCCGACCGATCGGCTCCGGAGTGCCCTCCGGCATACGGGCCACCGCCCCGAAGTCGATCACGCCGAGCCGACCGTCGGGCAGCAGCCGGAAGTTTCCCGGGTGCGGGTCGGCGTGCAGCAGCCCGGCCCGCTGCGGCGCGGAGAGGTGCAGGGTGGCCATCAACCGGCCGGCCTCGTTCCGATCCTCCTCGGTGCCCTCCCGGATGATGTCGGCCAGCGGGGTGCCCGTCACCCACTCGGTGACCAGCACCCGCGGCGAGGCGTTGACCACCTCCGGGATGTAGATCTCCGGGTCGTCGGCGTACGCGGACGCGAAGGCGCGCTGCGACTCGGCCTCCAGCTCGTAGTCCAACTCCTCGGTGATCCGTTCGCGCAGCTCGGCCAGGAGCGGCTTGACGTCCAGGCCGGGCTGGATGGCCCGGAACATCCCGCCCAGTCGGGAGAGCTGCTTGAGGTCGGCGAGCAGGGCGTCGCCGGCCCCCGGATATTGGATCTTGACCGCCACGTCGCGGCTGTTCGGTGCGCCCGCCGCGTCGAACCCCGGCTCGCGCCAGCGCGCCCGGTGCACCTGGCCGATGCTCGCGGCGGCGGCCGGAACGTCGTTGAACTCGACGAACAGGTCCCGCCAGTCGGGGCCGAGCTGCTCGGCCAGCACCTTGTGCACGCTGGCGGCCGGCAGCGGCGGCGCGGCCTCCTGCAACTTCGTCAACGCCTGCCGGTAGGGCGCGGCGATCTCCTCCGGCAGAGCCGCCTCGAAGACCGACAGCGCCTGGCCGAACTTCATCGCCCCGCCCTTGAGCTGACCCAGGACGCTGAACAGCTGCTCGGCGGTGCGCTGTTGGATCTCCGCCGAGATCACGTCGGAGGCGAGCCCGGTGACGCGCTTTCCCATCCCGAGAACGGTCCGGCCGGCGAAGCCGAGCGGCAGGGCGGCGAGCTTGGCGGTGCGGGACACGGCGCGGCGCGGGATGTCGGTCACCCGGTCATTGTTACCGACCGGAGGGCCCCCCTGCTGCTCTGCGGCCGGGCTGGTGCGGACACTCGGCCCTGCGAGCACCCGCACGCCGGGTGTGGCGGCCAACCCCGACGACGGAAACGGCCGGCACCGGCGATCTCCACGGCACCACCAAGCGTCTCCGGCTGGCCCCCGTCCAGCTGCGTCAGCGCCTCGGCCAGCGCGTACCCGCAGGCCGCGAGCAGGGTGCCGGTCGTTCCGGCGGCCACCGGGTCGGCGACGGCGAGTTGAGCGGCGAGCCGCGGCCAATCCGGGTCGCGGTCGGCCCGGTGCAGCTCGACGCAGTGCAGGCAGGGCCCGGCGGGCGGGCGGACCAAGGGCCCGATCACCGGTACGCCTTCGCGGAGTGTGACGAGCAGGTGCGGCTGCCGGCGCTGGGCGAAACCGGCGGCGAGCAGCGCGGGAGGCCGGTCCATGCCGAGCTGGATCACCAGGTCGACCCGCCCGGCGCGGCTCGGGTGGGTGCCGGTGCCCGGCGCGACGCGATCGACCGCGGCCCGTACCGCCGATGCCAGCGGGCGACCCAGGTCGGCGGCGGGGATGCCCGTGCCGATCAGGTCGACGGCGCGTACCGGGCCGGTGAGCTGGGGAATCACCTGGCCCACGCCGGACTGGGCCAGCGCCACCGTCAGGGGCCCGCCGAGCGCCCCGACACCGGTGAGCAGGACGCGGGCCGCCCGCCGCCGACGCAGGACCTGAGCCGGGGTGCCGGGCAGCCGGGTGGCGGTCAGGGCCAGCGCGCCGGCCTCCGCCGCGAGTCGGGCCCGGACCGGGCCGGTCAGGTCGCGGGGGACCAGGCTGTGCGCCGGCACCAACAGGCCGGCAGCTTGCAGCGCGTCGAGCAGGGTACGCGCGTCGTTGGCGCTGACCTGGGCGGTCGTCGCCTCGGCCAGCACGGTGCGCTCGCTGCGGGTGCCGTCGAGCAGGTCGAGCAGGTGGGCCGCGCGGGGGTTGGCCAACTCCAGCAGGACTGCCGGACCGGGGCCGACGCCGAGCTGGAGGGTGTGCCGGTCCCGCCAAAGCCGGTTGAGGCCGGGCAGCAGGGTGGGGCGGAGCAGTGCGGTGCGGCTCATGTCACGAATCGTGACCGCGTCTTCGCGCTCGGTCGATCGTTGTCCACAGGCGGTCAGGCCGCTGTCCAGCGCTATCCACAGGATCTGGCGGGTTTTCCACAGCCCGCGAGCCGTGTTGTCAGCCAACCGACAGGGCCGCCCCCGACGCCGGTGGCGTCGAGCGCCGATCGGCAACGGGGGTGGGGTGGCCACCGGCCACCCCACCCCCGTTCACCCCGTTCGGGTCAGACCTTGGCCTTGCCCAGGATGCGGTTCACTGTTGTTCCGCATACCGGACACTTGCCCTTGGCCATGTTCATTCCGGTCTTCGAGACCTCGACGTGCCCCTCGAAGTCCCGCTTCTCCTTGCACTTCACGCAGTAACCGTTGTAGGTCGTCTGGGCCTGGTCGGCCACGGTGCCCTCCTCGTCTCGTCCGCCGGTCAATGCCGTTCCGGCGGGGTGCCCGGCGGCGGGCCACACGGGGCGCCGGCGCTGGGTCTCACTCCGCGGCCACCTTCGTGACCGCTGGTTCGCGGACCCTACCCAGGTCTGGGCAGTTCCATGTCAGCTGTGCATCGACACTGTGAGCAAGTCGACGTCGAGAGTGTGCATGGCGAAATAGGTCGGATAAGTCAGTTTGGCGGGGACACGCCGACCAAACCCTGACAGCCACCCGTGCGAGTGCCCCCGCAGGGGCATCCGGGACGGTGATCACCTACGGTGGGGACGTGCCGCGTACCCGCGTCATCGGCGTTCACGAAGGGTGACGAGATGGCGCGATGGCGCATCCGTCAAGAAATTTTCGGGACGCCTGGCGACCAATCACCATTTTCTGGGCGCGTGTCGTGCGGTTGACTCTTGCGGACCCCTGGTCAGTGGGCATTAGCTTTCCTTCGTGACACGTAGCCGAGGCTGCGCGGGCCAGTGATGGCGGGGACGCGCAAGCCTGTCGTCGAGGTGCGGCGCAGCCAGCGTCGACGACGCACGGTGTCCGCGTACCGTGACGGTGAGCGAGTGGTCGTCCTCATCCCCGACCAGTTCTCCCGCGCCGAGGAGAGCGAGTGGGTCGACCGGATGCTCGCCCGACTCGCCGCGCGTGAGGGGCGACTGGCCCGCTCCGACGCCGAGCTGCTGGCCCGCGCCAACCGGCTCATCGACCTCTATCTCGCCGAGTACCCCGCGAAAGCGGTCCCGGCCAGCGTACGGTGGGTCACCAACCAGAACGGCCGGTGGGGTTCCTGCACCCCGGCGGACCGCAGCATCCGCATCTCGCACCGCGTCCAGGAGATGCCCGAGTGGGTGATCGACTACGTGTTGCTCCACGAGTTGGCGCACCTCATCGTGCCCAGCCACAACGCCCGGTTCTGGGCGCTGGTCGGTCGCTATCCCAAGGCGGAACGCGCCCGCGGCTATCTCGAAGGGGTCGCCGCCGCCTCCTGCGCACCGCTCCCCACCTGATCCACACCCTCCCACCCCCCGGGGCGCGTGGGTTCCGGCGCACCAGGCCCCGTCGGGTGCCGCGCCGGACACCATCTGAGGCGCGATCAGCCTAGATCCACTCGCGTTCCTGAATACCACGCTATTGATGGCCCTGGGACACCGCGACTTCAATGAAACCGAGTCGATCATGCCGCCGGGCCGCGCCGGGTGGGCCGGGCAGGGTGGGCCGGGCAGGTCGGGCCGCGCCGGGTGGGTCG
>NZ_JAGPXU010000023.1:0-99031 GCF_018070385.1 Micromonospora sp. C97
CGGACGACGACCGGCGGCGTTGCGGTTTCGTCCGGATACGACACCGGTATCCGGACGAAACCGCGCCTTGCCGGATCGCCGCCCGGACTCCGCCTCGGCTCGGCCGCCCTTATGAAACAGGCCCTAGTTGACGTCGGCGAGCCAGCGCAGCAGCGACCGAACGCCCCAGCCGGTGGCGCCGCGGCTGACCTCGGCCTGGTCGCCGTCGGCCCAGGACGGGGCCGACATGTCCAGGTGCAGCCAGCGGTCGCGGAGCTCGCCGGTGAACTCGCGCAGGTAGAGCGCGGCCAGCACCGAGCCGGCACCCTGTGCCGGTGCGCTGTACAGGTCGGCGATCTCGCTGCCGAGGTACTCGACGTAGTCGGTGTGCAGCGGCATCCGCCACGCCGATTCGCCGGCCGCCTCGGCCGCCGCCAGCACGCCGGCAGCCAGCTCGTCGTTCTCGCTGTACAGGGCGGCGGTGCGCTTGCCCAGCGCCACCGAGTTAGCGCCGGTGAGCGTGGCCAGGTCGAGCAGCAGGTCCGGTTTGAGCTGCTGCACCGCGTACGCCAGCGCGTCGGCGAGGACCAGTCGACCCTCGGCGTCGGAGTTGGTCGTCTCGCTGGTCGTGCCGCCGTAGTGCCGGATGACGTCCCCCGGGCGGAACGCCGAGCCGCTGACCATGTTCTCGGCGAGCGGGGCCAACGTGGTGACCCGGACCGGCAGTCGCAGCGCGGCGGCACCCAGGGTGGCGGCGACGACAGCGGCCGCGCCGGCCATGTCCTTGCGCATCAGCTTCATCGACGCGACCGGCTTGATCGAGATGCCGCCGGTGTCGAAGGTGATGCCCTTGCCGATCAGCACCACGTGCGTACGCGCGTTGGCGGGGTGCCAGTCCAGTTCGACGAGCCGGGGTCCGCTGGCGGAGCCACCGCCGACGGCGAGGATCCCGCCGAAGCCCTCGGTGGTCAGCTCGGCCGGGCCACGGACCCGCAACCGCAGATCCGGAAGATCGGCCGCGGCGGAGGCCACCTGGTCGGTGAACCACTGCGGGGTCTTCACCGAGGAGGGGGTGTTGGTCAGGTCCCGGGCGAGATGGGTCATCGCGGCGGTGGTCCGGGCCGTGGCGACGCTGTCCTCGTACCGGGTCGGATCGCTGAGCAGCAGGTCGACGCCGGTGAGCGCCGGCCGGTCGCCGGCCTCGGTGAGCCGGAACCGGTACGCGGCGAGCAGCAGACCCTCGGCCAGTCCGCGCACGGCGGCCTGGGTCACCTCGGCCGGCAGCGCGATGGTGATATGCGTCTCAGCCGAGGCAGCGCGGGCCACTGTCGCGCCGGCCGTCCGCCAGGCCGCCTCGTCCCCACCACCGATGCCGAGCAGCACCAGCCGGCCGGGGGTACGCCCGGGGCGCAGCTGAGTGTGGATCTCGCCGGCTCGGCCCGTCAGTCGGGCCGCTGGCGCCAGCGCGGCGGCCTCCTCGGCAGCGCCGTCCGGGGGTGCCACGGCGGTCGACAGAGGCGCGGCCGAGGTGTCACCGCCCGCCGTCGAGTCGGCGGGTCGGACAGGCAGGACGAGAGCGTCGAGCCGGTCCGGCTCGGCGATCAGACGGATGGCGAGCACGCGGAACCGAACCTCCAGGAAAATGTCGCGGACCGGAAGCGAACCCACCTGCCCGCAGCGTTGAAGACCCTGAGCCACCGGCGATTCCGGTGGCTCAGGGTCCGAAGAACGGTCCGGGCGGCTCACGCCGCCCGGAGCACTCCTTACTCAGCCGGCCGCTGCCTTCAGTGCGTCACCGAGCGCGTTGGCCTCGTCGGGAGTCATCTCGACGACGAGCCGGCCACCGCCCTCCAGCGGGACCCGCATGACGATGCCCCGCCCCTCCTTGGTGACTTCCAGCGGACCGTCGCCCGTCCGCGGCTTCATCGCCGCCATGTTGTCTCCCCTCAGACCTACACCAGGGTCGGTGGGTTGCCCCACAGCCACTTCGTCACGACCACCCGCAACGGTCACGGGGGTGTCGACAAACGATTTTCCCTGATGAACACCGCCGGACCCAAACCGGAGCAGCATTGATGTAACAGCATCTAGCTTATCTTGAGAAGGCCTGTCACAATGTGCGGTCATGCAGGCACGGTCGGCACTCTTCGACCTGTACGGCGACCACCTCCGTCCCAGGGGTGGCCGGGCACCGGTTGCTGCCCTGGTCAAGCTGCTGGCGCCGCTGGGAATCGCGCCGCCGGCAGTTCGCACCGCCGTGTCCCGGATGGTGCGCCAGGGTTGGCTCGAGCCACTCCGGTTGGTCTCCGGTCCGGGATATTCGATCACACCGAAAGCCGCCCGGCGACTCGACGAGGCAGCCGCCCGGATCTACCGGACCGGCCGGGTCACCTGGGACGGCCGGTTCGATCTGCTGGTGTTGGAGGCCCCGGGCTCCCGACGTGACCGCCAGCGGCTCGCCGCCAACCTGAGCTTCCTCGGCTACGGGACGCTCGACGAGCAGACCTGGGTCGCCACCCGCCCCGGCGAGGATGTCGACCTGCTCCTCGCCGAGACGGGCATCCGGTTCGAGCGGTTCACCGCCTCGCACTTCTCCGGCACCCCCGGTGCGATGGGCGTGGTCCGACGAGCGTGGAACCTGACCGAGATCGGCCACGCGTACGAACGGTTCGTCGCGGACCAGCGCCCGCTGCTCGCCCAGATCACCGTGCGCAGCACCGACGAGGAGGCGTACGCGGCGCGGTTCCGCCTCGTGCACGCGTGGCGTACGTTCCTCTTCCAGGATCCGCAGCTGCCCCCGGCGCTGCTGCCCGAGCGGTGGCCTGGCACCGCCGCGGCCAGTTTCTTCGACCGGCACGCGGCCCGCCTGCGGCCGGCCGCCGACCGGTACGTCGAGCAGTGCCTCGACGCCGGCAACCGCATCGTCCGACAGAAGGGTCGTTAGACACGTGACCGAGCCGCTGCTGGTCGACCGGACCGACTCCGTCGTCACCCTCACGCTGAACCGGCCGAACGCGATGAACGCGCTCGACGTGGCGCTCAAGGAGGCGCTGCGGGACACGCTGGCGCAGTTGGAGACCGACAGGTCCTGCCGGGCGGTCGTCCTGGCCGGGGCGGGCGGGTCGTTCAGCGCCGGCCAGGACCTGCGCGAGCACGTGTCGACGCTGGAGAACAGCTCCGCCGACCCGCTGGGCACCGTTCGGGCGCACTACAACCCGATCGCCGCCCGGCTCGCCAACCTGCCCAAGCCGGTGATCGCCGCGGTCCGTGGGATGGCCGCCGGAGCGGGCGCGTCGCTGGCGTTCCTGGCCGACATCCGCATCGGTGGTCCGACCACCAGTTTCCTGATGGCCTTCGCCAAGGTCGGTCTGGCCGCCGACACCGGCGCGTCCTGGACGTTGCCCCGGCTGGTCGGGCACGCCAAGGCGGTGGAGCTGCTGATGCTGGCCGAACCGGTCCGCGCCGAGGAGGCCTGCCGGTTGGGTCTGCTCAACCGGTTGACCGACGACGACGAGCAGGTGCTGCCCGTCGCCCAGGAACTGGCCGCCCGCCTCGCCGCCGGCCCGACCGTCGCGTACGGGGCGATCAAGCGGCAACTCTCCATCGCCGATGCCGGCACTCTCGCCGACGCCCTCGCCGCCGAGGCGCAGGCCCAGTCGATCTGCGGTGCCACGGCCGACCACCGAGCGGCCACGCTCGCGTTCGTCGCCAAGCAGAAGCCGGTCTTCGAGGGACGCTGACCCGCCCCGCTAGTCGTCCTCCTCCGGGTCCTGGTTGGCCTGCTCGCCCAGCACGAACGCCTGCATGGCCAGCTCGTCACCGGCCGGCGAGACGAAGGCGGGCAGCTCACGCGGCCCCAGCTCCTGCACGTAGGACCAGAACAGTCGGACCGCCTCGGCGGGCGTGTCGGCCTCGATCGGCAGGTCGAGGCTGACCAGCCAGGTGCGCCGCGCCGGGGGCGGGCCGAGCTGGTCGGTCAGCGCCCGGAAGGCCGCCGGCTCCAGTGCGGTGACCGGCCCATCGAGGGTCAGCAGGTCGGCCGGCACCGGCTCGTCGAAGGCCCGTCGGGTGTACGCGACGACGAGCGTCCCCGGCTCGCTCGGCGACTGCGGGTCGTCCGGGTCCTCGCGGTGGCGCTGACCCGGCGCGGTGACCCGACCGAGGGCCACCAGCCGGGGCGGCGCGTCGACAAGCACCGCCACCTGGTCTCCCGGCCCCGGCCGGACGGCGTCGGTCAGCCCGGTCAACTCCAGCGTGTCGTGGTGCACGAGCCGCTCGGCGTCGTACCGCTCGGCGGGCAGCAGCACGGCCCAGGTGCCCACCCCGTCGGCGTTGCCGGCCGCACCGGCCCGATACGCGGTCTCGGTCGTCATGTCTGCCATCTCATCACGCCGTCGGTGCGACGGTGACGTGACAGCCGACGATGTGATCGTCGACCATTCCGGTGGCCTGCATCAGTGCGTACGCGGTGGTGGGGCCGACGAACCGGAAGCCGCGCTTCTTGAGCGCCTTGGCCATCGCCGTCGACTCCGGGGTGATCGGTGCGAGCTCGGCGAACGAGGCCGGGCGGGCCGGGCGGGGCTCCGGCGCGAAGGACCAGAGCAGCGCGGACAAGCCCTCGGGCAGCTCCAGGGCGGCGCGGGCGTTGGCGATCGCCGCCTCGATCTTGGCTCGGTTGCGGACGATGCCGGCGTCGGCGAGCAGCCGGGTCACGTCGGCGTCGCCGTAGCCGGCGACGCTCGGGAGGTGGAACTCGTCGAAGGCCAGCCGGAACGCCGGACGCTTGCGCAGGATGGTCAGCCAGGACAACCCGGACTGGAACGCCTCCAGCGTCATCCGCTCGTAGAGCGCGTCGTCGCCGTGCAGCGGTCGCCCCCACTCGGTGTCGTGGTAGACGGCGTAGTCGGGGGTGCTCGACCCCCAGGCACAGCGGGCCAGCCCATCAGCGCCGATCACCAGGTCAGTCACCTCGTACACGCTAGGGCATCGGTCCGACACCCCATTGCCACCGGCCGTCCGGCTGCCTATCGTGCTTGTTACCGACCGGTAGGTCGAGGTCACCCGACGGTGCGCCCCCGACCGGTGACGGCGAGCGGAGGCCACGGTGAAGGAATTCCCGGACATCATCGCCTGGTCGATCCCGGCCTTCGTGCTGCTCATCGTGCTGGAACGGGTCTCCTACCTGCTGCACCGCGACGACGACGAGGTCGGCTACGGCGGCGCCGACACCGCCACCAGCCTGACGATGGGGCTGGGCAGCCTCGTCGCCGACCTGCTCTGGAAGGTGCCGATCGCCGCCGCGTACGCGCTGCTCTACGCCCTCACCCCGCTGCGGGTCGCCGAACTCTGGTGGACCTGGCCGCTGGTTCTGCTCGCGCAGGACTTCTGCTACTACTGGTCGCACCGCAGCCACCACGTGATCCGCATCCTCTGGGCCTCCCACGTGGTGCACCACTCGTCGCAGCGGTTCAACCTCTCCACCGCACTGCGCCAGCCGTGGACCGGCCTCACCAGCTGGGTGTTCTACCTGCCGCTGATCGTGGTCGGCGTCCACCCGGCCGTGGTCGCGTTCTGCGGCTCGGTCAACCTGCTCTACCAGTTCTGGATCCACACCGAACGGATCGACAAGATGCCGCGCTGGTACGAGGCGGTGTTCAACACCCCGTCGCACCACCGGGTGCACCACGCGTCACAGGGCAGCTACCTGGACCGCAACTTCGGCGGCATCCTCATCGTCTGGGACCGGCTCTTCGGGTCGTTCGCCCCGGAACGGGAGCGCTGCGTGTACGGCCTGACCAAGAACGTCGGCAGCTACAACCCGGTCCGGGTGGCCTTCCACGAGTACGCCTCGATCGCCCGCGACCTGCGCGCCGCGGCGAGCTGGCGGCAGCGCGCCGGGTATCTCTTCCGGGCACCGGGCTGGCAACCGGCACCGGGCCGCACAGTCAGGGCAGCCGGCCCTGCTCGACCAGACGGGCAAACCTCTTCAGTGCCTGGGTGAGGCCGAGCTTGGAGCCGGGCCAGAGCACCGGCCAGGCCAGTCGACCGGCCCGCCCGCCCGGCAGGTGGAACCACTCGTGCCAGACGACCTGGGTGCGGTCCCGGCCCAGCTGGGTGCAGCGCAGCACCCCCGGGCCACGCAGCAGCTGGCCGTGGTGCACCACGCCGATCTCGTACGGCTCGTCGACCCGGATCACCCGCATCTCGTCGCGCAACGTCGCCCGGCCGAGCGCGGTCACCGCCTCGATCCGGCTGCCCTCACGCCCGTCGCCCTCGACCACCCGGACCCGGGTGAACGGGATCCAGTCCGACTGCCGTTCCCAGGCGAGCAACGCGGCGAAGACCCGCTCCGCCGGGGCGTCCACGATCACCGTGGCGGTCACCTCGCCGGCACCCGGCTGGGCCGCCTCCCGAAGATCGTCAGCGCCCGCCGGGTCGGTCACGCCGACTCCGACCGAACCACCGCGTCGCGCTGCTCGGTGCCGTCGGCGGACGCGGCGGCGGTCTGCCCACGATCGGCCGACTCGTCGACGGCGGGCGCCACCCCGTCGGAGTCCGTCGCGGACGAGGTGGCGGCGGGCACCGGGCCGGGGGCCGTCGAGCCGACCGGGGCCGAGCCGGCCTCGGCGGTCAGCGGCGCGTCCTTACCCGGCTCGGCGGTCTCACCGGGCTCGGCAGCCTCGGTCGGCTCTGCCGCGTCGGCGGTCGCCACCTTGCTGGTGGACTGTTCGCGGGCCTGGCGCAGCGCGTCCGCGTCGTCGGTGCGTCCCTCACGCAACGCGATGACCTCCGACTCCAGTACGCCGATCAGCTCGGACTTGTAACCGATGTCGTAGGCGGCACGGCGCATCGCCTGATCGACCTGGTCCATCCGGTACCCGCGCAGCCCGGTGTCGAAACGGACCGCCCCCACGTCGGATTCGCGTAACGGGCGAGTGCCGGGCAGCGCCACGGCCTGCGAATCCGGCTCGGCCGGCACCAGGCCGGGATCACGGCCGCTGACCAGCACCGTCACGCCGAAAATCACCGCCGCGACGGTCAACGCCACGACCAGGAGGAGCAGAAGCTGACCCATGTACTGATCGTGGCATGGCAGCCGGCCCGGAGCGACCCCGCCACCCGCCTCGATCACGATCGACGCCGCCGCCCGCCCGGAATCGCGCACGGGCGACCGACTAGCGTCGGGACCGGCCGACGCGGCGGCGACGGCGCGAACTTCCAGGAGGCGGGCATGGCCGGGGCGCTTCGGCTCGGTGGGCACACGTTCGCCCCCGGCGAGCTGGTGGTGATGGCGATCATCAACCGCACGCCGGACTCGTTCTTCGATCGAGGGGCCACCTACGCCGCCGACAGCGCGCTCCGCGCCGTGGAGCGGGCGGTGGACGAGGGCGCGGCCATCATCGACATCGGCGGGGTCAAGGCCGGCCCCGGCGCGGAGGTGGGCGTCGCCGAGGAGATCCGGCGCACGGTGGACACCATCGCCGCCGTCCGGGCCGCGTTTCCGCAGGTGGTCATCTCCATCGACACCTGGCGTGCCGAGGTGGCGACGGAGGCCGTGGCGGCCGGCGCCGACCTGCTCAACGACACCTGGTCGGGCGCCGACCCGGCCCTGGTGCGGGTGGCCGCGCAGACCGGCGCCGGCCTGGTCTGTTCGCACGCCGGCGGCCTGACGCCGCGGACCAGGCCGCACCGGGCCGCCTTCACCGACGTGGTCGCCGACGTGGTCGCGACGGTGACCGGGCTCGCCGAGCGCGCGGTGGCGGCAGGGGTACGCCCCGACGGCATTCTCATCGACCCGGCGCACGACTTCGGCAAGAACACCCGGCACTCGTTGGAGATCACCCGTCGGCTGGACGAGCTGACCGGGACCGACTGGCCGGTGCTGGTGGCGCTCTCCAACAAGGACTTCATCGGCGAGACGTTGGGGCTGCCGGTGGCCGAACGGCTGGAGGGGACGCTCGCCGCGACGGCGGTCTCGGCCTGGCTGGGCGCCCGGGTCTTCCGGGCCCACCAGGTCGGCCCGACCCGCCGGGTGCTGGACATGGTGGCCTCGATCCGGGGCGACCGGCCGCCCACCGCGACCCGCCGAGGGCTCGCCTGACCGGTTGTCGCCGTAACCGACCTCGTTCGGGCGGACGGGCCGACACGATCGCCGGAGGCCGGTGCGCTCAGGTCCAGCGCAGGATGTTCCTACGCCAGGCGTAGAGGATGCCGAGCGCGAGCACCGCCACGAACACCGCCATCTCGACCACCGTCACCAGACCGAAGCCCGGCCGGTCGAAGACCACCGCCCAGGGGAAGAGGAACACCGCCTCGACCGCGAACAGCACGTACAGGTAGGCGTACACGTAGTAGCGGATCTGCATCTGCGCCCAGTCGGCGCCGACCGGATCGAGCCCGCACTCGTAGCTGGCCCGCTTGCCCGGCGGGTCGGCCGGACGCGTCGGGCGTAACACCCGGTTGGCGGAGAACGCCGTAACGAAGAAGAGGACGCTGGCGAGCAACAGCAGCCCGAGCGTCGCGTACGAGCCCAGGTATCCGGTCACAGTCGGCAGCCTACCGCCCGCCCCGGACGCGCTGTCCCCAACACGTTACGGATTTGTTTCCGGATGGGACTAGTGCACTGTGGCAACTGTTACCGAATATTGGACACCCCACCCACGGCACCGGAGGACAGATGGCCCGCGTGAAGGCACCGCCCGGCAAGCGGGCGGAGGGGCGGCGCCGCACGCCAGTGCTGGCGCTCGCGCTCGGCCTGTTCGCGGCGCTCGCCCTGGGACCTGCCGGCGCCAGTGCGGCCACACCGGACACGGAACCGGTCCTCAGCTCGGCCGGCCCGGTCAACGAGCCGGGAGACGGGCCCCCGACCACGCCGGCGCAGGAGCCCACCCCGACCGAGGATCCGGGCGGTGAACCGGGGCCGACCGAGCCGGCCCCGGAGACCACCGCGCCACCACCGGAGACGACGCCACCAGCACCGGTGACCACCCCACCGGAGGTCCCGCCGGTGCCGACCACCGTCGCACCCGCGCCGGGCGGCACCACCCGACCGCCCAGCCCGGCTCCCCCGGTGCCACCGACACCTGTGGCCCCGCCAACGCCGCCGGCTCCCGCGACACCCCCGGCTCCGCCGGTCCACCCGTCCGCGCCGGGTTCGGCGGCACCACCGCGGAGCCCGCTGGGCGTGCAGGTCACCACCGGTGACGTCACCCTCGGCGAGGCGTACTGGAACGCGGCGCGCACGGCGGCCACCCTGCAGGTCACCGTGCGGAACACGGGTACCACCACGCAACGGATCCGGCTCTCGTACACGCTGCCCGTCGGGCTGAGCGACGCCGGCACCAAGGGCTGCGTCGCCGCCGGTGGTGGCGCGTACCGCTGCGGGGCCTGGACGGCGGAGGCGGGCGTCCGGTTCAGCACGGTGCTGCGCCTGCGGGTCGCCGGCACGGCGTGGAAGCAGATGCCGCTCAGCGGCTCCGTCCGGGTCATCGCGGACGCACCGGGAGTCGCCGGCGAGGCGACCGACGACCAGGGCTTCGCGGTGCTCTTCCCACCCGGTCCGCCGGTGCCCGGGATCGCGCTCGCCGCCGACGAGGTGGCCTTCGACATCAGCGGCAGCCCCGGCACCCTCACGCTCCGGCTGGGCAACACCGGCACGGTGGACGCCGCCGGCCGGGTCGAGGTCGTCCTGCCGGCCGGGGTGACGGTGCCGACCCCGCCGTCCGGTTGTGTGGCGGTCGACCCGTCGCGTACCCGCTGTGACGCCGGGATGGTGCTGGCCGGCACGACCGCCGAGGTGCGGCTGCCGGTGGAGGCGACACCGCAGGCCCAGCGGGAGGCTCCGCTGTCCGGTGCCGTGATCGGTCAACTCGATCCCCGCAGCGGCCCGACCCGTCGGGTGCAGATGAGCTTCCGGATCACCGCGGCGGCCGCCCTGGCCACGCCGGTGGTCTCCCCTCCCGCACCGACCGGCTCGCAGGGCGTCCTGCCGGCCGGCGCCGCGAGCGGAGACGGCGGGTTGACCTCGGTGCAGCGCACCGCTGTCATCCTGATCGTGGTCTCCACGCTGTTGGTGGTGCTGGCCCTCACGCTGGCCATGACCTCGCTGCGCCGCCGGTTCGGCGGCCCGCCGCCCGAGCCCGCCACCAACCCCGCCGACTGATCGACGGACGACCCCGGCCCCGCCCGGCCGGGGTCATCGACGTGTCCGGGGGTGATCTGAATTACGGCGGGCGGGGCGTAATACCGCAAAGGCGGGCATTTTTCACCACCGTCTGGTCCCAGTCGGCGGACCTCCGGCGATAGTTAGGGCTCCCTTAGACGTAGGCTCTCAGGTGAGGAACGACAGCGGCCGGACCAGCCTGGGGCGGTGCGGTGAAGCGTTGCGTCAAGGAGGTTCCGTGGCCGGGCAAGCCCCGCAGTCGCGAACGAAGGTGGCACAGTGACCAAGCAGATCCGTCAACTCGACCGGGTCGTCATCCGGTTCGCCGGGGACTCCGGCGACGGCATGCAGCTGACCGGCGACCGGTTCACCTCGGAGACGGCGCAGCTCGGCAACGACATCTCCACGCTGCCAAACTTCCCCGCCGAGATCCGGGCTCCCGCCGGGACCCTGCCGGGTGTGTCGAGCTTCCAGGTGCACTTCGCCGACTACGACATCCTCACGCCGGGTGACGCGCCCAACGTGCTGGTGGCGATGAACCCGGCGGCGCTCAAGGCCAACCTGGCCGACCTGCCGCGCGGCGCGGACATCATCGTCAACACCGACGAGTTCACCAAGCGCAACCTCGCCAAGGTCGGCTACCAGACCAGCCCGCTGGACGACGACTCGCTGGCCGGCTACGTCGTGCACCCGGTGGCGCTGACCTCGATGACTGTCGGCGCGCTCGCCGCCCACCAGGTGTCCAAGAAGGACGCCGAGCGGTCGAAGAACATGTTCGCGCTCGGCCTGCTCTCGTGGATGTACTCCCGGCCCTTCGAGTCGACCCTGCGCTTCCTGGAGCGCAAGTTCGCGGCCCGTCCGGAGCTGGTCGCCGCGAACGTCGCCGCCTTCAAGGCCGGCTGGAACTTCGGCGAGACCACCGAGGACTTCGCGGTCCGCTACGAGGTCAAGCCGGCGAAGATGCAGCCGGGCACGTACCGCAACATCACCGGCAACGCGGCCCTCTCGCTGGGGCTGGTCGCCGCCGGGGTCCGCTCCGGGCTGCCGGTCTTCCTGGGCGCGTACCCGATCACGCCCGCGTCGGACATCCTGCACGAGCTGAGCAAGCACAAGCGCTTCGGTGTCCTCACCATGCAGGCCGAGGACGAGATCGCCGCGGTCGGCGCCGCACTGGGCGCCTCCTACGGCGGATCGCTCGGCGTGACCACCACCAGCGGCCCCGGTGTGGCGCTCAAGAGCGAGACGATCTCGCTCGCGGTGGCGCTGGAGCTGCCGCTGGTGATCGTCGACGTGCAGCGCGCCGGCCCGTCGACAGGCATGCCGACCAAGACCGAGCAGGCCGACCTCAACATGGCGCTCTACGGTCGGCATGGTGAGGCGCCGATCGCGGTGATCGCGCCCCGCTCACCGTCGGACTGCTTCTTCGCGGCGCTGGAAGCGGCCCGGATCGCGCTCACCTACCGCACCCCGGTGATCCTGCTGTCCGACAACTACGTCGCCAACGGCTCCGAGCCCTGGCTGCTGCCCGACGTGGAGTCGCTGCCCGACCTGCGGGTCGAGTTCGCCACCAAGCCCAACGGCGAGGACGGCACCACCTTCCTGCCCTACCTGCGTGACCCGGAGACCCTGGCCCGGCCGTGGGCGATCCCCGGCACGGCGGGCCTGGAGCACCGGATCGGCGGTCTGGAGAAGGCCGACAAGACCGGGGACATCTCCTACGACCCGGCCAACCACGACTTCATGGTGCGCACCCGGGCCGCCCGGATCGAGACGATCCCGGTGCCGGACATCGAGGTGGAGGACCCGGACGGCGACGCCCGGGTGCTGGTCCTCGGCTGGGGCTCGACGTACGGGCCGATCGGCGCGGCGTGCCGCGGCGTGCGCCAGCGCGGTCTCTCCATCGCCCAGGCGCACCTGCGGCACCTGGCACCGATGCCGGCCAACCTCGGCGAGGTGCTGCGCTCGTACGACAAGGTGGTCATCCCGGAGATGAACCTGGGCCAGCTCGCCCACGTCATCCGGGCCCGCTACCTGGTCGACGCGATCAGCTACAACCAGGTCCGCGGCCTTCCGTTCACGGCCGCCGAGCTGGAGACGACGCTGGAAGAGGTGCTGAAGAATGTCTGAGCCCGTCGCCGTCAAGCTCACCGCGAAGGACTTCAAGTCCGACCAGGAGGTGCGCTGGTGCCCCGGCTGCGGTGACTACGCGATCCTGGCGGCCATCCAGCAGTTCATGCCGGAGCTGAACATCCCCCGGGAACGCACCGTCTTCGTCTCCGGGATCGGCTGCTCGTCGCGCTTCCCGTACTACATGAACACGTACGGGATGCACTCGATCCACGGTCGGGCCCCGGCGATCGCGACCGGCCTGTCGGTGTCCCGGCCGGACCTGTCGGTCTGGGTGGTCACCGGCGACGGCGACGCGCTCTCCATCGGCGGCAACCACCTGATCCACGCGCTGCGGCGCAACGTCAACCTCAAGATCCTGCTGTTCAACAACCGGATCTACGGTCTGACCAAGGGTCAGTATTCTCCGACGTCCGAGGTCGGCAAGATCACCAAGTCCACGCCGGCCGGCTCGGCGGACGCCCCGTTCAACCCGCTCTCGCTCGCCCTCGGCGCGGAGGCCAGCTTCGTCGGCCGGACCATCGACTCCGACCGCAAGCACCTGCAGTCGGTGCTGCGGGCCGCCGCGGAACACGAGGGCTCGGCCTTCGTGGAGATCTACCAGAACTGCAACATCTTCAACGATGGGGCGTTCGACCAGCTGAAGGACCCGTCCACCCGGGACGACTACCTGATCCGCCTGGAGCACGGGCAGCCGATCACCTTCGGTGCCGACGGGCGGTTCTGCGTGGTGCACCCGCCGGGCGGCTTCGGCCTCGAGGTTCGGGACACCAGCTCGGTGCGCCCGGAGGAGATCGTCGTGCACGACGCGACGGTGACCGACCCGGCGTACGCCTTCGCGCTGTCCCGGCTGCCCGGCCTGGACCTGCGCAACACCCCGATCGGGGTGTTCCGCTCGGTGGACCGGCCGTCCTACGACAGCGTGGTGCAGGGTCAGCTGGCGGCCGCCAAGGCGACTGTCACCGAGACCCCCGAGCAGCAGCTCGCCGGTCTGCTGGGCAGCGGCGACACCTGGACGATCGTCTGATCGTGCGACAACGGGAAGGGCCCGCAACCGGTTGGTTGCGGGCCCTTCCGTTTCGTTACCGCTGGAACAACCGGATCAGAAGACCAGGTTGAAGGCGCCCCAGCCGGTGCCGACGACCTTGCCGCTCGAGTCGATCCACTGGCCGTAGCCGTTGGTCGTGTAGAGCCGCATGTCGCCCTTGCTGTTGACGCCCAGCATGTCCATCATGTTGTCGCCGCTCCAGTCGCCCGGAACCATGATGTTCTTGAAGCCCTGCCAACCGCTGCCGATCTTGGTGCCGAGCGGGTTGGTCCAGCCGCCCTTGCTGTCGGACTGGTACATCTTCAGGTCACCGGTCGAGGTGCGACCGATCAGCACCTCACGCCCGTCGCCCTTCCAGGCCCCGGGGGTGAGGAACAGGTTGAAGCCGTTCCAACCGTTGCCGATCTTGGTGCCGAGCGGGTTCTCCCAACCGCCCGCACCATTGCTGGTGTAGCGGATCAGGTCACCGTTGGACTTGCGCACCAGCAGGCTCGGCCGGTTGTTGCCCAGCCAGTTGTTCGTCACCATGAGCGCGGTGAAGCCCTGCCAACCGGTGCCGACCTTCTTGGCGCCTCCGACGAAGTTGCCCTTGCCATCGGTGTTGTAGAGGAACAGCTCACCGTTGGGCTTCATCGCCATGATGGAGGGCTTCTTGTCGCCGTTCCAGTTGTAGACCCGGAAGACGCGGCTGTAGATGTTCCAGCCCGTGCCGATCTGGCGAGCCATGTAGAAGCCGCCGTACCCGTTGTTGGAGAAGCCACTGCCGTAGTACAACCCCAGGTTGCCGGCGGAGTCGCGGGCGAGCAGGTCGGTGTGACCGTCGCCGGACCAGTCCGCGTTGACCAGCGCCGGACGGGTCAGGTCCGCCTTGATCGAGTTGTTGTAGTAGCTCAACCGCTCGTAGTAGCCGGGCGAGGAACCACACGGCTCGAAGCCCCAGTCGGTGATGCCGACCTGGACCCCGTTGACGAGCAGCGGACCGCCCGAGTCGCCAGCGCAGGTGTCGCTGCTGGGGGCGGCCTTGGTGCCCGAGCCGGCGCAGATCATCCGGTCGGCAAAGTAGAGCCCGTCGGCGTCGCAGTCCGCATCGGACCGCATCGCAACGGTCGCCTTGCGCAGCCGACTGTCCGGCTGCTGCTCACCCGACGTGGTGACGCCATAGCCCGCGATCTGGGCCGAGGTGCCGGCCGCGTACGGCTTCTGGTCGCCCTGGGCGCTCAGCGACACCGCGGTATACGCGCTGGGCAGGTTCTGCTTCAGCGTGAGGACCGAGACGTCGTCGACGATCGGCGCGTTGGGGTCGTTGTACTGCTGGGCGATGTTCCAGCCCGGGTGGGTCCAGGTTGAACTGACCTCGGCGACGTACCCGCTGCCACCGACGATCTGGCCATTGCTGTCGACCAGCCGGTCGTTGCCGGCGATGACCCGAGTGGTGCCGGGACCGTCGGCGGTGCAGTGCGCGGCGGTCAGCACCTTGTTACGGGCGATGATCGTGCCGGTGCACCAGTACCAGTAGAAGTCCGGGCCGTCCTGGAGGGTGGTGACGATACCCACGATGTACGGAAACTCGGAGGCACTGGCCAGGGTCCCCTGGAAGACCTTGGGAGAGGCACCCGTGCCGGACTGGAAGGCCCGGCCCTGGGCGCCCGGCTTGGGAAGCGTGAGCTTCCCCTTGTGCAGGTTCGGCAGCTTGCTCAACCGGTCCGGTCGCGAGCTGCTCGCCGCGTCGTAGACGCCGCCGGTGGGGGCGGCCTGAGCACTGGTCGTGGGTGCCACGGCCGCCACGCCCGTGAGGGCGAGGCCCGCCACGACACCGGCGTACCACCGCCGTCGGGCTCCTGCGGATGTTGCCACTTCAGCCACTGATTGCTTCCCGTCGTTCGATTAACGAGGCACTCGGAGCTGCCCGGGATGACCTGCGGGGGACGCGACGGGGTGAACGACGAAACACACATGGGCGAATCCGCCCGAACTGAAGATTTTCCCCGTCGTGCCTGCGCCAACGACGCTGCGCCGACACGTCCCGGCAGCGACACCCATTGACAGCTCTAAGCCGGGACACCGTAGCAAGGGTTCGGTCAGGAAGCTGCCCGGTAAGGGGTTTTCTCCATGATCCGAAACCGGACCGCGACGAAACCGATGGGGTCAGGGCAGCCACGACTCATCCGGACGGGTTGCGGCCCTCAGCCACCCGGTGCACAGAACTGGATGTCCTGGGCCGGAGGGTGGCCGTCCGGTGTGGACCGCCACCCTCCGCCGCGACGAGGCGACCGACAGTCAGCGGGTGGCACCGGCCGGCGGCCAGAGATTGTCGATCTCCTTCTCGGCCTGCGCGAGGCTCGCCTCGTGCAGCGGGATCAGCTCGGCCATCGCCGGCACCGACGGCGCCAGGGTCAGCTCGGCACTGATGAAGCGCGGCTGCAGGCCGGTCAGCGACAGGCCGTGCGGGAGCCACGGCTCCGCGTGGTCCCAGCCGTTGCGCGGGGCTCCCTCGCCGTATCCGCCACCTCGGCTGGCGAGCACCACGAACTCGCGGTCACCGAGCAGACCCTCCTGTGTCGTCGGGTCGTACGCCAGCCCAGGAACGATCAGGTGGTCGACCCAGGACTTGACGCTGCTGGGCGCGCCGTAGTTGTAGAGCGGCAGCCCGAGCAGCACCACGTCGGCCTGCTTCACCTCGTCGACCAACCGCTCGCTGAGCTCCCAGGACTCGCGCTGGGCCGGCGTGTGCTGATCCGGCGGCGTCATCCGGGCCAGCCCGCCGGCCGCGTCCAGGTGCGGGAGCGGGTCGGCGCCCAGATCCCGGTAGGCCACGGTGCCGCCCGGGTGGGCCGCACGCCATGCGTCGACCGCGCGGGCGGTGAGCCGCCGACTGACGGACCAGTCACCTCGGATGCTCGAATCAATATGCAACAGGTGCATTATTCCTCCTCCAGGAATCATCTGCGAAGCACCAACTATTTATAGCAAGCCGATGTTCCGTCAGCTCGGTAGACTGGGTCACATGTCCGCCCAGCCGCTCGACTCCTCGGAGCACCGCTCGGGCGCCCTCCTGGACCACCTGGCCCGGCGGATACGACTGCGGTCGGAGTCGGTGCTGGCGCCGCTGGGGCTACGCCCCCGGCACCTGGTCGCGCTCACCGTGCTGCGGGCCGGCGGCGGCACCGGTCAACAGGCGCTCGCCGCCACCCTCGAGATGGACAGCACCAACATCGTCGGGCTGCTGAACGACCTCGAAGCGAAGCAGCTGATCGAGCGCCGACGCTCCCCCGAGGACCGCCGCCGACACGTCGTCGAACTCACCGAAGATGGAGCAAAACGCCTCAGCGAGGCCGAATGCGCCCTGGCCGGCGCCGAGGACGAGGTGCTGGGCGCGCTGAATCCCGTCGAGCGGGAGACGCTCTACGAGTTGCTCAACCGGGCCGCCACCGGCACGGTCAACTGCGCCGAGGTGATCTGCGGCACCGACGACCCCCGCTGACGCTGCGCCCCTGCTGACGGTGCCGCACCTCAGCGGCGCGGCTGTCCAGCAGCGGTCACGCCGACGGCGGGGCGGTCACACCGGCCAACAGCGGTGCCACGATCAGGCGGTAGTGGCCGACTGCGGGCGGTCGTCGCGTACGTGCACCAGCATGTCGCCGGTCTCGATCACCGCTCCGGCCCGGTCGGCCAGGGTGACCACCTTGCCACGCCGCACCAGGGCGATCACCAGCGAGTCCAGCTCACGCGGTGAACGGCCCACCTCGTCCCGCTCGGCGGAACGCATCGCCAGCGCCATGCCCTGGCCGGGGGTGAGCAAGTCCTCCACCACGTCGATCAGCGGCGGCGCCGAGGTGGACAGGCCGAGCAGCCGGCCCGCCGTGGCCGAGGAGACGATCACGTGGTGCGCACCGCTCTGCTTGAGCAGCGGGGCGTTCTCCGCCTCCCGAGCCGCCGCGATGATCCGGACCTGCCCGGCGGTGAGCTGCCGTACCGTCAGCGCGACCAGCACCGACGCGTCGTCGCTGTCGGTCGCGATGATCACGGCCTTGGCGCTCTTGACGTGTGCCTCGTTCAGCACCGACGACCGGGTCGCCGAGCCCTCGATCGCCACCAGCCCGGCGGAGGTGGCCTGCCGCAGGGCGGCGGCGCTGCGCTCCACCACCACGATCCGCGAGCGGTCCAGACCGTTCTCCATCAGCGCGGAGACCGCGCTGCGCCCCTTGGTGCCGTAGCCGCAGATGATGACGTGGTCCTTCACGGCTCTCCTCCACCGCGACAGGCGACGGCCGGTCCGGTACTGCTCGGTCAGAACTTCCAGGGTGGTACCGACCAGGATGATAAGGAAGATCACTCGGGCCGGGGTGATGAAGAGGACGTTGACCAGCCGGGCCGACGGCGCAGCCGGGGTGATGTCCCCGTAGCCGGTGGTCGAGAGCGACACCACCGCGTAGTAGAAGCAGTCCAGGAGGGTGAGGCCGTCCTCATTGACATCGCGGTAGCCCTCCCGGCCGAGGTAGACCGCGGCGACCACGGCGAAGACCAGGCCCAGGGCGGCGGCGAGCCGGAGGCTCAGCGCGCTCAGCGGGCCCCGACGCTGCGCGGGAAAATGGATCACCGTCGAACCTGCTCCCCCGCCGTCGCCTGCACGCCCACAACATAGCGGGTACACCGGCGCCCGCACGTCGGGGTCGCAGCGGACAACCCGCGGCCCGCCCGCACCCGACTACCGGACGACAACGACGACCCGGTGCAGGCCGGCAGACGGAGGGGGCGCGACCCTCGTGACGACGAGCGGCGGACGGCGAACCAAGGCCGACGACGAATACACCGAGTACGTCCGGTCCCGGATGGCGCAGTGGCGACGCACCGCCTACCTGATGTGCGGGGACTGGGACCGGGGCGACGACATCCTGCAACGGGTGCTCACCGAGCTGTACCGAAACTGGCCCAAGGCCCGCCAGGCCGACCACCTGGACGCGCTGGTGCGCACCATGCTGCTGCGGCGGCTGATCGACGAACGGCGGTTGCGGTGGGCGCGGGTCCGCCTCGGCGGCGCGCTGCCCGACGCGTCCACCGCTTTTCCCGACCCGAGCGACCGGATCACGGTGGTGGGCGCGCTGCGCCAGGTACCGCCACGGCAACGCGCGGTGCTGGTGCTGCGGTACTTCCAGGACCTCAGCGTCGAGGAGACCGCCCAGGCCATGGGCTGCTCGACGGGGACGGTGAAGAGCCAGACCGCCAAGGGCCTGGCCACCCTGCGCACCCTGCTCACCCCCACCCTGACCGGCAACTGAGAGGAGCGACGATGCTCGACGACCGCCACATTGGCGACCTGATGCTGACCGAGATCGAATCGGCCGAGCGGCCCTCCGAGGTGCTGGACGTGCGGCGGGCGATGCGCACCGCACGGCGGCAACGCCGCCTCGCCCACGGAGCCGGCGCCGCGCTGCTGGCGGTGGCGCTGACCGTCGGCGGGCTCACCGTCCCCGACCTGCTGACCCCGGACCGGTCGCCGGCCCCCGCACCGGTGGGCACCGCGGCCGGCGAGGGCCGGACCGGGCTACCGGCCGCGCTCACCACGGTCGACCCCCAGCGGGTGTACGTCCGGTTCGGCTGGCTGCCGGACGGGCTGCGAAATCTCCAATACCAGGCCGGACTGCTGCTCTCCGGTCAGGGCGTGTACCTCAGCGCGTCCAACGCCCCCGGCAGTGGCCAGTGGAAGGGCGTCGCTGTCACCCTCTATCCGAAGGGGCTGCAACCTCCGGCCCCACAGCGGGACAGCGGCGAACCGGCACAGCCCGGCAAGACCACGCCCGGCCCGGAACTGAACGGCGGCACCAGCACCTTCGCCTCCTACAGCGGGGCCGAGCAGCCGGAGGCGATCCTGCGCTGGCGGTACGCCCCGGACGGCTGGGCACAGCTCAAGGTGGTGGGCGTGGGAGCCGACGTCCGGAGCACCGCGGCCCAGGTGGCCAGGGCGCTGCGGTTCGGCGACGAGCCGACCCCGATGCCGGCCTCGGTGGCGGGTGTACCCGAATCGCTACAGGTGATCACGGTCGACGTGCAGGAGTCGCTGGACGAGCCGAACGACTGGTACGCGTCGACCACCTGGGCACCACGGTCGAGCACCGGCGATCCTGGCCAGCAGCGGGCTCGCACGATGACGGTGAGCGTCTCCCGCTACCGCAACATCACCGATCCCACCGACAACAGGTACGTCGCACCGAACACCACCGTCGCCGGACACCCGGCACGGTTCGGCGGACAGAACGGCAACGAGTCGCTGACCGTCTACGACGTGAACGGGGCGAACGTGACGATCGACGACAGTGCCCTGCTGCCCACCGGCGGCACCAGGGCACTGTTCCCGACGGTCACGCTGGTGCCCGAGCCGGCCAGCTGGCGCACCCACCTGGGTCGGTGACGTGTCGGGCCCGCGCCGTGCGGCGGCGCGGGCCCGCACGGGCAACCGTCGGGTCCGGCAGCGGGCATGATGGGGGTGTTCCCGGACGACGACCGCGAGAGTGAGGCCCGCATGTCGTTACTGCGACGAGTGATCGGTGGGGTGTTGCGCCGCCACCGCCAGCGTCAGGGCCGCACACTGCGCGAGGTGGCCGCGTCGGCCGACGTCTCAGTGCCCTACCTCTCAGAGGTGGAGCGGGGCCGCAAAGAGGCCTCGTCGGAGGTGCTGGCGGCGATCTGCCGAGCGCTCGGCATCAGCCTCGCCGACCTGCTCGGCGAGGCCCGCGACGACATGCGCCGAGTCGAGCCCCGCCTCCCGGCCGCGCCGCGCGCCGCGCTCACCCACCTGGAACGGGTCGATGCGACCCGGCGGGAGATCGGCAACGCCACCCTGCTGGTGGGTCCCCGTGTCAGTGGGTTCGTCCTGCACCGCGAGCCGATGGCGAGCGATCCGACCCTCAGCGTTCCCGAAAAAGCGTCCGCTGGTGGCCTTCGCCCCGGTCCGCGTACCCCCGCCCTGGCCGACGACGCGCGGACCCGGCTGGGCCTGCGGCAGCTGACCGCCGCGTAGGCCGCGCGGGTTCTGCCGTCGGCGGATCTGCCGCCGGCAGAATGACTGGGTCAGCCACCGCCGTCGTGCGCACGCTGAAGGGGCCGGTCCACCGGGCGGTCACCACCGCCCGCCGGCACCGTGGGAGGCGACGGCACATGATGAGGTACGGCGTACAGATGCTGGATGGTGGGCAACCGACCTTTGGTGATCACGTGTTCGAGCGGCTGCTGCGGGAGCGGATCGTCTTCCTCGGCACCGAGGTGACGGAGGAGTCGGCCAACCAGATTTGCGCGCAGATCCTGCTGCTCGCCGCCGAGGACGCCGACCGGGACATCTACCTCTACATCAACTCGCCGGGCGGTTCGGTGAGCGCGGGAATGGCGGTCTACGACACGATGCGCTACGTCCGCAACGACGTGGCGACGCTGGCGCTCGGGTTCGCCGGGTCGATGGGGCAGTTCCTGCTCTGTGCGGGCGCGGCCGGCAAGCGGTACGCGCTGCCGCACTCGCGGATCATGATGCACCAGCCGTCCGGCGGGATGGGCGGAACCGCCTCGGACATCACCATCCAGGCGGAGAACATGCTGCACGTGAAGCGGACGATGCAGGAGCTGATCGCCCAGCACAGTGGACGCACGCTCGACGAGATCCAGCGCGACTGGGACCGGGACCGTTGGTTCACCGCCCAGCAGGCCCGGGTGTACGGCCTCATCGACCACGTGATCACCCGAGCCGAACAACTGCCGACGCTCTGATCGACAGGACCTGTCCCGGCAGGATTCGACCTGGGCCCGCGCCTGGCCACCCGGCCAGGCGAAGCCCCGGAACCAGTTCGAGCCCGCCCACCTCAGCCGGTACGATCGCGATCTTGTTCGTACTGCAGGGAGCCCGTGAGATCCTCGTGCGGCCGCCCCGGCAACTCCCATGCTGAGAGTAGGTGTCGTCAATGGCATGCCGTATCGGTGAGATCGTGCTCAAGTGCCGCGACCTCGAGGTGCTGGCGCGGTTCTGGTCCGAGGTCCTGGACTTCGTCGAACTCGATCGCGAAGAGGGCGTCTACATCGAGATAGGCCCGCGCGAAGGGTTCGGCGGCCCGCAGCCGACGATCTTCCTCATCCGCAACGACGATCCGAAGAGCGGGCACGCCCGGCTGCACATCGACGTCAACCCCACCGACCGCGACCAGGCCGCCGAGCTTGAGCGCCTCCTGGCCGCCGGGGCCGTACCCGTCGACATCGGTCAGCCGGCCGATGCGTCGTGGCACGTGCTCGCCGATCCGGAGGGCAACGAGTTCTGCCTGCTCCGTAGCCGCCTCGACCCACTCTGACGGTGCTCGCCCACGCTGCGCGAGCCGGACTGCGACCTATCGACGCCCGCACACCTGTTCCCAGCGAACAGCATGCGAACGAGCAGGTCGAGTGACGTTTCGGCTGACCTTCGAGGTGCCCCCGGCAGGATTCGAACCTGCGACACACGGTTTAGGAAACCGATGCTCTATCCCCTGAGCTACGGGGGCGCGAGGGCCAAGTCTAGCGACCTGGGGGGTCACCTGGGGTGGCAGGGAGTGGCAGACGTTCACCCACCTCCCCTGGGCCCCTGTTTGCCCAGCCCAGCACCACATCCTGAGCACGCGAACCCTGGCCTCGCCACCGGGGGCGGTCGGCTGCGGTGCCCACCTGTGACGGGTGCCGACGATGACCGCCCCCCGCCCCGTGTCCGCTCACCCCGCTGGGTGCGGGTTCGACGCGGCCAGTGCGGATGTCGGCGGCCAGCACCACCTACGTGTTGAAATGGATCTACTCAATACCGAGTAGAGTCCATGGTTCGAACTACAGGATGAGGCCGAGGGATTTGATGAGCCCGAGCAGCACGACTCCTCGGATCGCAAGGGAAGACGACCTCGCGGGCTTCACGGCCGGCCAGTTCCTGGCCGTGACGAAAGCCCTCACGATGATTCTGGCTCTCCCGCCGTCAGCCGCCGACCACGTCGATGCGCTCGTGATCGCCACTGGCCAGGGCGAGGAATGGCGCTTCACCCACGCGATCCGCAGCTGGGAGACGAACCTCGATCTCCGCTACCTCCTGGTGGCCAACGGCAACCCGACCGAGAAGACCTACGTCGACATCACACTCGGTTACCTGCGCAGCCTCGGCCTCCGTCGCGTCGGTGGAGTTCACGTCCAGGCCGAGCCGGCTCCCAACACCGCCCTCCAGGCCGCGTGGATCGTCGACCAGGTCAAGGCCCACGGCATCACGAGCCTGGCGCTCGCCGTCTCTCCCTACCACCTGCCCCGCGCCTACCTCACGCTCCTCAAAGCGTTCACCGAGTCAGGCGTTCGCCTTCCCATCATTCCGGTGCCGGTGGCGGTGCCCCCGGACCGGCTGGTCCCGGAAACCGGCGCCACCGCCTACGACCTCGTGCCCGGGGAGGTGAAGCGCATGCTGACGTACGCGGACCAGGGGTGGATCGCGACGCTTGAGGAGCTGCAGCAGTATCTGCAGTGGCTGTGGAGTCATCACGAGCCGCTTCTCCGTGGGGGCTCGCGACGGTCTGTCGAGGATGGCGTGTCGGCCTGACATCCACCGGGGCGCCCGGTGCAGCAGGCCGCCAGCCTACGAGCGTGGGGGTCGGGCGGCGCGGCGACGCTCGGTGAGCCGTCGCGCCTTCACCGCGTTGCCGCAGTCGGCCATCCGGCACCAGCGGCGGGAACCGTTGCGGCTCTGATCGAGGAACAGCCAGCCACAGCCACCTTCGAGCACCTGGCAGCGGCGCACCCGGGTCAGGTCGGCCGTCAGCATGACGTCGAAGGCGGCCTCGGCGATCCGGTCGGGCACCAACATGGCCGGCACCGTGCCGTACGCCAGCCGCACCCGTGACGGTTCGAGCACGAATCGCGCTCGGGCGGCCGCGCCGGACCAGCGCTGGTGCAGGGCGACGAGTGCGGCACCGGCCGCGATGGGGTCACCCGGCGTACCACCGTCCGGGTCGATGATCGCCGCAAGCAGCACGAGGTGCAGCCCTTCGCGGATGTCTCGCACGGCGGCCAATCCGGCATGCGCCGCCGCGGGCTCGTCGCGCCACGCCTGAGCAACCTGGTCAGCCTCCGCGTCGCTGATCAGGCCCACCCGACCCGACCAGCGCAGCAAGGCGGAGCTGTCGGACAGGAAGTCGTGCGGCGACTCGCCCCCTCGCTCGAGTGTGTTGACCAGATCGAGCACAGGGTGCCCGCCGACCAACGGCAGCTGACACACGTCGAGTGGCATGCCGACAAGGCTACCACCTAAACCCTCGAAGGAGGTTATGCTGCGGCTCGGCCCGGGGCCGGTGACGGCGGCGAGACCCCCGCCGTCATCCGGTCGGACCGCAGCGGGCGGCGCAGGCGATCGGCACATGACCAGTGCGGTGAGCGAACGCCTACGCCACTGCCCCGATCACGCGGCATGGGCGCCGGCGGTGTCGAGCCGCTCGACGTGTGCCGCGTCGAGCTTGACGTCGATCGCCGACATGGCAGCCGCGTACTGGTCGAGGGTGCGCGGCCCGATCAGCGGCACGATGCTCGGCGACATCTGGTGCATCAGCCACGCGAGCACCAACTGGTTGGGCTTGACCCCCAGCTCGGCGGCGAGCGCGGTGAGAGCCGTGAGCCGCGCCTCGGCATCCGGACCCTGGTACGGATCCATGATGTCGTGGTTCCGCCGCTTCGCCGGATCGTCGTAGACCCCCTTGAGGATCGGCGAGTACGCGACCAACGTCAGGTCGTCGTGCGTCCGCAGGTAGTCGAGCTGCTCGTCGTCGACGATGGACTTGTGGTCGAGCCCGGCGCGGCGACGGAGGTAGCTGTGTTGTTGCTGCACCGCTACCGGCGCGGGCCAACCATGGCGGTCACAGAGCTGCCGGATGCGTTCCAGCCGCCAGGTGCGCACGTTGCTCCAGCCGACGTACCGGGCCTTGCCGGCGCGGACGATCTCCGCCAGGGCGGCCAGCGTCTCCTCCAGCGGCGTCGACCGGTCGTCGACGTGCACGTAGAACAGGTCGACGTGGTCGGTGCCGAGCCGCCGCAGGCTGTCGTCGATGCCCCGGCGTACGGTGTCGGCGCCGGCACCCTCGAAACGGGCCTGGACCTCTTCCCACGTCTTGCCACGCGCCTCTTCCGGATCGGCCAACCGCGCACCGCACTTGGTGGCGAGAAAGACCTTGTCGCGTCGACCGCCGCGGGCGAGCCAGCGGCCTATCAACTCCTCACTCTCGCCACCGGTGTTGCCCGGTGACGGCCACCACGCATAGCAGTTGGCGGTGTCGACGAAATTGCCCCCGGCATCGAGATAGCGGTCCAGCATCTCCACCGACGACGCCTCGTCGGTGAGCGTTCCCATCAGCATGCACCCGAGAGCAATCTGACTGACCTGCTCACCCGTACGCCCCAATTCCACAGTCCTCATGGCGGGAAAGCTATATGTTCGGGCGTCCTCCACGTCAACCCGTTGCGCTACTCGAAAAGCGCGCCGGTCATACGCCTCCGCGGAACGGAAAAAGGGCGAGCTGCACCGCTGTCGGAGCCTGAGATTGGCCGATGCTCGCATACTGACGCATCGTGGTAGCCACCGGCGGCTACCACGATGACTCGGGTCAACGGCGTCCGCGCCAATGGCGCGGTGGGACATGCCGACGGCGACGGGTTCCTGGTTCAGCAACTCGACGCCGTCAGGCACGTCCGTGACGCGGCACCGTCAGTTCTGCAGTGCGGGGCGGCCAGGCGCGACGTACTGCCACCCGGCCTGCTGCCACTCCTCGGCGTTGAGCAGGTGCCGCCCGTCCACGATGTTGCGGCTCTTGACCTCCTTGCCCAGCACCCGTGGGTCGAGGGTGGCGAACTCCTGCCAGTCGGTCAACAGGGCCACCGCGTCGGCGCCGCGGGCCGCGTCCAGCGGGCTGGTGGTGTAGGTCAGGTGGGGGAAGGCACGCCGCGCGTTCCCCATCGCCCGCGGGTCGTAGACAGCGGCGACACCGCCCTCACGGCTGATCAACTCAGCCACGTACAGCGCGGGCGAGTCGCGGATGTCGTCGGTGTTGGGCTTGAAGGCTGCGCCGAGCACCGCCACCCGCCGTCCGCTGAACCCGCCGCCGCACTGCTTGCGGAGCAACTCCACCACCCGGTCGCGGCACCGCAGGTTCACCGCGTCGACCTCGGCCAGGAAGGCCAGGGCGTGGCCGACGCCGAGGTCGTGGGCGCGGGCCCGGAAGGCCCGGATGTCCTTCGAGATGCAGCCGCCGCCGAAGCCGAGGCCGGCCTTGAGGAACTGCTCGCCGATACGCGGGTCGCGTCCGAGCGCTTCGGCGACGACTGTGACGTCGGCGCCGCTCGCGTCGCAGAACTCGGCGATCGCGTTGATGAAGGAGATCTTCGTGGCCATGAAGGAGTTGGCGGCGGTCTTGATGACTTCGGCGGTGGGCAGATCGGCCACCACCACCGGGACGCCCGCCTCGATCAGCGGCGCGTAGACCTCGCGGAGCACCGCCTCGGCGGACGTGTCGGCCACGCCGAGCACGAGGCGGTCCGGGCGCAGGGTGTCGGCCACCGCCGTACCCTCGCGCAGGAACTCCGGGTTCCAGGCGACCGCCACCTTCTCGCGGTCGGGCGCCAGAACGCGGAGCATCTCGGCCAGGTGAGCCGCGGTGCCGACCGGCACTGTGGACTTGCCGACGACCAGGCACCCGTCCGCCAGCGACGGTGCCAGACCCTCGATGGCCGCGTGCAGGTGGCTGAGGTCGGCTGCGCTGGTGTCACTGCGCTGCGGCGTGCCCACGCAGATGAAGTGCACGTCGGCGCTCGCGGCGTCCTCGTACGCGGTGCTGAACCGCAGACGCCCCTCGGCGAGATTGCGGGTGATCAGCTCGTCCAGCCCAGGCTCGAAGAACGGCACTCGGCCGTCCGCCAGCGCGGCGATCTTTTCCGGGTCGATGTCAATCCCGATGACCTGGTGCCCCAACTCGGCCATACCGGCGGCGTGTGTGACACCGAGATACCCGCAGCCCAGCACGGAGATCGTAAGCACTGTGCCTCCTAATTCCAGTCCGCTGATGGTTTACTGGCGGCCGCTGCCGTCCGCCGTAGGCCTTCCTTGAGGGCGACCTGTGGCCGCCAGCCCAGTTCCCGCTCGGCTCGAGTGATGTCGGGGCAGCGCTGCCGAGGGTCGTCCTCGTCGGCCTCGATGAACTTCAGCGGTGACCGGCTGCCCGTCACCTCGAGGATCATCTGAGCCAGGTCACGGATGGTGACCTCGTGGACGTTGCCGATGTTCACCGGTTGCCCGTAGTCGCTCTCCGCGATCGCCAACAGGCCTCGCGCGGTGTCCTCGGCGTAGCAGGGCGAACGCGTCTGGTTGCCGTCGCCGTGGATCGTCAGGGGGACGCCGTCGAGGGCCTGGGCGATGAAGCCGGAGATCACCCGACCGTCCGGGCGCATCCGCGGGCCGTAGCTGTTGAAGATGCGCGCGATACCCACGCTCACGTCGTGCTTCTTGCCGTAGGCAGTGGTGAATGCCTCGGCGAACCGCTTCGCCTCGTCGTAGACGGATCGCGCGCCGATCGGGTTGACGTTGCCCCAGTACTCTTCGTCCTGCGGATGCTTCAGCGGGTCGCCGTACACCTCCGAGGTGGAGGCCAGCACGAAGCGGGCTCCGCATCGGTGGGCGATGCGCAGCGCGTTGTGGGTGCCGTAGCTACCGACGAGCATGGTCTCGATCGGCAGCCGATAGAATTCGGGAATCGACGCCGGCGACGCCAGGTGCATCACCAGGTCGACCGATCCCGGCGTGTCGAATTCCTCGGAGACATCCGCCTCCACGAGCGTGAAACCCGGTCGGCTCATCAGGTGCTCGATATAGCTACGGTGCCCGGTGGAGAAATTGTCGACGCCAATCACCTCCACGCCGGCGGAGAGGAGCTGCTCGCAGACGTACGAGCCGAGAAATCCTCCACCGCCGGTCACCAAGGCTCGTCGGAATCTGCTGGATTGCGACACGGGAACCTCCAATCCCTGTCGAAAGTGGGTTGGACCTCGGCTACGCGGAGCCTTATCGCACCGCCGCGTCAATGCTGCGACGGCTGAGCCCACTCTCCGGTGGGATGAACGTACTGTCGGCCGGGTACTCTGCACGCGGCTCGACCAGCACTCAACGGGCCCGCACGCCTACCGTTGCGACGGACTGGCGCTACCTCAGACAGCGGGCGGAAGAACAGCTTGTTCGCGCACGTCGTGCCGGCCGGCCGCCTCGTCGCGAATCTGCCCGAGTAGCTCGTCGGCCTCCAGGCGACCCAGCAGTGCGTGGAACTGGTCGAAGATCCCGAGCGCCTGGGAGGCCCACTCCAGTGCGGAGGAGTAGTCCCGTCGAGCCCGGTGCACCCGCGCGAGCGCCAGGCAGAATCGCGCGGTGGCGAGCCGGTCGCCGTTTCGGCGGGCGATCGCGTACCCGTGGTTCAGTGTCACCGCCGCCTGGTGATGCTGGTGTTGCCGCAGTTTCACGAGACCGAGCCCGTGCAGCACGTGCGCCTCGCCTGCCCGGTCGTGGCCGCCGCGTACCAGCTTCAGGGCCTTGGTCAGCTCTTCCTCGGCCCGGGTCAGGTCGCCGTCCTCGAAGTGCAGTTCACCCAGCCGATGCAGCACCATCGCCTGGACACGGGTGCTGTTGACCTCGGTCACCTTCCGCAGCGCCTCAGCCAGCAGCTCGGCGGCGGAGCCGCGCTCGCTCCATTCCAGCTTGATGCGCGCCATGCCGCTGAGGATGTGCGCGGTGCCCGCCGCGTCCCCGAGCGGATGCAACGCGGCAAGTGCCTCGCTGTAGCGCGCCCACGCTTGATCGAGGTCACCGTGCACCCGGTCGAGGAAGGCCAGGTGCCGCAGGGCGAGGGCGCGGCCGCGCGCCTCGCCGATCTCGTCAAACACCTCAAGCGCCTGGGTCAGCCGGGCGCGCGCGTCGTCGAAGCGCTGCTCGACGATGTCCACCGCGCCCAGCGAGTACAGCATCGCGGCAGTGCCGAGTCGGTCGTCAGCCTGCCGCGCGGTGAGCAGGGCGATTTCGTGCGTCGCTCGCCAGTCGTCGAGGTAGCTGCCGGTCTCGAAGAGCGCCACCATGGTGATCGCCAGGTCCCAGCAGTAGTCGGGAGCACCGGCCTGGGATGCCTGACCCACCGCGGCCACCGCGGCGGCTCGTTCGTTCTCGAACCACATCAGCGGATCGCGCAGGAGGTCGTGGACGAGGTGTCGTGGCAGACTCCAACGCTCCGCCCTGCTGTGAATCACGGTGTAGTCGCCGCCGTACAGGATGCGGTGCGCCTCGTCGGCGAGGAACAGCCACGCACCGAGGAGACGCCGAGCGGCCTCCAGCCGGACCGGCGCGGTCTCCTCGGCCGCGAGCCGCTCACGGGCGTAGACCCGAACCAGGTCGTGCAGCCGGTAGCGGGTATCGACGCCGAATCCACCCACGACCTCCAGCAGCTGCGCGTCCACCAGCGCGTCGAGCGTGTCGGACGCGGTGGCCACGTCGATGTCGAGCAGCGGCGCCGCGGTCCAGCTCGGGAAGTCGTGGGTCTCGAGCAGGCCGAGCCGCCGCAACAGCCGTTGCGCCTGCTCGTCGAGGCCCTCGTAGCTGATCGCGATGTTGGTTCGCACATCCAGGCCGCCGTGCGCCAGCTCGTCCAGACGCCGGCCCTCGTCCTCAAGTCGCTCGGTCAGCTGCGCCATCCGCCAGTGCGGACGGGCGATCAGCCTCGCGGCCGCGATCCGCAGCGCCAGCGGCAACCGACCGCACAGCTCGACCAGGCGTAGGGCCTCGCGCGGTTCGGCGGAGGCCCGTTCGGAGCCAACCATCCGGGTCAGCAGTTCGACGGCGTCGCGCTGTTCGAGTGCGCTCACCTCGACGAGCCGGGAGCCGGGGATGCCGGCCAGGCGGCGCCGACTGGTCACGATCACACCGCAGCTGGGGCTGCCCGGCAGGAGCGGGTAGACCTGTCGCTCGTCGACGACGTCGTCCAGGACGATCAGCACCCGGGACGCGGCGATCTGGCTCCGAAAGGTCGCCGCGCGCGCCTCAAGCCCTTCGGGTATCGAGGACCCGGGCATGCCGAGCGCGCGGAGAAAACCGTCGAGGATCTGGGAAACACCGCCGCTGTGTGACCGCTCCGGACCCAACCGGGTGAACAGCAGCCCGTCCGAGAATTCGCCGGCCAACTCGTGGGCCAGGTGCACGGCGAGGGTCGTCTTTCCCGCACCCCCGCGGCCGGTGATGGTCAGGACCGGCACGGAGTCGTGGTCGGAATGACCGCTGCCATAGCGCAAGAAGTCGCCCAACTCGGTCACGAGCTCGCCGTACCCGGTGAAGTCAGGTATGTCGGCCGGAGCCATTCGGGGCACCGGGGGCGCCGGCTCGATCGGATTCGGCCATTCCTGCTCCACTGCCGGGCCGGGCTCGAGGTCTCCGTTGAGGATGGCCCGCTCCAACAGCCGGAGCGGCTCACTCGGCTCCAACCCGAGGTCGTCGATCGAGGCCTGCCGCGCCGACCGGTATGCCGCCAGCGCCTCCGCCTGCCGGCCGGCCCGGTAGAGCGCGGTGATCAGCTGTTGCCACAGCCGTTCCCGCAGCGGGTGCTCGGTGACGAGCGCCATCAGTTCGTCAATGGTCTCGCGATGCCGGCCGAGGTGCAGCTCCAGTTCGAGGCAGTCCTCGACGACGGCGAGCCGTCGCTCGGCGATCCGGGTTGCCGCCGCCTCGACCAGCCGGCTGTCCACGCCGCTGAGCGGAGCCCCGCGGTACAGCGCCAGGGCCTGCCGAAAACCCGACGCGGCATCTTCCAGCCGTTGCTCCCGCAGCGCCGTGCGGGCTTCGCTCAGAAGGTCGTTGAAGATGTGCAGGTCCAGCTCACCCTCGGCGATTCTGATCTGGTAGCCGGCCGGGTTGGTGACGATCCGATCGTCGAGACCGGTGCCTCGGAGCGCACGTCGTACCGCCGATATACAGATCTGAATCTGACTTTTGGCTGTCGATGGCGGCGATTCCTCCCATACCGCCTCGATAAGCCGGCCGAGCGGGACCACATTATTGGCCTCCAGTAGCAGCATGGCGAGCACTGTCTGCTGCCGGGAGGCGGTGATGCTTGCGTTCACAACGTGCAAAGGTCCAAGTATGCGGAAAACCTGCAAATTTCCTCCCCGTCGACAAGCTTCCTCCCCGTCGACAACGACACATCGCCAGCCCAACGGCACCCCCCGGAGCCGGCCGGATGATCGTTTGACGCCCCGCATAGGAGAACGTTTTACATGGTAGCGAAGCATGCAGGCGGGCACCAGGCGAGATTCGGGATCGCCGATGTTTCAGAGCGTCTATGAGATGACGTGTTGGCCAGGCGCAGGTGAACGTACGACACCGTGATTCGACGGGTCATGCGGGCCGTACCAGCCCGACGGGCGTGAAGTCAACGTGCACCCGATGGCGCGCGCAGTTCCGAGCGAGCAGACGACGGCGGGCGCGTCACGCCGGGGCTCGCTCGGCGATCGTGAGTGGGGCGGCGAAGTCCCGCGAGGCCGAGGGCTCGCGGCCGCCAAGCTTTTCTCGGGGTCGCCCCCGCCGCTCTCCCTCGCAACCGGGACGGCGGGTCAGCGCGCGGAAAACGCCCGGTCGACGCTGATCCAGCACCGTCGGGCCCAGGGGCAACCATGCGGCGCAGACACCGCGCCATCCCGCCGGCGGCGCCAGACCACGCACACCATCCACTGATGACCCGCTCAGCCCGCTCCCGCCGGCGCGTTATGCACGTTCTCCGTAGACGGCGAAACCCGCAGCGTTGAGGTATACGGCCATCCGCAGGTCGAGCTCGATCTCGCGTACCTGGATGGACACCGAGAAGTCGCGGTATTCCGCGACAGTCCCGAGGCCGGCGAAGTAACTGGAGGGATCGAACGTGAGCTGATGGGCGCCGCGCTTCACCTGAAGCTCCTCCAGCGCCGGCAGCCGGCCGTCATTTGCCGTGAACCCGGACATCAATGGTGCCCAGCCTCGATCATCGCGGCTGTGCAGCCGCACCAGCACGCCCGGGACAGGTCGGCCCGACGCGCCATCAATAATGCGAACACCAATCATTTGACATCCAAGTCCCTCCATTTATGGCAGCGGCTCGCGTGAGCTTACAGCTGACCGCTTTCATCCCGCTATCAAGTCGGCAAGCGCTTTCGCCATCTTGCGCTAAGCGCATCGAGGACGGATCGACAGCCATCAGATATCAGGTCGACAGCGGACGCTGGTGGACTCGGTCCGTAGCCGAGATCGAAGGGGGAGCGAGATTATGAGCCGTGATACCAACTGGGGCTGACGACTTGGGCCGGGCGCCCACAACGAGAGGTGGTCCCTCGAGTCGGAAACCGATTCGAGGGACCACCTTCATGCTGCGCGGGACACGCCTAGAGGTCAGAGACCGCCCTCCGGACAGCCCTCGACAGCACCCGTTCGATCAGCGGGTCGAGGATCCGGTCATATATCGGCACCCCGACGTCGTACGTCAGCTCGAAGAGCACCTCACAGCCCTCGGCCGCGGGGATTGTCCGCCACACGCCGGACAGGCTGCGGAAATCGCCATCGGTCTGGGTGAACGAGATACGGCGCTCGCTCGGTGCCGGCTCGGACCGCTGCCGCCAGTGAATCGCCCCATCGCGGAACGGCACCGTCCACTCATCGTCGAACTGCCTGATCCGATCGAACGCGGCATCCGCCGACACCGCGCTTCCGGCTGTCACCCGAATCGTCCTCATGAGCCGCTCCTCAGTGAGACCGCCTGCAGATGCGTCGTCCGGATCATCATGTAGCTGGCTTCGCCGAAGACGCCGCCGGTGAGGCCGGTGCCGCCGTGCGAGGGCAGGTACGGGAAGAAGCCGGAGTGCGATTCGTCGTTCACCTTGATGACGCCGCCGTTGGTCACGCCACCCACGAAGCGCTCCACCACCGCTTCGTCAGCCGACCAGAACGAGTTGCGCAGGCCGTACGCGTTGGTGTTGACGAAGTCGAGCACATCCTCGAGCAGCGCGTCGTCACTGCGGCCCGGCTCGGGAACCACCACCGGTAGCAGCGGGAAGAACGTCTCGGCGCGGACCACCGACAGCTCGCGGCTGCGCGCCAGGCCGTCGACGCGCACCACAGTCGGTTCCAGGAAGTAGCCGGTGTCGGACGGCGACCCGTCCACCTCCAGCTGGCGTCCGCCGCACACCAGCTGGGCTCCACCGGCCAGTGCCTCCTCGAGCACCGCGAAGAAGCTCCGCTGGGCCAGAACCGGGGTGAGCTCCACGCCCTCGTCGTCGGGGTAGCCGGGTCGGATCTGCCCGGCGGCGACCCGGAGCCGGTCAAGCAGCTCGTCGGCGATCGCCGGATGCGCCACGACCTGGTTGGGCACGTTGCAGATCTGCCCCGAGGCGTTGAACGCCTCGGTCAGCGCGCGGACCGCCACATCGAGATCAGCATCCCGCCAGACCACTGCGCAGTCGTTGCCGGCCAGCTCCAGGATGGGCTTCTTGCCGGCGGCGATGCAGTCGTTCTGGAAGGCCAGCCCCTTCTCGCTGCCGCCGAAGTAGATGATGTCGTTGACGTGCGGGCTGGCCAGCCAGTCGTCGAGCATCGGCGGTCCGCACACGACGTTGACGGTGCCCGGTGGCGCACCCACCTCGTCGAGGGCCGGGGCGATGATCTCCCGGATCGCGTACATCACGCCCAGCGGCAGACTGCGCGGCGCCCGGATCACCACGGTGTTGCCGGAGAGCAGGGCGGCAGCGCCGTAGATGGCGTTCGAGTGCGGCGCGTTCTGCGGCGGCGCCACGCAGACGACCCCGTCCGGACGGCGGCGCACCACGATCCGCCTGCCGTCGTGTGAGAACTCGCGGTGCAGCAGCTCGGCGCACCACGAGAGGGTCTGCTCGCTGAAGATGTGCAGCAACCCGTCGATCTCGGCGTACGACGGGGTGCGCGGCCGCCCCTCGGCGACCATCAGCTCCACGAACTCCTCGCGGGTCGCGACGAGCCGCCGGCGGATCGCCTCGCCCAGACGCAGCCGGGTACGCAGCGGCGTCCTGCCCCACTCCGGCTGGGCGGCGGCCGCCGCGGCCAACGCCTGCTGGACGGTCTGCGGGTCGGCCAACGCGCATCGTCCGACAACGCGCGGGTCGTCCTCGGCACCGGACTCACCGGCCTCCAGCCGCCGCTTCAGGCTCAACGCACCGAAGGTGTCCTCCAGCGCCGCGCGCGCCGAGATGCCGTAGACGTGCCGGTCCGACTCGACGTCCTTGCCGGCCACATAGGACGGGAAGGTTCTCATGGCGCGTACTCCCGCCCGAGCAGTTCCCGTGCGACCACCAGCTTGGTGGCGTTGGCGGTGCCGTCGGCGAGCTGCGTGCCGATCAGGTCCCGGAGCCGCTGGGCGATCGGCTGCTCCTCGCTGTAACCGAAGTGACCGAGCGTCAGCAACGCCTGGTGCGTCGCCTCGACGGCCACCTTCGGCGCCCACCACTTGGCCATGTTCGCCGCCAGACGGTGCTCCAGCCCGGCGTCGTTGCGCCACAGCGCCTCGTACGCGACGAGCCGGGCCGCGTGCAGATAGGTGGCGCACTCCGCGAGCGGGAAGGCGATGCCCTGGAACTGGCCGAGCGGCTTCTCGAACGCCCGCCGGTGCTGAGCGTGCGAGATGGCGTCGTCCAGCGCGGCCTGTGCCACGCTCACCGCCATGAGCGCGATGAGCGCCCGCGAGTAGTCGAAGCCGCGCATGCCCTGGGCGAAGCCGAGTCCGGTTTCGCCGACCACGTCCGACACCTGGACCGGCAGGCCGTCGAAGACCAGAGTTGATCGGCCGCCGGACCGGCTGCCCAGGTCACGCAGGGTTGACCGCACGACGTGCTGGTCGTCCAACCGGGCGTAGAAGGCGGTGACCCCACGGGCACGTGGCGCGTCGCTGGTACGGGCAAAGATCATCCCGTGGGTGGCGTACGCCCCCAGCATGATCGAGGTCTTCTCGCCGACGAGCCGCCAGTCGTGCGGACCGTTCGGCTCGGCTCGCAGCTTGACGGCGGCCGCGTCGGTCCCGTGGCTGGGCTCGGTCATGCAGAACGCCACCACGGCGTCCCCGCGAGCGATCGCCGGCAGCCAGCGCGCGCGTTGCTCCGGGGTCCCGTTGGCGGTGATGATGCCGGCCACCAGGGCGGCGTTCAGCACCGGGTAGCACGCGGTGAGGTCGCCGCGGGCCAGCTCCTCCAGGGCGACGCCGGTGCTGACCGCGTCCAACCCCAGCCCGCCGTACTCGACCGGGACGCGCAGGGCGAACAGGCCCTCGGCGGCCAACTCGGGCAGCAGATCGGGGCGGAACTGTCCCTGCCGGTCGCTGTCCTGATAGAACGGCGTTATTCGCTTCTCGGTGAAGGTGCGCACCCGTTCGGCCAGCGCGCGCTGATCAGCAGTAAGAGAGAAATCCATCACGTCGCCTTCAATCGTTCCCGCAGAACGAACTTCTGGACCTTTCCCGACGGCGTCTTCGGCAGTTCGTCAACCGCACTGATCCGCTCCGGCCAATACGGCTTGGCCATGCCCAGCTCGGTGAGATGGGCACGCAATTCGTCGAGGGAGGGCGCCTCGCCGTCCGGCACGATGACCGCGCACGCCCGTTCCCCGAGCCGTGGGTCCGGATAACCGACGACGGCCGCCTCCCGGATCGCCGGGTGGCGCAGCAGCGCTGCCTCCACCTCGACCACTGGCACCTTCTCGGCTCCCCGGACGATGACGTCCTTCAGGCGGCCGACCATGCGGATGCCGCCGTGTCCGTCGTCGCGCGCCAGGTCGCCGGTGTCGAACCACCCGTCGGGTGTCAGCGACTGGCGGTACAGGTTCGGACGGCGGTAGTAGCCCAGGCACTGGTTGTCGCCCCGTACCTGGAGCCGCCCGACCTCACCCTTCTCGACAGGTCTGCCGGTCTTCTCGTCGACGATGCGGATCTCCATGCCGGGCACCGGTGTGCCGTCGCTCTCCGCGGCCCGCATCGGTGGGTCCTCCGGGCGGGTGACAGTGACGCAGCCGTTCTCCGTCATGCCCCAGACGGCGTAGACGCGGCAGCCGAGGACCTCCCGCGCCTCCTCCACGAGGACCGGTGGCACCGGCGCGCTGCCGGTGCCGAACGCCTTGAGGGCGCCGACGTCCCGCCCACTGCGTCGCTGCTCGTGGATCAGGTCGCTGAGGAACGTCGGCGCGCCGTAGAAGAACGTCACCCGCTCCGCCTCGAAGATCCGCAGCATCAGCGCCGGATCCCAGGTGTCCAGTTGCACCGCGCTCGCGCCCAGCAGCAGCGGCATGACGAAGTTCCAGGTGTATCCACCCTGCAGGGTGGTGGGCGAGCCCATCGCCGTCACCTCGTCGCTGGTCAGCCCCAGCACCTCGATCTGCCGTTGGTTGATCGCGTAGAGCGTCCGGTGACTGTGCATGACGCCCTTCGGCTCACCGGTGGTGCCGGAGGTGAACATGACCTGGGCCAGGTCGTCGGGGCCGGCTTCGCGGCCGTCCAGCTCACCGGGCGGCACGTCGTCTTCCCAGGCCCGGTTGAGCAGGTCGGCGTCGAAGTCGAGGGCACCCGGAGTGCTCGGCTCACCGATGAGGACGCGATGGCGGAGGGAGGGCACCGCCGCCGCCACCTCCGCGCTCATCTCGTCGTACGAGAAGCCACGGTAGGAGGCCGCCCCCACGTACACCGGACTCTCGGTGAGCCGGGTCATGAATTCCAGCTCACGCCGACGCATGATCGGCGCCACCGGACCGGCGACGGCGCCGATCCGCGCGCAGGCGAGGGCGAGGGCGACGAGCTGCCACGAGTTGGGCAGTTGCAGCGTCACCACCTCGCCGCGGCGGACGCCGAGCTTCGCCAGCCCGGCCGCCAACCGCTCGACCGTCGCACCCAACTGTGCGTAGGTCAGCCGTTCGGTCGCCCGGCCGTCGGCGTGCCAGCAGATCACCGCCGACCGCTGCGGATGCCGGGCCACGGCCTCCCGGAGATGGTCGAGCATGGTCCTGTCGTCGTGCGGTCCGGCGGGTTGGAGTCGCCGGACCGCCGTACTTGTCTCTGTGGTCACGCCGTCCTCCGAACGTTAGACGCTGGCCGGGGCGAACTGGTCGAGCTGACCGATCGGCCGGGTCGGCTGCCAACTGCCCGGCACGAGGTGCGCGTTGATCAACTTGCCGTCACCGCGAAGCTCGGAGTAGGACGGGTGCCGCATGTGCAGCAGCGGCTCGTCGAAGGCGTCGTACGCCGCGTCGAAACCGAAGCGGTAGTTGAACTCGATGTCCTCGCCGCCCCAGCCCTGGAAGCGCTCGTCCATGCCGCCGGTCCGGTAGTACAGCTCGGCACGGGCGAAGAAGCACAGCCCCGGGCCACGGCGCAGCGTGAAGGCGCGCAGCCGCCGCGGGTCGGGCGCCGCCGCGCCGCCGTGCAGCCGCTCGCGGATCGCCCGCCAGGTGGCGGGGTAGTCCATCGCCACCATGTCCCGGTACGGCAGGTGCCCCATCGTGCCGGGTTCGCGCATGCGGTCGACGTTGCGCGCCAGGAAGTCACGGTCGGCCAGCACGTCGGCGTCCATGTGGCAGATGATCTCGGTGTCTCCGGGCGTGTTCGCGACGCCGACGTTCATCGCCCAGGACTTGTTGAACACCCCACTCTTGGGGGCGAAGATGTAGTTGTCGGCGAAGCGGCTGATCACGTCACGCCAGCGGGACTGCTCGTCACTCTCCACGACCGTCACCTGATACTGCTCGCGCGGCAACGACTGGTCACGCAGCGACCGCAGGCACGCCAGGAGGTTGCGCAGCCGCTCGCCGCCGCCCTCCAGCCGGCTGTGGAACGGGATCACCACGAGGACCTCCGGCGCGGCGCCGTCGGGCAGCCGCGGCCCCGGGTCGAACGCGGCCATCTCCTCCACCGTCACCGGGACGGCGTCGCTGGTGTAGTCCTCGTTCAGCACGTGGCCCAGACGCGAGTTGCACTCCGCACGCCAGCCCAGGTGCATGATGTTGTCGATGGCGGAGTCGCGGCCGTGCCGCTCCGCCAGCGCCGCGTGCAGCGCCCAGTACCGTCGGTGGTCCGTCGGGTCGGCCAGCAGGCTCTCACCCAGCGTGCGGATCGCGTCGGCCCCACACGTCCGGACCGCGTCGACGACCTTGTCCCGCCAGGGCCGGGAGATCTCCCAGTAGTAGAGGCCCGAGGCGGGTGCGTCGGGGTCGGCCGCGACGACGAGGTTGTCAGCGACGGCCTTCGCCAGTACGGCAGGATCGGTCGGCTTCAGATACGACATTATCGCCCCAATTCACGAGAGCTGATTCTGGTCGGGCTTGCCGGCAGTGGCGACGATACTGGGAAACCTCTGCGGGAAAGGCTTGCTCATCGCTACCGGGTTATCGCGACGAAGTACTCAACCGGTCCGGCTGCTCGATACACAGGGGCCGCATTCGGTACTCAGGAGCGCGCTGGCCTCGCGGTTCGTCGATAGGCCGCCCGGGTGATGGTTTGACGAAAGCCGATCGATAGCGACCAATAAGACAGTGGGGTGGTGGATTCCACCGAGGTAACGATCAGGGACCGCCTCCGAGATGTTTTCGCTGGCCGGCACTCAGAGCTGCGGCGCATCTGCGCAGCGACCGACCGGCGCGGATCCGCCGGCATCGCGTTGATCGGCCCGGAAGGCGTGGGCAAGAGCCGGCTGCAGACCGAGGCCGCCCACCGGGCGGACCCGGCGCGACACCACGTCATCCGGGCCGTCACCACCGTGGCGACCGCCAACGTCCCGTTCGGCGCGCTCGCCGAACACCTACCGTCCGGGCTGCTCCGCTCACCGTTCACGGGCGACGCGCTCCGGGTCGCGGCCGAGGCACTGCTCAAGCCGGCCGGCAAGCGCCGTCTGACGCTTCTCGTGGACGACGCTCCCCTGCTGGACGAGGCATCCGCCGCGCTGGCGGTGCAGCTCGCCCGGCGCGGCGAACTCTTCCTCCTCGCCGCGGTGCGTCCCGACCGGCGGCTGCCGCGCCCGATCGCGGACCTGTGGACCGACGGGCTGGCCGAGTGGATCGAGGTTGGCCCGCTCAGCCGCGACGACGTCCACCAGATCCTCGGTGAGGCGCTGTCCGGCCAGGTGGAAGGTGCTCTGGTTCAGCGGTTCTGGGAGGCCACCGCGGGCAACGCGTTGCTGGTACGCGAGCTGCTGACCGCTCAGTTGGAGGCGAACCGGCTGGTGACCGAGAACGGCATGTGGATGCTCCGTGGCCCGTTCGCCATCCCGTCCTGGCTCACCGGGCTGATCGACGAGCGGCTCGCGGCGGTGTCGCCGGAATGCCGTTCCGCCATGGAGCTGCTCGCCGTCACCGAGCCGATCGGCCCGAACGTGCTCGGCGAGCTGGTCTCCGCTGACGTGCTCGAAGCAGCGGAAGCGCACGGTCTCATCACTATCGAGCGAAGCGGTGGCCAGGACCTCGCCCGCCTGACGTACCCGATCTATGGAGATGTCCTGCGTGCCGTCACGCCGCGTCTGCGCGCGCGACGGTGGCTCGGTCAGTGCGCCAGCCTGATGGAGGCGAGCAGCCACGATCCGGTCGACCTCGCGCGGACCGTACGGTGGCAGCTGGCCTGTGGCCAGCGGCCGTCCCCGGAGAACACTGCGGTCGCCGCCAGGGCCGCACGGTCGGCACTGGATTTCGAGCTCGCCGGGCAGCTGGCCCAGCGCGAGCTGGCCGCCGGTCGGGGGACGGCGGTGATCGAACCGCTCGGCTACGGCCTGCTGTTCGCCGGCCGCCCGGCGGAAGCCGAGTCCGCGCTGTCCGGTCTCGGTCGGCTGGACTGCGACTTCGACCGGGCCCGGGTCGCCATGGTGCGCGCGTTCAACCTCTACTTCGGACTCGACCGGCAGGGGCCCGCCGAGGCGCTGCTGGCGGCGGCGGTCGACGAGGTCGTCGACCCGGTCGCCCGTCGGCGGCTGGTCGCCCGGCAGGCGCTGCTGCGTGCTCTCTCGGACGCCCCGAAGGATGCCCTGGAGTTCGCCGCCGGGGCGCCGGACGAGCCGGAAGCCCAGGTGGCCGCCGGCCTGGCCATGGTCTTCTCCGGCCGCCCACACGAGGGACTCGACCTGCTGGCCGGCGAGTGGCCGGACGAGGCACCGTGGCTCTCCGTTCTCGCCGACCTGGGCACCGTCCACGGCATGCTGTGGACCGCGCAGTTCGCCGATGCGGAGGAGCGGGCCCGCATCAGCTACGAACGGGCGCTCGCCAACCGGTGGCAGTTCGCGACCCTGGTGTCGTGCCTGCTGCGCGGCCTGGTCGCCCGGATGCGGGGGCAGCTGCGGGACCAGGCGTCCTGGTGCCGTGAGGGCATCTCGATCGCCCGTGAGCAGAGGTCGAACAACATGCTGGCGGTGTTGCTGGGGCTGCTCGCGCACAGCTACGCGCTGACCGGCGAACCCGACGCCGCGGCCAGCACGTTGGCCGAGGCCGACCGCTTGGACGGGGTGTCCCTGCGGCTGCTGAGCCCCTGGACGGAACTCAACCGTGCCTGGGTCATCGGTGCCCGGCACGGCGACGCCGCCGCGCACGCGCAGTGGACCGCGCGACTGGCCCGGGACCGGGGTTCGGCAGGTTTCGAGACGCTGGCCCTGCACGACGCGGCGCGCCTGGGCGCTCCGCGACCAGCCGCCGACCGGCTGCGGACGCTCGCGGGCCAGTCCGGGCGACTCCTCGGGAAGTCCTACGCCCTGCACGCCCGGGCGATGGCGGAGGGCGACGCGGCGGCGCTCGCGAAGGCCTCCGCCGACTTCGCCGAAATGGGTAGCCCGCTGCTGGCCGCGGAGGCCGCCGCCGAGGAGTCCGAGCGGCACCGGTCCGATGGCCGTCTGGCCATGGCGTCCACCGCCGCCGCCCGCGCCCTCATGTTCATGCGCCACTGCGACGAGATCCCCCGCTCGCCCGCGTTGTCAGCGCTGGCGCCGCCACGCCTCACGCCCCGCGAGGGTGAGATCGCCGAGCTCGCCGCCGGAGGGCTGTCCAGCCGCGAGATCGCCCGAACCCTCGTGCTGTCGGTGCGGACGGTGGAGAACCACCTGCACCGGGTCTACCGCAAGCTCGGCATCACCAACCGGGGGGAGCTCGGCGCGCTGAGCGTGCTGCTCACCCGGCCGCAGACCTGAGACTGAGCCGCCGCTCAGGTGACCGGAGCCGGCCGCGGGCTCGGACGATGTGTCGGGCGTCAGTTGATGACGCCGGCGCCCACCGTGTGATTCGTCTCCTCGTCGATGAGGATGAAGGAGCCGGTGAGCCGATTGCGGGAGTACGGGTCACACAACAGGGGCTGGGTCACCCGCAGCTGGAGCCGGCTGATCTCGTTGCACCGCAACTCGGTGGGATCGGGATCGCGCCGCAGTGTGTTGACGTCGAGCCGGTACTGCAGATCCCGGATGACCGCGCGCACGGTCCGGGTGGTGTGCTTGAGCAGCAGCCGAGCCGGCGGCCGGAGCGCCCGTTCGTTCATCCAGACCACCATGGCGTCGATGTCCTGGACCACGGCCGGCGCGTTGTGCGGCCGGCAGATCATGTCCCCACGGGACACGTCCAGGTCGTCGGCGAGCCGCAGCACCACCGACATCGGCGGCGTGGCCTCATCGACCGGCCCGTCCGGACCGTCGATGGCGGCGACCCGGGTGGTCAGCCCGGAGGGCAGGTGCATGACCTCGTCACCGGGGCGCAGCACCCCGCCGGCGACCTGACCGGCGTAACCGCGGTAGTCGGGGCAGGCACTGGACTGCGGGCGGATCACGTACTGCACCGGGAAGCGGACGTCGACCAGGTTGCGGTCCGAGGCGATGTGCACGTTCTCCAGGTGATGCAGCAGCGAGGTGCCTTCGTACCAGGGCATCTCGGTCGAGCGACTCACCACGTTGTCCCCGTGCAGCGCGCTGATCGGCACGAAGGTGACGTCCCGCGTGGCCATCCTCGTGGTGAACGCCGAGAACTCCGCCCGAATACTGTCGAAAACGCCCTGGTCATACCCGACCAGATCCATCTTGTTGACGCAGACCACCAGGTGCGGCACGCCCAGCAGGCCGAGCAGGAACGTGTGCCGCCGGCTCTGCTCGACCATGCCCTTCGTGGCGTCCACCAGGACGATGGCCAGGTCCGCCGTGGAGGCGCCGGTCACCATGTTCCGGGTGTACTGGGCGTGGCCGGGGGTGTCGGCGAGGATGAACTTGCGCTTGGGCGTGGCGAAGTAGCCGTACGCCACGTCGATGGTGATGCCCTGCTCACGTTCCGCCCGCAGGCCGTCCATCAGCAGTGCGAGGTTGGTGTACTCGTCGCCACGCCGACGGCTGACGTCCTCGACCGCGGCGAGCCGGTCGGTGAAGGTGGACTTGGAGTCGTAGAGCAGCCGTCCGATGAGTGTGCTCTTGCCGTCGTCCACCGAGCCGGCGGTGGCGAACCGGAGGATGTCCATGATCAGAAGTACCCTTCCCGCTTGCGGTCCTCCATGGCGGCCTCGCTGGTCCGGTCGTCCGCCCGGGTCGCGCCGCGTTCGGTGATCCTGGTGGTCGCCACCTCCTGGATGATGTCGGCGACCGTCCGCGCGCCGGAGAGGACCGCCCCCGTGCAGGTCATGTCACCGACCGTCCGGTACCGCACGGTCTCCTCGGACACCACCTCAGTGGGGTCCGGCGCTTGGTACGGGTTCTCCGCCAGCAGCATGCCGTCCCGCTCGAACACCCGCCGCCGGTGCGCGAAATAGATCGGCGGCACGTCGAGCTCGTCGCGGGCGATGTAGCGCCAGACGTCGAGTTCCGTCCAGTTGGACAGCGGGAAGACCCGGATGTGCTCGCCCGGCCGGATGCGGGTGTTGAACAGGTTCCACAGCTCCGGGCGCTGGTTTCTCGGGTCCCACTGGCCGATCTCGTCGCGGAAGGAGAAGATGCGCTCCTTGGCCCGGGCCTTCTCCTCGTCGCGTCGGGCTCCGCCGAACGCCACGTCAAAGCGGTGCTCGGCGATGATGTCCAGCAGCGTGGTGGTCTGCAACCGGTTGCGGCTGGCCCGGCGTCCGGTCGGCTCGACCACCCGCCCGGAGTCGATCGAGTCCTGCACCGAGGCCACGATCAGCCGCACGCCCAGCTCGGCGACGCGCTTGTCGCGGTAGTCGAGGACCTCCGGGAAGTTGTGCCCGGTGTCGACGTGGACCAACGCGAACGGCATCGGCGCCGGCCGGAACGCCTTCTCCGCCAGGCGGAGCATGACGATCGAGTCCTTGCCGCCGGAGAAGAGCAGCGCCGGCCGCTCGAACTCGGAGGCCACCTCGCGGATGATGTGGATCGACTCTGCTTCCAGCATTTCCAGACTCATGTGACACCTCGCGTGTTTCCGCCGTCGACCAGCAGCACCGTGCCGGTCACGAAGCCCGCCTGCTCGCTGGCGAGGAAGGCGGCGAGCGCACCGAAGTCCGCCGGCTGCCCGACCCGGCCGAGCGGCACCTCGGCGATGATCTCCTTGAGCGCGGCCTCGCCGTCGATGGCGGACCGCGCCGCCACGAACCCGTCGAAGGCCGGCGTCTGATGTACGCCGGGGGCCAGCACGTTCACCGTGATGCCGCTGGCGCCGACCGCGTGGACCACACCCTTGGCGAAGCCGAGCACGCCCAACCGGGCGGTCGCGGACATCGCGGTGCCGGGCAGCGGTTGACGTACGGCCTCCGAGGTGATCAGCAGGATCCGTCCCCAACCGGCCCGGCGCAGGTGCGGCAGGGCCGCCAACGTGATCGAGATGTGGGGCAGCAACGACCCCTCGACGCCCTGCCGATAGTCGTCCACTGTGAACGTGTCGGCCTGGCCGTGCGGCACGCCGGGCGAGTTGGTGACCACGACGTGCAGCGCGCCGAACTCCTCGGCCGTCTGGTTCACCCAGCGCGTCACGTCCGCGTCGTCACGGACGTCCACCTCGACGGAGAGCACCCGCCCAGGACCGGCCTCGTCGACCAGCTTGTGCGCCGCGGCCAGTCGCTGCGGGTCGCGGGCCGCGATGGACACGTTCGCGCCCTCGGCCGCCAACGCGCGAGCGACCGCCAGCCCGAGGCCGCTGCTGGCGGCGGCCACCAACGCCGTCCGCCCGGACAGTCCGAGATCCATCACGCCACCTTTCGCGCCAGCGTCGGATACCCGTAGCGGCGTAGCAGGGGCAGGGCGAGCGCCGTGGTCGTGGCGGTGGGCAGCGCCGGCAGCTCCGTACGCCAACGGTCGTCCGGCCGGATCAACACGGTGCCCTGACCGAGCCGATCCGGGTTGCCGGTGACCGTGTGGTTGGTGCCGAGGGTCACCTTGCCCTCCTCGGTCACCGGTGGCTCGTCGTCGAGCCCCGCGAAACGCAGCACATCGGCCAGCACCTCACGGGGCTGCCGGGTCAGGTCCTCGTGTCGGATTCGGAGATAGCGGCCCGCCGCGGCCCGGCCGACGTACTCGGAGGCCACGTTGAAGCCCACCCAGTTCGCCGTGCTCTGGGCCGGGCTCATCGGCTCGATGTACCGCTTGCCGCGCTGGTACGAGTAGGTGGTGGCCCGCGGGTCACGGACGATGTGCAGCACCCGTACGTCCACATCGGAGCGTCGCAGCAGGGCGGCCGCCTCGGCCGGGTACTTGGAGCTGTCCACCACCGCCCGCTCCGCGCCCCGCCGCGCCAGCTCCCGGTAGACGGCGACGGTGCGGTCCAGGACCTGGGTGACGTGCGGGGGCGTGCTGGCCAGGCGGGCGCGGGTGTGCCGGGTCCGCAGGCCGGCCTGCTGCGACGACATCATCTGGCGGGCGAGCTTGGTGGGCTCGGCGTCGCCGAACGTGGCGATCACCGACGACCACAGCGTGCACTGCCGGATCTGCTCGCCGCACCCGCACAGCGAGTTCGTGCCGCTGTCCAGCAGGCCGTTCTTCCACAGGTAGTGCAGTTCGCCGGCGTGCAGCACGCCGGGCAGCTCGTTGAGGACGTTGCCGAGGATGGTGCTGCCGCTGCGCAGCCAGCCGGTGATGTAGATGACCTTCATCGCTGACCGTCCGTCAACAGGAGGAAGTGCTGGGGCAGGTGCACGGCCAGGCCCACGGAGGTGCGGGCCTCCACGACGTCGCCGTGCAGCGTCAGCGACGACCGGCTGGGGTCGAGCAGCGTCACGGCGGCCCGGAAATCCCCGAGCAGCGCCTGACCGCGCGGCATCATCCGGGTACGCGAGACCTTGATTCCGGCCTCGGCGAGTCGGCCGAGCAGCCCGTCGCGGACCAGGTCCCAGTAGTGGGCGGGGTGCACGACGATGCCGTCGCAGGAACCACCGGTCTCCTCGACCGCCCCCGCCGCGGCGGTCAACGCCGCACCGAGGTCGCCGCCAATGGTCGACCTGCGCATCTCGGGCAGCTTGAGCAGCCCCGCGATCCGACCGTCGGCGGTGCCGTGCAGCAGGGCCTGGTTCTCCACCACGCCCATCCGGACCAGCACCCGGTAGTCGATGAACGCGGCGAGCAACGCGGGCTCGTGCCGCAGGTCGGCGGGCAGGGGCACGGACACGCTCAGCTCGGTCAGCTCGGCGTACTCGACGGTGGGCTCGAAGGTGGCCTCCGGGGTGCTGGCGTACGCCGTGCCCGCGTTCGCGTACTCGCTCTTCGGAGCCTCGCGTACGTAGGCGAGCGTCTGATCGGAGACCGAGGCCACCTTCAACAGGTGCCGCACGGTGTAGCGCGGGCGGCTCTTGAACAGCGGGAACGAGGCGGTCAGGTGTGCCCGGATCGGCACCACCACGTCGTCGCCGTTCTGCACCCGGGCAACCGACATGGCGAATTCCTCACCCGGGCTGCGTCGGGCGAGCGTGGGGTCCGCAAGCGTCTGTCGGGTCACTTCCAGCGCGCTGGCGCTGGGTTGCATCGTGGTGGTCATCATTTCCCCTTCAGGACAGCGCTGAGAACCGCTGATGTCGTGAGCCCCAACGCGGCGAGTGTCTCGTCGTGGTTGCCGCCCTCGGCCGGCCAGTCGGCGCCGGCGTTCACACTCAGCACCTCGCGGTCGGGCAGCAGCAGCGCGAGGGTGGAGGCCACGCTGCCGGCAGCGCGGTGCTCCTCGACGACGACCAGCCGTCGCGCGTCGGCCAGCTGCGGCAGGGCGAGCGTCAGGCTTTCCTCGTCCACCCAGCACAGGTGCGCGTGGCCGAGGTCCGGCTGCTGCTCGGTGGCGGCCTGGCACAGTGCCGTCGGCTTCTCCCCGATGGATACGACGCAGGTGTCACCACCCATCGGGTTCAACCAGGTGACAGCGCCCCGGCCGGCCGGGGCGAACGACGCGTCGAACACCTCGTTGCGGCCCAGCCGCACGTAGCACGGCCAGTCGCCGTCGGCGGCGGCCCGGATCGCCTCGCGGGTCTCGGCCTCACCGGCGGGTACGGCGATCCGCACACCCGGCAGGCTCTGCATCACCGCGAGGTCCTCCAGGCAGTGGTGGGTCGGCCCGAACCACGCGCCGGACACCCCGCCGTACGGGCTGACCAGGACCACGGGGGCCCCGAGGTACCCGAGGCCGAGCTTGACACTCTCCCCCGCGCGGAACGCCGCGAACGTGGCGAACGTGCTGACGAACGGCCGCAGCCCGGCGGAGGCGAGGCCCACCGCGATGTCCACCGCGGACGCCTCGGCGATACCGAGGTTCAGGAACCGGTCGGGAAACCGGTCCTGGAAACAGTGCTTGGGGCCGCCGAGATCCGCCTCCAGGCACACAATGCGCGGGTCGTCCGCGGCCAGCTCGGTCAGCTCGAGCCGGTACGCCTCCCGCGCGGACACCGTGGCCGTCATCACCGGATCGCCGCCTTCCACTGCCGCGCCCGCGCGGGACTGATCTTCACGTAGTGCGAGCCGGCCTTGCCCTCGGTGGCCGGCACGCCCTTGCCCTTCACCGTGGTGGCCAGCACCGCGAGCGGCCGGTCGGTCGGCGCCATCGTCCGCACCAACTTCTCGATGTCGTGCCCGTCCACCTCGGCCACCTCGAACCCGAACGCGGCCAGCCGGGCCGGCAGGTCGGTCAGCGGCGAGATGTCGGAGACGTAACCGTCGTTCTGGCCACCGTTGAGGTCCACCACCACGGTGAGCCCGCCGACCCGCTTGGCCTGGGCCACCTGTAGCGCCTCCCAGACCAGGCCCTCCTGCAACTCGCCGTCACCGACCACCGCGATGGCCCCGCCCGGCCGGTTCAGCAACCGTCGGGAGAGGGCCCAGCCGACCGCGTACGCGAGCCCGTGGCCGAGACTGCCGGTGGGGAACCGGACGCCGGGCACCTTCGGGCCGGGATGTCCGGTGTAGGGCGACCCGGCGCGGCCGTACCGGGGCGCCGGGTTCTCCTCGATGACGCCGACCTCGTGCAGCACCGCGTAGAGGGCGGCCGCCGCGTGGCCCTTGCTGAGGACGACCTCCGTGCCCGGCTCGGACCGGGCGACGGCATACGCGGCGACCAGGATGTCCACCACCGAGAGGCTGCCGCCGAGGTGACACCCGACCCCGCTGGCCGCCATGTCGACCACCAGCCGGCGAGCCCGGCTGGCCTGTTCCCGAAGCAGATCGATCTCGTCCATCACCGCACACACCAATCCCGTACGGCGGCGGACAACACCGTCCGCGCCCGCCGGTACTCGTCGGCTGACAGCCGCTCGTCGGGCGTGTGGTCCAGGTGAGCATCTCCCGGCCCGTACGCCACCATCGGAACGCCGCGCCACCTGGTGGCGAGCGTGTTCATGTCGCTGCTCCCCTTCTTCGCGAGCAGCCGTGGAGCGTCACCGGTCGCCGCGCGCAGCGCTCGGGTGAACGCCCGTACCAGCGGATCGGTCCGGGGTGTGCTCACCGGCGGCGTGGCGAGCAGCAGCTCACCGTCCTCGAAGACGGACAGCATGCTGTCCAGTTCGGTTCCCGGCGGGACCCGGACATCCAGCACCGCCGAGGCGGTCTGCGTGCCACCGGAGCCGCCCGAGGCCAGATCGAGCACCGCGAACAACGCTTCCGGACTGCACTTGCCGACCTCGGCCTCGACCTCGCCGATGAGGTCGACGAGGGAACTGGCGGCGGTCCGCCGTTCCTTGCCCGCCGTGTGACCGGTGGTCCGGGCGACATCCATCCGCACCTTGCAGACGCCGTGGTAGCCGATGGTCACCGCACCGGCGCCGCTGGGCTCGCCGATGATGACCGCGTCCGCCGGGTAGTGGTCACGCGCGTAGAGCGAACCGGACGCCGTCCGCTCCTCCTCCACGGTGCCGACCACCCGCACCGTGACACCCTCGGGTGGTTCGAACTCCACGAGCGTCTGCAGGAACACGGCCAGGCTGGCCTTGGCGTCCACGCAGCCCCGGCCGGTCAGCGCGGCACCGTCCCAGGCCACCGGCCAGCGGTAGGGGACGGTGTCCAGGTGGCCGAGCATCAGCAGCCGGCGTGGCCCGCTGCCGCGCGTGGCGACCAGGTTGCCGGCTGGGTCGATGACCGCGTGCACGCCCTTCTCGGTCAGCCACTTCAGCAGGTACAGCGCCAGTTCCCGTTCGCCGCCGGAGACCGAGGAGATCTCCACCATGCGGGTCAGCAGGTCCAGGTCCGGCTCCGGTGCGGCGGCCCGCCAGAACCGGGTACCGCCGTGGGTGTTTGCGGTGTGCGGGCCGGTGATGGCGACGTCAGCGGTCCCCTTCAGGGCCAGCTCCGCCGCCCGGACCTTCTGCCGCATCCGTCCGCTCGCGTACGTCATTCCCTCACCACTGCACAGGTGCGGCAGGGTGCTGGTGCGGTCGGACGGGTCGGCGAGCAGGCCCGGGGTGCCGGTCACCAGGCGCAGGTGATCGGCGTCGAGCGCGTTCGCCACCTCGGCGGCGAGCACGTCGGCATCGACGTTGATCGGCGCGCCGCCGTCGCTCGCGGTCACCGGCGGTGACACGCAGACCACGTCGAAGGTGTCCAGCAGGGACAGCAGCCGCGCCACGTCCACCGCGGAGACCGCGCCGGCGCGGTGGTCGCGGACCAGCCGCTGCCGGTCGCCCTCGACCACCCGCAGGGGCCGGTTCGGGGTGCCCGTGACCAGCCCCTCCGGCGTGGCCGTCGCGGCGAACACCGTCAACTCACGCTGGCCCAGGTTCTCCCGGATCCGGGGCAGGGTCAGCTGTTCGTACGCGGCGACGATGTGCGGCATCTCGTCGGGCGGGCAGTACCGCACCTCGTCGCCGGAGGCCAGTCGCAGCATCCGCATCGGGCGCTCGATACCGGCGTAGTAGTCAGCGATGTCGGCCGCGCCGCCAGCGACCAGCAACAGTCGGGCACCGCCCGCGCTCAGCGCGGCCAGGTCGTCGTAGACGGAGGCGTGCCGCAGGCTCGAACTGCCCACCTTGACCACGTACAGCGGCCGGTAGGGGAAGATCCCCGCCAACGCCTCGTTATTCATCACGGCCATCCGCCGGCCTCCGGGAGTCCTAGCCGTTCGTCCATTCCGTGGATTCGGTTCATCGCCTGCACCGCCTGGCCGGCGCCGCCCTTGATGAGGTTGTCCAGGGCGGACACCACCACCCAGCGGTCACCGGACACCACCGCCGCGACCTCGGCGACGTTGGCGCCCACGACCGTCTTGAGCATCGGCATCCCCATCGGGGACCGCCCGGCCGCCACCCGCACGAAGGGCGCGTCGGCGTACGCCCGGGCGAACGCCCGGCGCACGTCGCTCTCCCCCGCACCGGGCTTCAGCCGCCCGTACGCCGAGACCATGACGCCGCGCGCGACCGGCAGGCTGAAGGTGGAGAACTGCAGGTCCGGAGCCCGACCGGTCAGGTCGGTGAGGGCCTGGCGCACCTCGGGGGAGTGCCGGTGACCGTGCAGCTTGTGCACCCGGACGTTCCCGTCGCGTACGGCCGGATGCTCGACACTGCCGGTGCCGCTGCCGCTCGACCCCGACTTGGCGTCCACCACCACGTCCTCCGCCGCCAGGTCCGCCTTGAACAGCGGGTAGAGCGCGTAGATGGTGGCCGCCGCCATGCAGCCCGGCAGGTTGAGCACCGGCTCTGTCGGGGTGGGCGCGAACTCTGGGATGTAGTAGGGGATGGGCTGGCGCCAGCCGCCAGCCGACGCGGGATAGTGGCGCTCGACCTGGTCCGTCTGGCGCAGCCGGTAGTCGCCAGCCAGGTTGATCACGACCTTGGCGCGGTTGGCCACGTCGTCGAGCACTGACGGCAGTACGCCGTTGGGCAGGCAGGCGAACGCGACGTCCACGTCCGGCATCTCGTCGAGCTTGCGCATGTGGTGCCCGCCGATCGACGTGTTGCGCAACCCCGGCACGACCTGCCCGACGCGCTGACCGGCGTGCCGGGCCGAGGACACGAACGTCGGCACCACCCGGGGGTGGGCGGCCAGCAGCCGGATCAGCTCGGCTCCGATGAACCCGCTGCCGCCGAGGACGGCGGCGCTGATGTGCTCGCTCACGCCGCCACCCCCGCCCGTGCGAACACCGCGTCCCGCACGTACGCGGCGACGTGGCCGGCGATGTCGACGCCGTGGATCTTCGAGGACTGGGCGAAGTCCGGGTTGGTGTTGACCTCCAGCACGTACATCTCGCCGGTCTCCCTGGACTCGGCCAGGTCGACGCCGTAGAACCCGGGGCCGAAGCACGCCACGACCCGGGCGCACAGTTCGCGGGCGCGGTCCGAGATCGGGATGGGCTCCACGGCGCCGCCCTGGTGGGTGTTGGTGCGCAGACCGGCGCCCACCTGGCGGTACGCCACGATCGGACGGTCCCCCACCACGTGCACCCGCTCGTTGAAGCCGGGCTTGGGCACGTACTGCTGCACCACGACGGGGAACTCCTTGCCGGCCGGGTCCAACGCCTCCCGGCCGCCGGCCCAGGCGTCGAACTGCGCCTCGTCGGTGATGCGGACGATCCCGCGTCCCCACGAGCCGCTGATCGGCTTGACGACAGCGTCCCCGCCGAGCTCGTCGACGTAGCCACGAACCTGCTCGACGGTGAACGCGACGTGCGTCGTCGGGTGCGGGACGTCGTGGTTGGCGAAGGCGATCGCCTGGAGATCCTTGGCGAGACACAGCCGCACCGCGTGCGGCGTGTTCAGCGTCTCGATGTCGGCGTGCTCGAACCGGGCCGCCATCGAGGCCAGTTCCCGGTGGGACACGTTGCGCAGCAGCACCATCCGGGGCCGCGGCGCGGCGTTGTTGAGTATGGCGGCGGTATGGCGGGGCAGCGCCGACTGCGCGGTCAGCCCGGTCGCCCGGAGCGCCCCCAGGAGCAGCCGCTCCTCCGGGCGCACCATGGTCACGGAGACCAGCACATCGGCCGTCTCACTCACCCCAGTCCTCCTCGATCTCCGGTGCGCGGTCGAGCCGGATCGCGGGCGTGACCTCGACTACCTCGTGTTCCTGGCCGCAGCCGCGGCACGACAGGATGTCGCCCAGCTCCGCCTCGGTCGACACGACGACCTCGGTGTCGCACTCCAGGCAGACCGGTGCGGTGGTCAGATTGGACATGGGATCCCTCCGGAAGACTAGGCTCGCTCGAAATCGATGATCATCATGTCGCGGGTCGCGACTGTCGCACCCTCGGGTCCGATCGGGGTTACTTCGTGTTCCATTGCGCGATCGTCGAGCAGAATGGTTTCCATAGGATTCACCATCGCGTGCTCGAACAACGGCTCGCTCTCACCCTTGCGGAAGACACGGCTGATGCCACCGGCGCAATTCTGCCGGCCGACCAGATGGATGGCCACATAGTCGTGGCCGTCGCTGTGCCGCCCCTCCGGGGCGGGCGCCGAAGTGCCTTCACTGCCGGCCGTCACACGGATCATGTGGACGGTTATCAACCAGTCGCTGTCAATTCCGCTGGCACGGCTGACAAAGCCCAGGTCGTGTGTGATGACGGCTTGGAAGTTTGCGTTCTCGTACGCCTCCGGCGTGATCGGCGCGAACTGCCTGGCCTGCCCACCGTAGACCCGGTTCACGTCCGTCGCCTGGTAGAACGGCTGGGCGGGCAGCGTTTCCAGGGCACCTCCGGCGCGTCCCAGCAGCCGCCCCAACCGGCGGTATCGGCGTGTCCGGTGGCTCGGTTGGACGTACGGGTCGATTGGAAGGTCCTCCCATAATTTCGCGAATTCATACCACCCGTCACTGACGGAAACGGGTAGTTGCTCGTGGGCCCACCCGTTCTTCACGATGTCCTGCGCGCGGAGCAGGGCGAAATTGTTGATAGGCATTGCGTGCCTCCCTTCTTATCCAGGAATGAACGTACTCGCGGGGCGGTACTCTGCACCCGACTGAGCTCCACTCAAGACCTCGGTAAATGGCACCCAGAACCCGTTTGAGCCGCCACCCACGCCGTTGTGCGTCGAGCTGCCGCTGGCGGAGTCGCGAGCCGGCGGGCGGCACAACGACCGTTGTGCTGGCCGACCTCGCCCGCACTGTTCACTGACGCCCGCCCGCGAGGCCCCGGTCGCCGCACCCTGCGCTCGGACCCGGTCGGACCTGCAAAGCTTCCTGTCAATCGCCTAGCGGTAGTAGCTCGGCCGGCTTGCCCGCATCGCCCGCGCCACTCCGACACGCGGCTGACGTGCGCAAACATCTCTAGTGTGGACATGGCGAGGGATGGCGGTCCGGATATGCTACCTTCAAAACCCGGTTAGCCGGTATCACGCAAGCGGACCTGCGGTTGAGTAGCGCCGTCGAGACGAACGAGTGTCTGTTGTGTACCGCTTGCGTGGCGACTTCTTGCTACACCTTGTCCAGGAATTGGGAGGTAGCCATGGTGCACCAACGACGCGCGGTCTATGCCCTCACCGCGTTGTCCGCCGCCACTTTCTGTTACGTCACCACCGAAGTGCTTCCGATCGGTCTGCTCACGCTGATCGCGCCGGACCTGGGACGCTCCAGGTCGGAGACCGGTCTGCTGGTGACCGGGTACGCGGTGGTGGTCATGATCGTGGCGCTTCCGCTGACCCGGGTCACTCGACGAGTACCCCGACGGCCGCTGCTCGCCGGCGCCCTCGGCGTGTTCGCCGCGGCGACGGCGGTGTCAGCCCTCGCCACCTCGTACGAGGTGCTGCTCGCCGCCCGGCTGGTGTCCGCCATCACCAACGGTGTCTTCTGGGCGGTGGTGTTCCCCGTGGCGATCTCGATGTTCCCCGAGAACATCCGAGGCCGCATCGTGGCGCGACTGTCGATAGGCAACGCTCTCGGCCCGGTCCTCGGCGTACCGCTGGGCACCTGGTTGGGCGGACAGGCCGGCTGGCGGGCCGCCTTCGTCGCGATGGCCGCCCTCGGCTTCGTCACCTGCATCGCGGTCGCCCTGCTCCTGCCGAGCGTCGCACCGCAACAGAGCGCGAGCGACGTGGGGCCGATGCCGGACCGGCAGCGTTTCGTGGTGCTCCTCGTCGCCACCATCCTCGCGGTCACCGGGGCCATGGGCGCGTTCACCTACATGACCGTGTTCCTCCTCGACGTGAGCGGGTTCGCCGCGGCATCTCTCGGCCTGCTGCTCTTCGTCCAGGGCTCGTTCGGCGTCGCCGGCACGTGGGCGGTCGGTCGGGTCCTGGACCGGTTCCCACTCGGTGTCGTGCTGGGGCTGCTCGGGCTCATCACCGCGGCGATGCTCGGCCTCTACGGGGTTGGTTCGAGCAAGATATTGACGATCCCTCTGCTCGCCGTGGCGGGCATGTCGTTCAGTTCGCTGATCGCGGGAATCCAGCACCGAATCATGCAGGTGGCCCCGTCGACCACCGACATGGCGTCCGCCAGCCTCAGCGTCGCGTTCAACTTCGGCCTCGCGGCCGGCTCGTTCATCGGCGCGGGCCTGCTGGCGACGGCCGGGGTCCGCGTCATCCCGTTGTTCGGTGGCCTGCTGACGGCCGCCGCGTTCGCGCTGCTCGCCTTCCACGAAATGTCCCGCAAGAAGAGGAGAGGCCATGAAACTGTCCGTCGTAATCCCGACCTACAACCGGTCGGACATTCTGCAGCTCACCCTTGAGTCCCTGGTCCGCCAGGACCTGGATCACGACGACTACGAGGTGCTGGTGGTCGACGACGGATCGTCGGACGACACCGCGGACGTCGTGAAGAAGTACATGGACCAGATGAACCTGCGCTACTTCTTCCAGGAGGACGAGGGTTACCGGGCCGCCGGGGCCCGCAACCTCGGCATCAGCCACGCCGAGGGCGAGATCACCGTCTTCATGGACGCGGGTGTGATGGCGCACTCCAGCCTCCTGCGCGTGCACCTCGCCACCCACGAGGCCTACAGCGAACCGATCGCCCTGTGCGGGTACGTCTTCGGCTACAGCCTGAACAACGAGAACGCCGACGAGGTCCTGGCCGACCTCGACGTCAACGATGTGGACGGCACGATCGAGCAGTGGCGTGAGAAGGGCCTGCACCCCGACATCAGGGAGGACTTCTTCATCCGGGAGGGCGACGACTTCTCCGACGCGCCGGCACCCTGGCTCATGTACTGGACGTTCAACTCCTCGGTGCGCACGGAACAGCTACGGCGGGTCGGCATGTTCGACGACGCGTTCCGCGCCTGGGGCGGCGAGGACGTCGACCTCGGCTACCGACTGCACCGCGACGGGGCCCGCATGTTCCTCAACCGCGACGCGGTGTCGCTGCACTGGCCGCACGCGCGGGACGGCGAAGGCGCCGACGCGGTCGCCAACTACCAGTACATGGCCCGCAAGTACGACACCCCCATCACGCGACTGCTGGACATCGTCCCGACCATCAACTTCTTCGTCATCAACGACGTCATCCGGGGCAGGAAGCTGACCCACTGACCTGATCGCAGCTGGTATGCGGCCCGCACGGGCCACCTACCTTCGCGGCGCCCTCTGCGCGCCGGCCACCGTCAATGCGACACCGGCCGGCGCGCTGCGCTGTTCGGCGACTTCCGCGGCCCGGATCCGATGGCACTTCTGCCGCCTCTCGGGGAAATCTCCTCAGTAGTAAATCCCCGTTCTGATGAGCAGTTCCACAGAATCTATTGAGTAATCGGGAGAACGCTAGTGCGGTACCGCCGCCGGAGTACGTTGCTGCTACGAATATAAAGGAACTGCGGAAGGGCGGGATCGCGTTCAGCCTATCGGGAGAGCGGACACGAATTGTGCGCTCTCCCGTCACTGGTTCCAACGAGTCGAGCAGCAAGCGCGTACGAGATGGTCCGAGGTCCACCAGGGGCTGGCACCCGGCAATCGACCAGGAAGGTCGACCCTTTGGCCGCCGGACTCTCAATAGGCAGGTCCGGCGCACCGAAAGGAGCTCGGGCGCAGCCGGAACGCGGCCCGGTCGCGGGCACGCGGACCGGCGGACGGTAGAAGTCTGGTCGAAATGAGGCGGTCATGGGACAAGAGTCGGTTACCTCCATGATATTGGACGATGCCCGGTCGCATCGGTCGTTCGAGCAGGACTACTCACCAACCTCTATAGCCGAGGAACCAACAGGTGAGAGTTCTCGCGTGTCGTACGATCTGGCAGTTGTTGGTCTTGGCTATGTGGGTCTGCCTCTGCTGAAAGAGGCGGCCGCTGCCGGACTGCGCGTCATCGGAGTGGATATCGACGCCAATCGCGTCGATATGCTGAACAGCGGGAAATCCTACATCGACGACATCTCCAAGGACGATCTCGGCGAGATGCTCGACGCCGGCTTCCGGGCGACGACGGACCCGGCGTCGTTCGCCGAGAGCGCGGTCATCATCGTCTGCGTGCCGACGCCACTCAGCGACGATCACGGGCCGGACCTGTCGGCGGTGCGCAGCGCGGCACACATGGTCGCCGCCTGCCTGACGCCGGGCACCCTGGTCGTGCTCGAGTCCACCACGTACCCCGGCACGACCGAGGAGGTCGTCCGGCCGATCCTGGAGAAGTCAGGCCTCACGGCGGGACGCGACTTCAGCCTGGCGTACTCACCCGAGCGCATCGATCCGGGCAACGGGCAGTTCGGACTGCGGAACACGCCAAAGGTCGTCGGCGGCCTCACCGAGAGCTGCCGTGACCAGGCGGCCACCTTCTACGGCAAGCTCGTGTCCCGGGTGGTGCCCACCTCCGGCCTGCGCGAAGCCGAGATGGCGAAGCTGCTGGAGAACACCTATCGCAACGTGAACATCGCCCTGGTCAACGAGATGGCGATCTTCTGCGAGGAACTGGGCATCGACCTGTGGGAGACCATCGAGGCCGCTGCCACCAAGCCTTTCGGCTTCCACAAGTTCCTTCCCGGGCCGGGAGTCGGCGGCCACTGCATCCCGGTCGACCCCTCCTACCTGTCGCACACCGTCCGCAAGCTCGGCTACACCTTCCGGCTGGCCGAGACGGCTGACGAGATCAACGGGCGGATGCCGAAGTACGTCGCCAGCCGCCTGCAGCGGGCGCTCAACCGGGAGCGGAAGTCGGTCAACGGCGCGCGCGTGATGCTGCTGGGTGTGACGTACAAGCCGGACATCGCCGACGACCGCGAGACCCCGGCCCTGCCACTGGCCCGTGAGCTGCTCAGCCTCGGCGCCGAGTTGTGTTTCGCCGATCCCTACGTACGGAACTGGACCGTCGACGGCGTGAGCATCACTCCGGTCGAGGCACCCCTGTACGCGGTCCACGACTGCGACGCCGTCGTGCTGCTGCAGCCGCACTCGGCGTTCGACCTCGCGGCCATTGCCCGGCGCTCCCGGCTGGTGCTCGACACGAGCGGCCGCATGGGGCGCTACGACAACGTCGAACGACTCTGAGCCGCGCTCCAGAAGACCTTCGGATGACTCACGGAAACGGACACCCACGATGACGTTCAGCTGGTCGCAGCAGCGCATTCTCATCCTTTCGCCGCACCCCGACGACGAGGTTCTCGGCTGTGGCGGATTAATCCACAAGGCGAAGTCCGCAGGCGCCGAGGTCTTCGTCCAGTTCCTCACGGTCGGCAACACCACCGACCAGTCCTCGTCGGTCTCTACCAGCCCGGAGGACCGCAACGACGAGATCAAGCGGGTCGCCGACCACCAACAGTGGGACGGCTGGCACATGGCCTTTCCGGGCGACGAGTACCACCTCCGGCTCGACCAGCTTCCCCGACTCGAACTCGCCAACATGGTGGAGCAGGAGAGCCCGCTCGCCATCGCCAGGCTGCGGCCCACGATGTTGATCGCTCCGCACCGTTCGAGCTACAACCAGGACCACCAGGCCGTGGCTGAGGCGGCCCACACCGCGACGCGGCCGTCCAACAACCGGCTACGCCATCACCCCGACTTCGTGCTGGCCTACGAGGAGGCGGCGGATCAGTGGCGAACCGATTCGGTTCCCATGCCCAACCTCCTGGTCGAGCTCACCGAGGAAGACCTCGGCAGCAAGCTCGAAGCGATGCGGCAGTACGCCACCCAGATTCACGAGCATCCACATACACGGTCCGAAGAAACCCTCCGCAGCCTCGCGGTCCTGCGCGGCATGCAGGCCGGCGTACCGCTGGCCGAGGCGTACCACATCATGCGGTGCCTGGCCTGACCGTCCGCGCCCGACACCCGCACCCCACCTGCTGCCGAAAGGAAGCGAGCAATGCGAATTCTTGTCACCGGGGGCGCCGGATTCATCGGCTCCCACCTCTGTGAATTCCTGGTTGAGCAAGAACACGACGTCACAGTGCTCGACGAGCTGTCCACTGGTTCGGTGGCAAACCTCGCCAGTTGCCTGGACGCCGGCACCGTACGCCTGGTCGAGGGGTCGATCCTCGACCGGGACCTGGTGAACGAGTGCGTCCGCGGCAAGGATCTGGTCTTCCATCTCGCCGCCGCCGTCGGCGTGCGAACCATCGTCGACAGTCCCCTGCACTCACTGCGGGTCAACCTGTACGGCACGGAGAACGTCGTCGAGGCGGCGGTCACGCACGGCGTGCCGTTCGGCGTCACGTCGACCAGCGAGGTGTACGGCAAGAACGACGCCGACGGGCTCCGCGAGGACGCCGACCGGATCCTGGGGTCCCCGCTGCTCAGCCGGTGGTCGTACGCGGCGGCCAAGGGTCTCGACGAGTTGGTGGCGCACATCCGCGCGTCCGAGACGGGCACCCCCTGCGTGAGTTACCGACTGTTCAACGTCGTCGGGCCGCGGCAGACCGGTCGGTACGGCATGGTCCTGCCGCGGTTCGTCACGCAGGCGCTCAACCACGAACCGATCACCGTGTACGGCGACGGCACGCAGCGCCGGTGCTTCGGGTCGGTCTACGACGTGGTGCCCGCGATCGTCAAGCTGCTGCAGACCCCGGCAGCGCACGGTAGGGCGGTGAACCTCGGCGGGCGTGAGGAGGTCTCCATCCGCGGACTGGCCGAGAAGATCAAGGACTTCACCGGCTCGACCAGCGACATCCAGACGGTGCCGTACGAGGTCGCCTACGGTAGCGGCTTCGAGGACATGGCCCGCCGCATGCCGGATCTGTCACTGGCCCACGAACTCATCGGCTACACCGCCCGCTACGACCTCGACGACATCGTGCGGTCAGTCGTCACCGACATGCAGCGCGCAGGCGAACGCGAGTCGCTGCTGGCCGCCCCGTAACTCCGGACTCCCGGTCGCGTCGCCACGGCAGGGACCGGCCCGGCGCGGAGAGTGTCCTCCGCGCCGGGCCGTGACATCGGATCGGGTCAGGCGGTCACACACTCCGCCAGCACACCCGGGCCGGTGCCGGTGCCCTGGAAGCCGAAGTTGGTCGACTGCCGGCCGGCGACCCGGCCGTTGTAGCTCACGTTGGTGAACTCGACAGTGCCGCTGGAGCCGCTGGCCTGGGCGTTCCAGGTGCCGGTGACTCCGGCGCCGCCGGGCAGCACGATGGTCACGGTCCAGCCGTTGATGTCCGACTTGCCGGCGGTGACCGTCACGCTCGCGGTGAAGCCCTCGGCCCACTGGTTGATCGCCACCGACGCGTAGCAGCCGTCACCGGCCGGCGGCGTCGTGTTCGGCGGGGTGACCGGCGGCGTGGTCGGCGGGGTCGTGGTCGGCGGCGTGGTGGTCGGCGGCGTCGTGGTGGGCGGGGTGGTGGTCGGCGGGTTCGGCGCGCCGTTGGCCAGGCTGAAGGCCAGATCGGGCTGGAACGAACCGGCAGTGAAGCGGCAGCCGTCCGCCTCACCCGGCGGCTTCACCCAGAGGTACGCGTCGATGTTGTTGTCGCCGGTGTTGGTCGTCGGGTACTGACCGATGCGCCGGTCGGTGTTGTCGTCGCCGCACCAGTCCCCGCTGGCGCCCCCGTTACGGCTGGTGTCGATGACCTGGCGCTTGCCCGAGATCCCCATGCCGTTGAGGGAGGAGATGACCGCCCGGCCGAAGTTCGCCTCGTTGGAGGTGGAGTTGTAGTTCGACACGTTGGTGAAGAAGCCGTCGGCGTACTGCACGCCGGCCGCCCGGAGCCGGTTGGCCGTCTCACCGGCGCTGTTCCAGGTGGAGTGGCCGCCGTCGAGGTACACCTTGGCGTTGGGGTTGCCCGACTTGATGGTGCGGGTGGCCGTCGAGATCGCCTGGTTGCGCGCGTTGATCTCACTGGTGTTCAGGCAGGTCAGCAGGGCGAGCGAGTCGGTTTCCAGGATGATGATGACGGTCTGGTTGCCGAGTCCCCTGGCGAAGTTGGACACCCACGTCTGGTACTGGTTGAGGTCCGGCGCCCCACCGGCGCTGGCCCCGCCGCAGTCCCGGTTGGTGATCTCGTAGACCGCCAGCACCGGGATCTGCTGCGCCGCGTTGGCGGCGCCGATGAAACCGGAGACCTCGGACTGCACCGTCGAGGGGTTGAAGTTGGCGAACCAGCGCGCCTGCGGCTGACTCGCGATCTTGTCGCGGATGACGGCGGCACGCGAGTCACCGGGGTTGGCGGCGACCCAGCGGACGACGGCCGAGCTCGGGTCGCGGTAGAGCGACCCGGACAGTGTGCCAGCGGATGCGCTGCTGACGGCGAGGCAGACGCCGACAGCGGTGGCGCCCGCGACGGCCGCCACACCGATGGCCGCCGATCTGCGGCGGAGCGAGGAGAGGATGGCCACGTCGTGTTGCCTCCAGATCACATAGATGTGTCCAAGTTCATGGGAGCGTTCCCAGGACGGTAGCGGAGGCGCGCGCCGCTGCCAAGACGTGGACGCCCGTCGATGGGGCAATTGCCCGCGTTTGTAGGTCAAAGGCTCATGCGGCTCAACGCGACGCGGCTGTCGCCGGACATCCAGGCAGTGGTCAGTGCGAGGTCGGGGCGAGCGCTATGACCGGCCGAGTGCGACAGCGAGTCGGCGGACCGCTTCGTCCATCAACTCCGCCGGGGCAGCCGCGTACGTGAGGCGCAGGTGGGGCGCTGGAGCCTCGGCTGCGTACCAGGGCCGGCCGGGGAAGACGATGACGCCCGCGGCGGCAGCGGCGGCGGACAACGCCACGTCGTCAGTGCCGTCGGGAAGCCGGACCCACAGGTGCAGCCCACCGCGCGGAACGCCCTGCGGGGTCAGCGACGGCACGTGCCGCGCCAGCGCGGACAGCAGCGCCTCGCGCCGGGAGCGCAGCTCGTTTCGCAGGTTACGACGATGCCGGGCCCAGGCAGGTGCGGTGACGAACTCCAACGTGGCCTGTTGCAGCGGCCCGGCGACGAAGAAGTCGTCGAGCAGCCGGGCAGCCCGCAGTCGGGTGCCAGCCGGACCGCGCGCACCGATCGCGGCGACCCGGAGGCCGGGTGCGGCGGATTTGGTCAGCGAGCGTAGGTAGATGACGTGCCCGTCCGGGTCGTCGGCGGCCAGTGGCGGCGGCGGGTCGCCGTCGATGGCCAGGTCGCGGGCGTAGTCGTCCTCGATCAGGAACGCCCCGGCGGCGCGAACCTCGGCCGCGACCGCCGCTCGGCGCTGGACGGCGAGCGTCGCGCCGTGCGGGTTGGCGTAGAGCGGCTGGCAGTAGAACAGCCGGGCGCCGGTACGGGCGAACGCGACGGCGAGCTGGTCGGGCCGTACGCCATCGACGTCGGCGGGCACGGGCACCAGTCGCAGGCCCGCTGCGCGGGCGGCGGCCAGCGCGCCCAGGTAGGTCGGGGACTCCACGAGCAGGGTGTCGCCGGGCGTGGTCAGCGCGCGCAGCGTCGACGACAGTGCGGCCTGCCCGCCGGGGCAGATCACCATGTCGTCGGGGCGCAGCCCCGTGCCGGCCTCGCGGGTGAACCAGGCGCGCAGATCCCCGCGCCCCTCGGCCGGTCCGCGCTCCCAGGAGGACGGCTGCCGGGCCGCGCGGGCCAACGCCGCGCCGAGCGGGCCGGCGGGCTGAAGATTCGGCTCCAGATAACCACCGGACAGCGGAATCGCACCTGCGGGCGGTAACGCGAGTAACGCCTGCATCTCCTCCTCGCCCGGCCGGCGGGGGCCGAGCGCCACCGTCTGCCACGACAGGTCGGGCGCGCTCCGCTGGGCTGGCCGACCGGCCACAAAGGTGCCCCGGCCCGATCGGGTCTCGATCAGGCCCTCCGCAACAAGCTGCCGGATCGCCGCTGCCACCGTCACCGGGGAGGCGTGGTGGCGGGCGGTCAGCTCGCGTACCGAGGGCAGGCGCGTGCCTGCTGCCGCCGCGTCCACCAGGCTCCGCAGATCTTGAACAACAGAATCAACAGCGTTACCGTTGCCCATGACGGTACAGAGTAGCGCTACTGCCCCGGTGACGATAACAGCGGGACGCGGCGCCGGCCTCGCCCTCGGCGCACTGGGGGTGCTCGCCTTCAGCATGTCGCTGCCGGCCACCCGCCTCGCGGTGCAGGATCTCGACCCGTGGTTCGTCGCCTTCGGCCGGGCGGTCGGCGCGGCGCTGCTGGCGTACGCGTACCTGCGGTTCACCAGAGCGCCGCGACCCACCCGGGGCCAGTGGCAGCGGCTCTCGATCGTCGCGCTCGGTGTCGTCGTCGGCTTTCCACTGTTCACGTCGCTCGCGCTCACCACGCAGACCTCCGCGCACGGCGCGGTGGTCATCACGGTGCTGCCCGCCATGACGGCCGTCTTCGCGGTGCTGCGGTCGAACGAGCGCCCGCCCCCGTTGTTCTGGATCGCCACTGTCGCTGGACTGCTGTCGGTGCTCACGTTCCTCGCCGCCAGCGGCGCGGTGCACGGCGCCCTCTCCCTCGCCGACCTGTTCCTGCTGGCAGCGGTCGTGCTCTGCGGCCTCGGGTACGCCGAGGGCGGCGCGCTCGCCCGCGAGCTCGGCGGGGCCCGGACGATCTGCTGGGCGTTGCTGATCTCCCTGCCTGCCACGGTGCCCATCACGGCCGTGGCGGCCGTCGCCCGTCCCCCACAGGCGGACGCCGTCGTCTGGTCGGCGTTCGGTTACCTCACCGTCGTCTCGATGTTCCTCGGCTTCTTCGCCTGGTACGCGGGTCTCGCCCGGGGTGGCATCGCCAAGGTCGGCCAGATTCAGCTGGCCCAGCCCGTACTGACCCTGATCTGGTCGGCGCTGCTGCTCGGCGAGACCGTCACACCCGCCTCGATCGGGGCGGCGGTGGTGGTGCTGGCCTGCGTCGTGCTGATCCAGCGAACCCGGGCCAGCACCCAGGTGACAGTGCCCGCGTCGGCGACACAGCCCGGTCGCTGACCGTCACGACGGCGGATCCTGCTCCTCGCCGGAGGCCAGCGCCGCCGGCCGGCCCGGTCAGACCGGCGCCAGGCCCAACGCGCGCACGTCGACCGCGACCTCACTGCCGTACGACTCGACGATGCGGCGCTCGAAAACGTCGGCGTCGACGGTGTATTCCTGCGGGCCCTCGACCTCCAGCACGTGCGCCGCCAGCACGCAGCCCACCTGTGCCGCCCGTTCGATGGGCAGGTCCGCGGCGAGCGCGGCGAAGAAGCCGGCCCGGAAGCCGTCGCCGACGCCGGTCGGGTCGACGATGGCGCCCACCCGCGCCGCCGGGACCAGGAACTTGCCGTCGCGCCCGGTGATCCGTACCCCGTTGGCGCCCAGGGTCACGACCCGCACGCCCACCCGGCGCAGGATGTCGTCCTCGCTCAGGCCGGTCTTCGACTCCAGCAGCGCCGCCTCGTACTCGTTCGTCAACAGATAGCGCGCACCGGTGATCATCGCCTCGATGTCGGCCGACGGCATCCGGGCCAGCTGCTGCGACGGGTCGGCGGCGAAGGGCAGGCCCAGTCGGCGGCAGGCGGCGGCACGGGCGAGCATGGTGTCCGGATTCTCCGCGGCGACGATGACGAGCCGGAGGCCACCAGCCCGGGCGGCGACACCGTCGAGGCTGATCCGGTCGGGCTCGCCCATCGCACCCGGATAGAACGACGCGATCTGGCAGAGGTCGGTGTCGGTGGTGCAGATGAACCGCGCGGTGTGTGCGATGGAGCTGACCTGCACCTCCGAGCAGTCGACCCCGTTGCGCTCCAGCCAGCTGCGGTAGTCGCCGAAGTCGCCACCGACCGCGCCGAGCAGCACCGGCCGGTGCCCGAGTTGAGCGAGCCCGAAGGCGATGTTGGCAGCGACCCCGCCGCGACGGACGACGAGGTCGTCGACGAGGAACGAGAGCGAGACGGTGTCGAGGCTGCCGGCGACGAGTTGCTCGGCGAACCGCCCCGGGAAGCGCATCAGATGGTCGGTTGCGATCGAACCGGATACGGCGATCATGCGGACGGGCCCTCTCAGTAGCGGTAGTGGTCGGGCTTGTAGGGCCCCTCGACCGGGACACCGAGGTAGTTGGCTTGTTCCTTGGTCAGCTCGGTGAGGCGCACACCCAACGCGGCGAGGTGGAGTCGGGCGACCTTCTCGTCCAGGTGCTTGGGGAGGGTGTGGACACCGACCGGGTACTGGTCGGTGCGGGTGAACAGCTCGATCTGCGCGATGGTCTGATTGGCGAAGCTGTTCGACATCACGAAGCTCGGATGTCCGGTGGCGTTGCCGAGGTTCAACAGCCGCCCCTCGGACAACACGATGATCGAGTGGCCGTCCGCGAACCGCCACTCGTCCACCTGCGGCTTCACCGTGATCCGCTCGACGTCCCCGCGTTTCGCGAGACCGGCCATGTCGATCTCGTTGTCGAAGTGACCGATGTTCCCCACTATCGCCTGGTGCTTCATGCGGGCCATGTGCTCGTTGGTGATCACACTGAAGCAGCCCGTCGCGGTCACGAAGATGTCAGCGGTCTCGACAACGTCATCGATGGTCGCGACCTGGTAGCCGTCCATCGCCGCCTGCAGGGCGCAGATCGGGTCCACCTCGGTCACGATGACCCGCGCGCCCTGACCGCGCAGACTCTCGGCGCAGCCCTTACCAACGTCGCCGTAACCGAACACGACGGCGACCTTCCCGCCGATCAGCACATCGGTGGCCCGGTTGATGCCGTCGATGAGCGAGTGCCGGCAGCCGTACTTGTTGTCGAACTTGCTCTTGGTCACCGAGTCGTTGACGTTGATCGCCGGGAACAGCAGGTTCCCCGCCTGCTGCATCTCGTACAGCCGGTGCACACCGGTGGTGGTCTCCTCGGTCACGCCCCTGATCCCGGCGGCGACCCGCGTCCAGCGACGGTTGTCCTCCCGCAGCGACCGGGTCAACACACCGAGGATGACCTCGTACTCCTCGGAGTCCGCGCTCTCCGGCGACGGCACCGCCCCGATCGCCTCGAACTCGGCACCCTTGTGCACCAGCAACGTGGCGTCACCACCGTCGTCGAGGATCATGTTCGGGCCCTGCCCGTCCGGCCAGAGCAGCACCTGCTGGGTGCACCACCAGTACTCGTCGAGGGTCTCGCCCTTCCAGGCGTAGACCGGGACGCCCGCCGGGGCGTCCGGGGTGCCGGCCGGACCGACCACGATCGCTGCCGCCGCGTGGTCCTGGGTCGAGAAGATGTTGCAGGAAGCCCACCTGACCTGCGCGCCGAGCGCCACCAGCGTCTCGATCAGCACCGCCGTCTGAATCGTCATGTGCAGCGAGCCGGTGATCCGCGCACCCTTCAGCGGCTGCCGCGAGGCGAACTCCCTCCGGATCGACATCAACCCCGGCATCTCGTGCTCGGCCAGCTCGATCTCCTTACGCCCGAAGGCCGCCAACGACAGGTCCGCCACCTTGAAATCGCTGAAGTTGCCAGTCATGCCCGCACCCTCCCCCAGCGGCGTCGAGGACCGTTGGAGTCCGGTTCAACGGTGCTCATGCGCCGCACCCGGGCCGCCTGGAGCCCGGGTGCGGCGCAGGAGCTGTCAGGAGTTGCGGCTGGCCGGGTCGACCCGGGCGTACGTGAGCAGGTCCGCCATCGTGAACTGGCCGGAGAAGCGGGCGGGCAGGGTCGGGCGCCAGCTGGGCTGCACGGTCAGGTAGCTCGCCGGGTCGAGTTGGGCGACGCCGATGAGCACCTCCGCCACGATCCGCCCACCCACCGCGCCCAACGAGCCGCCGCCGGCCTGGAGCTGCGCCTCCTTGAGGATGTAGTAGAAGAGCGGGGTGTCGGCGTCCAGGCCGAGGCCGTACCCACTGAGCTCGGGGAAGTTGAAGCTGCCGAGCGCGGGCGCCCCGATGTGCGCGGCGATCCGCTGGCCCGACGGGATGCCGAAGGTCAACTGCCGGAGCAGGTCGCGGCCGAGCAGGTTGGCCGACGGCGAGCCGGACGGCGGCGGTGGCAGCGGGAAACCGAACAGCGGTGTCGAGTTGCGCACGTCGATCCACTTGCTCCAGCGCACCTGGCCGTCGAAGAACTGGAACCAGAACTGGTAGTCGAGGTAGCGGCGGGCGGCCCGCTTCCCGCCGCGCAGGTCGGCCGGGTCGGCGCCGCCCAGCGCCGAGTCGAAGAGCATGGCGTAGAACTCGTCGCCGCCGTTGCCGGTGCGGTTGACCAGGTAGGCCGGTCGCGGCTGGCTGTGGCCGAAGCGGAACGCCGCGGCGGTGAACTCGACCGGGATGAACGTCGCGTTCGGCTCCGGACGGTAGAAGCGCCGGCCTCCGCTGAGCACCGTGGAGACCGCGCCCGGGCCGGCGATCAGCGGGAGGAACTCGTTGAGCACGATCCACTGGTAGTGCCAGGTGACGAGCCTGCGGGCGGCGGCGAAGACCTGCGACTCCGCTGTGCCCTGGGCGCGCACCAGGTCGACCACCCGGTTGTGGAAGAGGATGAACGCGGCAGTGATCTGCGCGATCGGCAGGTTCTCGTCGTTGCGGGGGTCGAAGACGATCGCCCTACCGCTGGAGTTGCGCGGCAGGTCCTCGAAGCGCCCGCCCGACTCGATCCTGAGTTTGGCGGGGTCGGATGAGGTGTACAGCTCCGGGTTCCCGGTCGGTCCGGCACCGTAGAGCGAGTCGAGGTCGAGGGCCGGCGTCCGGGGATTGGGCACCGTGGTCGGGTCGACCGGCGTGCCCAGCGGCGCCGTCGTCTCGAAGGCCAGGTCGTGGTCGACGAACTGCCCGAAGTACGTCATGCCCTGCGGGACCGAGAAGTTGTCGGGGTTGTTGATGCTGTGTTGCTGCAGGTCGGAGAGGGCCTCGGCGCCGACACCGAGCGGGTCGCGGGCGTCCATCGGGCCACCGACGCGGGACAGGTCATTCAGCGCGTTCCGCATCTGGGTCGTCGCCGACCCGAACGCCGGTAACGACGGGAACATCCGACCGAACCGGTTGGAGAACGCGGCCGCCGCCGGCGCCGCGTCGAGCAGGACTCCCCCGGTGCCGGCGAGGAGCGCGCCCGCGCCGACTCCGGCCAATAGTCGCCGTCGGCTGACACCTGGAGAAGCGTTGCCAATTGCCATGTCGGCCACCTTCCGTCCGCGGGCGCCCGCGTGGACGCACGGGCGGTAAACCCGCGAACCGGCAGCAGTGTGAACCCTTCCCTTAGTGGCGCTCTGGAGCTTCGGTGGTGTCCGGCTGGAGACCGGTGAGCATGGTGTCGACAAGCGAGGTGTCGTGTTTGGCGGCGCGGAACAGCGGATGGTCGAGCGTCGATCGGAGGAAGTCGCGGGTGGTGGCCACACCCGGCCCTTCGACGGCGCACTCGTCGAGGGCGCGGGCCATCCGGGCCAGGGCCTGGGTCCGGTCAGGCGCCCAGACGACCACCTTCGCGAGGAGGGAGTCGTAGTCGGCCGGAACCCGGTAGCCGGCGTACCCGTGCGTGTCGACCCGGACGAACGGGCCGGCGGGCAGGTCGAAGCGGGTCAGCTCACCCGGTGTCGGTACGAAGCCGCGCGCCGGGTCCTCGACGTTGAGGCGACACTCGATCGCGGTACCGCGCGGCGTCACGTCAGCCTGGGTCAGTGCGAGCCGTTCGCCGCCCGCGACGAGGATCTGTTGCCGCACCAGGTCGACGCCGGTCACCAACTCGGAGACCGGGTGTTCGACCTGCAGGCGGCAGTTGACCTCCATGAGGTGGAAGTCGTCCCCGCCGCCGACCAGGAACTCGAAGGTGCCCGCGCCCACGTAGCCGACGCCGAGCGCGCCGGTGACCGCGGCGGCGGTCATCCGGTCGACAAGGTGTTGCGGCAACCCGGGCGCGGGTGACTCCTCGATCAGTTTCTGGTGACGCCGCTGCACCGAGCAGTCGCGCTCGCCGAGGTGGACGCCGTTGCCGTAACGGTCGGTGAGCACCTGCACCTCGACGTGGCGCGCCGATTCGAGGTAACGCTCGATGTAGACCCGGTTGTCGCCGAAGAGCAGCTGCGCCTCGGCCCGCGCGGTGGCGAACTCGCCCAGGAACGAGGCCGGGTCGCGGACCACCCGAACGCCCCGGCCGCCACCACCGGCGACCGCCTTGATGATCAGCGGAAAGCCGATCTCCTCCGCCACCGCGCGGGCGTGGGCCGCCGACTCGACGGCGTCGGTGGTGCCGGGAAGCACCGGCAGGCCGAGGCCCGCCATGATGCCCCGCGTCCGGGCCTTGTCGCCCAGCGCGGCCATCACGGCGGGCGGCGGCCCGATGAACGTGATCCCGTCGGCCGCACAGATCTCGGCGAAGTCCGGGTCCTCGGAGAGGAAGCCGTAACCCGGGTGGATCGCGTCGGCCCCCGTGCGACGGGCCGCCTCGATGATGGCCGGGGCGCTCAGGTAGCTGCGCCGGCTCGGGCCCGGCCCGATCTGGACGGCCTCGTCCGCCAACCGCACCACCGCCGAGTCGCGGTCGACTGTCGAGTAGACAGCAACTGTCCGCAGCCCCATCTCCCGGCAGGTCCGCGCGATGCGGACCGCGATCTCGCCCCGGTTGGCGATCAGCACCGACTCGAACACCGTCAGTCCTCCGACACAGCTAAGGCGATCAGCCGCTCGCCGTACTCGACCGGAGTCGCGTTGGGCACCAGTAGCTTCACGACCTCGCCCGCACGGTCGGCCTCAACCGGGATCATCATCTTCATCGCTTCCAGGATCGCGACCTGCTGGCCGGCCACGACCTGGTCGCCCTCCCGAACGAACGGGTCGGCGCCGGGCGACGGCGCGAGGTAGAGCGTCGCGACCATCGGCGCGCACACGTAGTGCAGCCCGGCGTCGGCCTCCACCGGCGGGGCCGCCGGGGCTGCCGCCACCACAGCCGCGCCGTCTGGCCACTCCACCTCGACCACCAGGTCGCCGTGCTGGAGTCGGGCGCGACGGACCGGGCCTGGCGTCGATCCGATCAGCCGCGCGAGGCTGCGGACCGCGGCGTCCAGCGGGTCGGCGTTACCCTCCGGCATTCGTCACACCTCCGATCTGTCGGAAGCGGGCCCGGCGATGGACCCGCACCTCCTCGCGGTGCAGACCGGCCAGCTCCGCCAACGCGTCGACGACCGCCCGGTGTACGGCCGACGCGGTCGCACCGGGATCGGCCGGCGCCCCGCCGGGCGGTTCGGGAACCACCCCGTCGACGATGCCGAGCGCGAGCAGGTCGCCGGCCTGGAGTTTGAGCTGTGCGGCTGCCTCGTCGGCCCGGCCGGAGTCGTTCCAGAGGATCGCGGCGCAACCCTCCGGGCTGATCACCGAGTACGTCGCGTTCTCGAGCATCAGCACCCGGTTGCCGACGCCGAGGGCGAGCGCACCCCCGCTGCCGCCCTCGCCGGTCACCACCGCGACGACCGGCACCGTCAGCCCGGCCATCAGTCGGATGTTGTCGGCGATGGCGAGGGCCTGCCCGTTCTCCTCCGCCGAGATGCCGTGGTAGGCCCCGGGTGTGTCGATCAGCGTCACGATCGGCGCGCCGAGCTTCTCGGCCAGGCGCATCAGCCGGGCCGCCTTGCGGTAGCCGGCCGGTGTCGCCATGCCGAAGTTGCGGCTGGCCACCTCGGCGACCGTGTGGCCCTTCTGGTGGCCGATCACCACGACCGGCCGCCCGTCGATCAGGCCGACGCCGCCGACGATCGCCGGGCAGTCACTCGCGAGCCGGTCGCCGTGCAGCTCCACGAAGCCGTCCACGAAGTGGCCGATGTAGTCGAGCGTGGAGGGGCGACCGAGAGCACGGGACCGTGCCACGACCGTCCACGGGTCCGCCGGGTCGGCGGGCGCGGTCGCCCGTACCCGGGAGTGCTCCGGGGTGAACGGCCCGGCCGCCGCGAAGGCCAGCAGCCGGGCGATGGTCGGCCGCAGGTTCGACCGGGGTACCAGGTCGTCGAGCATGCCGCGGGCAAAGAGGTACTCGGCGGTCTGGAAGCCGGCCGGCAGTGGCTGGCGCAGCGTCTGCTGGATCACCCTCGGCCCGGCGAAGCCGAGGCGGGCCCCCGGCTCGGCGAGGATGACGTCGCAGAGGGTCGCGAACGATGCCGCGACGCCACCGTAGGTCGGGTCGCTGACCAGCGAGATCGTCAGGACCCCCGCCTCGTCGAGAGCACCGAGCGCCGCGCTGGTCTTGGCCATCTGCATGAGCGACAGGGCGCCCTCCTGCATCCGGGCACCGCCGGAGGCGCTGACGATCAACAGCGGCGTACGGGTCTCCAGCGCCAACTCGGCGGCCCGGGTGATCCGCTCACCGACACCCGCGCCGAGGCTGCCGCCGAGGAACCGGAAGTCCATCACCGCGGCGATCAGCGGCTGCCCCTCGACAGTGCCCCGGACACAGACGACTGCCTCGTCCAGCCCGGTACGACGACGGGCGGCTTCGAGCCGCTGCGGGTAGGGCTTGGTGTCGACGAACCCGAGCGGATCACCGAACGCGCCGACCGGGGGCAGCTCCTCGACCGAGTCGAGGTCGAAGAGCTGCTCGATCCGCTGGTGCGCGGTGACCTGGTCGTGGTGGTCGCACTCCGGGCAGACGCCCAGGTTGCGCTCGACACGGCGCTGGTAGAGCAGCGCCCGGCAACCCGGGCAGACCAGCCAGCTCTTACCGACGGGCGTGTTGACGGTGGCGGTCATGACTGCCCGCGTTCGGCCGCGGCCTTCTCCACGATCTCCCGGATGCGTGCCTGCTGCTCACGTGTGGTCCGGTTGAGGTGGGCCGTCATGCCCTCGTCGTCGGCGTGCCCGCCCGGGCGCATCTCGAAGTCCTGCACCCACCGCATCCGCACGCCGCCGTCCGGGATCTCGGTGTACTCCCAGAACAGGTTCATGTACTTGAACGCGCCGGTCTCCAGCCGTCGGGCCCGCACCACCCGGTCGACGCGGTCGGGCACCCGCTCGGAGACCCAGCTCCAGACCCGACCGGCCGGGTCGGGGTGCATCGTCAGGCGGAAGACGACGGCCCCGTCGGCGGACGTCGAGAGCACTTCCGTGCTGGCGTACTCGCTGAACAGGGAGGGCCAGTTGGGGATGTCGTTGGTCAGGTCCCAGACGAGGTCGAACGGTGCGTTGATGACGACCGCGTTGTCAGTGTGTCCGGCCATGGGTTCACCGATCCGCGAGTCGTTGGTTGACGTAGTCGACGGCGAGCCGGGGCGTCTGCATGATCGACACGGCGTCGTCGGGGATGCGCACCTCGTACTCCTGCTGCACCCGCGCCGCCAGTTCCAGCAGCGCGAGCGAGTCGTAGCCGAGGTCTTCGAACGGCGCGTCGAGCGTCGCCGGGTCGGCCCAGTCGGTCTGCTCGACCACGCCGGAGCTGCTCTCCAGGATCCGGCGCAGGTCGTCGAGGGTCAGCTGGCTCATGAGTTTCCTCCCGTCGGTCGCTGCCACCCGTCGCGGACGCCGCCGACCTGCGGCACCGGCGACTCGGGGTGCGGGACCTCCTCGGTGTCGACGTGGCCCAGTTCGGGGCGGGGTGCGAGCGGACTGATCTGGAACACGATCAGCGCGGTCTCACCACCGGCATTGACGATGCGGTGCCGCTGGCCGCGACGGACCATGAGAGCTTCGTCGGCCGCGAGCTTGACCTCCGTGCCGTCGACCCGGATCACGACCTCGCCGCGCACCAGATAACAGAACTTGTCCGAGTACGGGTTGTACTGCTCCGCCAGGAACTCGCCCGGCTCCAGCCGGACCGTGCCCATGAAGCCCTCCGTCGCGTCGACGGTCTTCGGGCTGAGCAGGATCCGCACCTCGCCGCCGATCCGGTTGATGCCGGGCACGTCGGTGGCGGCGACCTTCACTACCGGTTGCCGATGCATGGTCATCCCTTCTCTGCGACGAGCACGCGGAACGGCAGGTCCGTCGGGTGGACGGTGGCCGGGCCGAAGCCCGCCGCGGCGAGGGCCCGGTTGTAGGCGGCGACGGAGTGCGACTCCCCCTCGAAGGTCCAGACCAACATCAGCACCGAGAAGAGGTACGGCGCCGGGTCCAGCGCCGGCGACTCGTCGCCGGTGGTGAAGCCGACGATGACCAGCCGGCCACCCTGCTTGACCACGGAACCGAGCCGTTTCACCAGCTCGTGCACCCGCTCCTCGGAGAAGTGGTGGGTGACGTTGGTGAGCAGCGCGACGTCGTAGGGGCCACCGAGATCGGTGGTGAACATGTCACCGGGCAGGAACGACGCCCGGTCGCGTACGCCGAGCCGCTCGGCGTGCTTCTCGGTCACGGCGAGCACGTTGGGCCAGTCCAGCGAGGTCACCGTCGCCTGCGGGTTGTGCTGCGCGAGCGTGTAACCGTAGACGCCGTGGCCGCAGGCGACGTCGAGGATGTCGAGCTCGGCGCGCTCCTTCGCCCACGGCGCGAGCGCCTCGGCCATCACCTCGGCGGTCGGCTGGGCGACCTTCGTCGCGTACGCGGCGAAGTCCTCCCAGTAGCTGTACTCCGGGGTTTCGGCGTGCACGTCCAGGACGGTGCCGCCCTCCCGTACGGCGGCGCTGAGGTCGCGCAGCGCGTCCCACTCCCAGTCGCTCGACATCACCTTGACCATCCCGCCCAGGTAGTCGGGACGGGTGCTGACCAGGTGGTCGGCGGCCGCCGGGGTGAGCGAGAAGTGCTCGCCGGTCCGGTCGGTGAGGCGGATCGCGGTGAGCGCGTCGAGCAGGATGCGCGCGCCGCGCGGGTGGATGCCGAGCTTCGGGGCGAGCCCACCGGCCGTCGCCGGGCCCGCGGCCAGGGCGTCGAAGACGCCCAGCTCGACGCCGGTACGCAGCAGGCTCGTCTTCTTGTATGCCTGCATCATGTCGTTGATGTCGCGGCGGGTCAGCGTCACGTGATGCTCCCTGTCTCGGGGCTCCAGGTGTAGAAGGGCGTGGCCAACGAGTCCTGCAGCTCGGTCATGCTGTCCGGCGCGTAGCGCTGCAGGTAGGCCGAGAGGCGGCGGTTGACCTCCTGGAAGTCCGCGCGGGCACGGGCCGCGAGGAGCTTGTCGAAGACGTCGGTGTCCGCCTCGAGCAGGTGCATGTAGAGGTCCTGGTAGCGGAAGAGGGTGCGCCGCGAGATGCCGACGACGTGGGGCATGTCGCCCTTGTCGTGTTCGGCGAAGAGCTCGGCGACGGCGTCGGCGTGACCGGGGGCCATCCGCATGACCATGAGGGCGCGGTAGGACATCTGCTCACGCTCCCCGCAGGATCGTGGCCAGGGCGGCGGCCAGGGTCTGCGCCTTGTCGTCCACCGGGCCGCCACTGCGCCAGGCGACGATGCCGTCGGGGCGTACCAGCAGCGCGCCGCCGGGGCCGACGCCACAGCTGGCGAGCCACGAGCCGTCGTCGGCGAGGTCGCCGTCGGGGCCGGCGGTCAGTGCCCGGATCGGGACGCCGGTCTGCGAGGCGACGGTCTCGGCCGCCGCGAGCCACGTGTCGTCGCCGGGTGCGGTGGCCAGCGTCCAGCCCTCGGTCAGCACGTCGATCGTGGAGACCCGACTGCCGTGGTGGTCGACCCAGCCGTGCGGCGCGCGCGATCCGGGTTGGCCGGTGAAGCTCAGCTCGCGGGGCAGCAGCTCGGTGTCGGCGGGCGCGTCGACGATCGCGTTCGAGGTGTAGCGGTAGCCCATCGTCACGATGACGAAGTCCCGATAGGCGGCCTTGTCCTCGTCGGCGAGCTGCCCCCGGGTGCGGAACAGCATCCACGCCTGGTCGGCGGTGGCCGCGCCGACCGGACGACGCTCGGCCTCGTAGGAGTCGAGCAGGCTCTCGTCGGCGTGCCCCTGGAGCACCTCGGCGAGCTTCCACGCCAGGTTGTGCGCGTCCTGGATGCCGGCGTTGACGCCGAAGCCACCGGCCGGGGGATGCGCGTGACAGGCGTCGCCGGCGAGGAAGACCCGCCCCGACCGGTACGCGTCGGCGACCATGTGCCGCGCGTCCCAGGGCTGGGCCGACTCGACCTCCACCTCCAGCTCGGGGTCGCCGGCGGCGATCCGGGCCAGCTCGACGCAGCGCTCCGGCGTGAAGTCGGCCGGCGACTGCCCCCGCTCGGGGTAGTAGTTGACGCCGAACATCCACCGCCCCGGCTCGATGAAGAGCAGCAGGCCCTGGGCCAGCTGGTTCATCAGGTAGATCAGGGTGAACCGTGGTGCGGTGTCGGGCAGGTCGACCTTGGCGCGGAAGATGATGCTGACGAAGTTCCCGGCGACACCGTTGCTGCGGTTTCCGATCTGGAGCATGTCGCGGACGGGGCTCTTCACGCCGTCGGCCGCGACGACGTAACGCGCCCGGATCGTGCGGGTGGTGCCGTTGTCGTTGACTGTCGCTGTCACGCCGTCGGAGTCCTGGACCAGCCCGACCAGCTCGTTCTGGAAGCGGATCTCCGCGCCCGCTTCGACGGCGGCGTCGAAGAGCAGCGGCTCGTAGTGGTCCTGGCCGCACCAGATCGGCCAGCTCGGGGTGAACGCGTCGTAGTCGACGTCGTGGGCCTCCATGACGAACGACTTGTGGAGGTCGGCCAGCGACTGGGCGCCGAGCATGACCAGTGGCGTGGCGCGGCCGGCGCGGACGAGGTCGAGTTCGACGCCCGGCCCGACGATCTTCATGCCGGCCTCCTGCACGGCCGGCTCCAGGCCGACGGTGCGGAAGATCTCCACCGTGCGGGCGTGCAGACCGGTCGCGCGGGGGATCGTCGACAGCCGGGGCCGACGTTCGACCAGGATCGGCCGGATCCCCTTACGGGCCAGGAAGAGCGCGGTCGACAGGCCGACCGGGCCACCGCCGACGATCAGGACGTCGGTGCTTCCGTCAGACATGAGCGTCCTCCGTGTAGACGACTTTGTAGAGGTGGCGTTCCGGCGTGGCGATCGCGCGTACCTCGCCGAAGTGCGGATGGACCTCGGGGTTCTGCAGCATCGCGGTGAAGTGCTCCTCGCTCTTCCACTGCGCGTAGTTGACGACCCGGGTGCCGTCGAGGCTGGCGTGGATGTTCGCCGACACGAACCCGTCCACCTTGGACATCACCGTGTCGGTCGCTTCGATCAGGATGTCGACGAGCTTCTGCTGGTTGGCCGGCTCGACGGTGAAGACGTTGACCATCGTCACGACCGGCTGGTCGATGCCGATGTGTGCCATTGCGGGCTTCCTTTCCTAGATCGGACGCGCTTCGAGCAGGGCCCAGCCGCGGGACGCGGGGGTGTTGACCAGCTCGAAACCGGACGCGGTGAACAGCGCCTGCCACTCGCGGAGGTCGCGCTCCTTGCCGCCGAAGAGCACCAGCATGTCGATGTCGATGATCTTGGCGTGGTCCCACTGGTTGCGGGGCGGCACGATCTGGTCGATCGCGATCAGGCGGGAGTCGGCGTCGCCGATCGCCGCCCGGATCCGACGCAGCAGCGTGACGCAGGTGTCGTCCGGCCAGTTGTGGACGATCGACTTCAGGATGTACGCGTCGGCGCCGGCCGGCAGCTCGTCGGTGAAGAAGTCGCCGCCGCGCACCTCGACCCGCTCGGTGACACCGTGCTCCTTGAGCAACGGTTCGGCGTCGGCCACCACCTCGGGCAGGTCGAAGAGGACGCCGGTGCCCTCGGGGTGGCGCTGGAGCATCTTGGCCAGGAAGTAACCGTTGCTGCCGCCGATGTCGGCGATCCGGCCGAACCGCTCGGGCGCCAACTCCGCCGCGAACCGGTCGGCGAGCCGCCGGCTCCAGTGCGCCATGAAGCCCTCGAAGAACCGGTTGGCCTCCGGGTGGGCCTGCAGGTAGTCGTAGAAGCCCATGCCGAAGACCTTGTTGAAGGCCGGCTCGCCGGTCCGGACACTGTGCAGGATCTCCGCGTACGGGAGGCGGTTGAAGTCGGCGCCGCTGAACTGCACCATCGGCCGCAGCCCGCCGATCCGGGCCGACGTCAGCCCCTCGCCGAGCGGCGTCAGCGCGAACGACCCGTCCTCCTGCTCGTCGAAGATGCCGACCGCCGCGGCGGCGCGGAGGATGCGGCGCAGCGCGTCCTCGTGTGACTCGGTCGCCGCCGCCAGTTGGGCGACCGGCACCGGCCCGTTGACGAGCAGGTCGGCGACGCCCAGCTCGGTGACCACGTAGATCACGTTGGCGATCTGTTTGGCGCTTCCCAGCACCGCGATCTGCCGTTCACGCAGGTCAAGTGCCTGCTGCTCGTCGAAGTTGGCGACGGCGGCGAGGCTGGCGTCGGTCATCGTCCATTCCTTTCGTCGGTCACGACCATGGCCGCGTTGAACCCGCCGTAGCCCCTGGCGAGCACGAGCGCCGCGCGTACGGGTGTCTCCCGCGCGACGTCGCGTACCAGGTCGAGTCGCATGCCCTCGGCCGGCTGGCGGATGTTGGTGGTGGGCGGGATGACGCCGTGTCGGATCGACAACAGCGCGGAGACCAGGTCGAGCGCCGCCCCGCCCGAGTAGAGCCGGCCGGTCATCGTCTTGGGCGCGGTCACCGGCACCCCTCGGGGGCCGAAGACGGCGCTGATCGCCTCGGCCTCGACGCGGTCGAGCTCCGCGACCCCGGCGCCGTCGGCGAAGACGACGTCGATGTCGGCTGGCGTGAGACCGGCGTCGGACACTGCCATCTCGGCCGCCCGACGCAGACCCGGCGGGCGGCCGGAGCCGGGCCGGGGGTCGAACGTCGCGCCGTACCCGGCGATCACCCCGTAGACGGCGGCTCCGCGCCGGGCCGCCGCGTCCGCGTCCTCCAGCACGAGGATCGCCCCGCCCTCGCCGGGCACGTAACCCGACGCGTTGGCATCGAACGGCAGGAACGCCGTGGCCGGATCCCGCCCGGTGCTGAGCAGGCCGTTGGCGAGCTGGGCCGTCCAACCCCACGGGCAGAGCGACGCGTCGACCCCACCGGTCATCACGAGCTGCACGCCCTTGCGCACCTGTCGCCGGGCCTGCGCCACCGCGTCGAGCCCACCCGCCTGCTCGGTGACGAGCACCCCGGTCGGCCCCCGCATCCCGTGACGGATCGAGATCTGACCGGTGTTGACGGCGTAGAACCAGGCGAACGACTGGTAGGCGCTGACGTGCTCGGAGCCCTTGCTCCAGAGCTTCTCCAGCTCACGGTGGCCGAACTCGAAACCACCCGACGCGCTGGCCGTGACCACACCCATGCCGAACTCGGGCAGCGCCGACGGGTCGACGGACGCGTCGGCCAGGGCCCACTGCGCCGCCGTCAGCGACAACCGCGTCATGTGATCGGTCTGCGCCATCAACCGGCTCGGGATGTGCTCGGCCGCCTCGTATCCGGGAACCTCGCCGGCCAGCTGCGCCGGGTAACCCGAGGGGTCGAAACGGCTGATCGGCCCGATGCCACCCACCCCGGCGACGGTGGCCGCCCAGAAGGCGTCGCGTCCCAACCCGTTGGGCGCGGCCACCCCGACTCCGGTGACGACAGTGGTCATGCCACACGCGCCAGGAGCATCGCGCTCTGGAAGCCGCCGAACCCGCTGCCCACGCTCAACACCACGTCGGTCTGCTGCTCGCGCGCGGTCAGCGGCACGTAGTCGAGGTCGCACTCCGGATCGCGTTCGTGCAGGTTGGCTGTCGGCGGCACCACGCCGTGCTTGATCGCCAGGGCCGACGCCGCGATCTCGATGGAGCCGATCGCACCGAGCGAGTGGCCGATCATCGACTTGATCGAGCTGACCGGCGTGCGGTACGCGTGGTCGCCGAGGCTCCGTTTGAACGCCGCCGTCTCGTGCCGGTCGTTCTGCTTCGTACCCGAGCCGTGCGCGTTGATGTAGTCGACGGCGTCGCCGGACAGCCGGGCGTCGGCGAGCGCGACCCGGATCGCCTCGGCCATCTCCCGTCCGTCGGGTCGCAGGCCGGTCATGTGGAACGCGTTGGAGCGCGAGGCGAACCCGACCAGCTCGGCGTAGACCTGCGCACCCCGTCGGCGGGCGTGCTCCAACTCTTCGAGGACGAACATCGCCGAACCCTCACCGAGCACGAAGCCGTCGCGGCTGTTGTCGAAGGGCCGCGACGCGTGCGTCGGGTCGTCGTTGCGGGCCGTGGTCGCCTTGATGGCGTCGAAACAGGCCACCGTGATCGGCGAGATCGGGGCGTCGGTCGCGCCGGCGATCATCACGTCGGCCGAGCCCTCGCGGATCAACTCCCGGGCGTGACCGACGGAGTCGAGACCGGACGTGCAGCCGGTGGAGATCACCGTCGCCGGACCTTCCGCGCCGACCGACCACGCCACCTCCCGGGCGAACGAGCTCGGCACCAGGTAGTCGTAGAGGTGCGGAGTGGCGTACCGGTGGTCGGTCAGCCATTTCCGGCCGCCGTCGCTGACCACGACGTACTCCTCTTCGAGGCTCATCGTGGCCCCGACCGCCGTGCCGACGCTGACCCCGACCCGGGTCGGGTCGGCGGCCTCGAAGCCGCTGTCGGCGAGCGCCTCGCGGGTGCAGACCACTGCCATCTGCGCGGCCCGGTCCATCCGGCGGACCTCCTGCGGCGACAGGCCCTCGGCGACCGGGTCGAAGTCGGCCTCCGCGGCCACCCGCGACCGGAACGGGGTCGCATCGAAGAACGACAGGGTACGGGTGGCCGTACGGCCAGCGGTCAACAGTTCCCAGAACGCCTTGGTGCCCAGTCCGCCGGGGGCGATGACGCCTGTCCCGGTGATGACCACCCGACGGTCGGATGTGCTCGTCATGGAAGACCTCCTGGCCGCGATGTCCGTGTGAAAGCTAGGGACGGCCGGTCGAACGGCGCTGGAGCGTCGGTCGAGGGCCTGTCACGAGGCCCTGGCGAGCCCCGGGCGCAGTGGCCCGCCGGCGGCCAACACCTCCCGCTGGAGCCGCTGGAGGTCAGGCGAAGGGTCCAGGCCCAACTCCTCACTGAGCACCCGGCGCAGGTGGTGGTACGCCTGCAACGCCTCGCCACGGCGTCCGGACCGGCTGAGCGCCACGATGAGCTGGCGGTGGAACCACTCGTTGAGCGGGTACGTGCCCACCAGATAGCGCAGCTCGCCGATCAGCTCGCGGTGCCGGCCGAGCGTGATGTCGGCCTGGATGCGCAGCTCCAACGCCCGGATCCACTGCTCCTGCAGGTGGATCGCGTGCGCCTCAAGCGCCGGCCCGAACGTCACGTTGGCGCCCACCGGCCCCGTCCACATGGCCAGCGCCCGCCGCAGCACCTCGGCGCCCTCCTCGGGGCGGTCCGACTCGATGTGCGTACGGCCCTGGTCGAGCAACGTCTCGAACACCTCGGCGTCGAGTTGACCCGGCTCCACCCGCAACAGGTAGCCGCGGGCGCGGCTCTCCAGCACGGTCCGGTCCGGGGTCTCTATGCCCTCTTTCGCGAAGAGCTTGCGCAGGTGGTAGATGTAGGTCTGCACAGTGGTGACAGCGCTCCGCGCCGGATCGTCACCCCACAGCTCCCGGATGATCGAGTCGACCAGCACGACCCGGTTGGCCCGCATCACCAGTAGCGCCAACACGGTCCGCACCTTCGGCGGCGTCGGCGTGCAGATCCGGCCCTCGTGGATCACTTCCAGCGACCCGAGGATCTCGTACCTGACCACAGTGGTTCCCCCATTTCGCAGAGCACTCGTCGAGACGCTCTCAAGCTATGGAGGTGGCGGAGTGGGTCGGAACGACCGCGCGTAGCGACATCGCGGGTTCTTCCGAGGATCGATGCGTGTCGAAAGTTGTACGGCGGATACCCCTTTGATCGCTCGATGCTTCCTCCAGGCAACCTCCACCGCAGGAGGGAAGACTCGCCGGGCCCGCACGCTCCCTGGGTTAGGAGTCACACATGTCGCGCCGCCTCTTCACCTCCGAGTCGGTCACCGAAGGTCACCCCGACAAGATCGCCGATCAGATCAGCGACGGCATCCTCGACGCGCTACTGGCGCAGGACCCGCACAGCCGGGTCGCCGTCGAGAGCCTGATCACCACCGGTCAGGTCCACGTCGCGGGCGAGGTCACCACGCAGGCCTACGCCGACATCCCGCGCATCGTGCGGGAAACCGTCCTGGGTATCGGCTACGACTCGTCGAAGAAGGGCTTCGACGGCGGCTCCTGCGGCGTCAGCATCTCGATCGGCGCCCAGTCCCCCGACATCGCGCAGGGCGTCGACACGGCGATCGAGCTGCGCGACGGCTCGTCCGGCGGCGGGCTCGACGCCCAGGGCGCCGGCGACCAGGGCATGATGTTCGGCTTCGCCTGCTCGGAGACGCCGGAGCTGATGCCGCTGCCGATCGCGCTGGCCCACCGGCTGGCCCGTCGCCTGGCCGCCGTCCGCAAGGACGGGACGGTGCCCTACCTGCGGCCCGACGGCAAGACCCAGGTCACCGTCGAGTACGACGGCCTGCGCCCGGTACGGCTCGACACCATCGTCGTCTCCACGCAGCACGCGGCCCACATCTCCCTCGACGAACTGCTCACCCCCGACATCCGCGACCACGTGATCACGCCGGAGTTGGAGGCGCTCGACCTCGACACCGAGGGCTACCGGCTGCTCGTCAACCCCACCGGCCGGTTCGAGATCGGTGGCCCGATGGGCGACGCGGGCCTGACCGGACGAAAGATCATCGTCGACACCTACGGCGGGTACGCCCGCCACGGTGGCGGCGCGTTCTCGGGGAAGGACCCGTCGAAGGTCGACCGGTCGGCGGCGTACGCGATGCGGTGGGTGGCGAAGAACGTGGTCGCCGCTGGCCTGGCGGAACGGTGTGAGGCGCAGGTGGCCTACGCGATCGGCAAGGCCCACCCGGTGAGCCTGTTCGTGGAGACGTTCGGTACGGAGACGGTGCCGCTCGACCGGATCGAGAAGGCGATCGGTGAGGTCTTCGACCTGCGCCCCGCGGCGATCATCCGGGACCTGGACCTGCTCCGCCCGATCTACCAGCAGACGGCGGCCTACGGTCACTTCGGCCGGGAACTCCCGGACCTGACCTGGGAACGCACGGACCGCGCCGCGGACCTCAAGGCCGCCTGTTGAGGGATTTCCCCGGTCACTAGCGCGACGGCCGACGAGGGCGCGGCACCAACCGGTCGTGTGGCAGCGTCACCAGTGACGCTGCCACCGCCTTGTTGACCGCGTCGATGCGGGAGACCGCGCCCAGCTTGGCGAAGATGCGACGCAGGTGGCTCTTCACAGTGGCCTCGGTCAGGTCGAGCCGGCGCGCGATCTGGGCGTTGGTCATCGCCTCGGCCGCGAGTTGGAGGATCTCCAACTCGACGGCGGACAGCATGGCGGACTCCGCGCTCTGCACCTGCACCAGGCTCTGGCCGGAGACCGAGAGCAGCACCGAGCCGCTGCGGTCCCGCGCCTTGTGGATCGCGGCCACCAGCTCCTCACGACCCACGCTCTTGAGCAGGTAGGCGCGCACCCCGGCGGCGATCAGACGGCGCAGCAGGTCGGGGCTGTCGTACATGCTGAGGATGACGACGGCGCTGTCGGGCGACACCTCCCGGATGCGGCGCACCGTGACCACCGGGTCGTCACCGGGGATCTCCACGTCGAGCAACACCACGTCGGGGCGCTCGGACGCCGCCTTGGCGACCGCGGTGGCGGAGTCGCCCGCCTCGTCGACCACGTCGAGGTCGGCGTGGACCTCGAGCACCCAGCGCAACCCCTCGCGGACGAGAGCATGGTCGTCGACTATCAGGATGGTGGTGGCGCCGGTGGGAGACCCGTCGTCGGACCGCGTCAACCTAACCCCCAGACCCCGTCCCCCGCCGCCAACGTGCCCATGATGTCGCACCGTATCGCGGGCGTGTGACGCCGCAGCTATCGTGGCGCCCTCCCGACACGAAGAACGCCACGATCGCCGCGCGACTCTGTCAGTCTCGGATGGACAGACGGACCAACTCACCGATGCCGAGGCCCTTGTTGGCGATGTAGAAGCTGCCGTCGCCGGCGATGGCGAACGACATCGGGGAGTCGAGACCGGTGCTCGCCAACTCCCGGTGGCTACCGTCGCGCTCCACCCGGATCAACGCACCGGTGGAGTCTCCCGAGCTGAGCCCGTTCTTCGCGATCTCCAGCACGACCAGCCGGCCCCGCTTGTCGAACGCGAGATCGATGATGTTGGTGAAGCCGGTCGCGTAGATCGTCGGCTCCTGCCCCGGCACCAGACGCCACACCCGCGCGCCGCCGTTCGGGAACGGGTGCCCGGTCAACTGTCCGATGTAGAGCGCGCCGTCCGGCCCCTTGGCGATGGTCACCGGCACGAACTGGATCGGCGTCGTCGAGCCGGGCGGCAGACCCCACTCCGGCGGCGCCGGAACCTGCTCCTGCGGCCAGACGTGTTCGGTGGTGACCACGCCGCGCCTGTCGATCCGGAGCACGTCGTTGGCGGCCGCGTCGAGCGCGTAGATGTCACGCCCGTCGGCGACGACGGCGTAGGGCTGGCTCTCCGGGATGACGCCGTCGGGGTTGTGCTGCCCCTCGTAGGCGGAGAGGTCGCCGAGGACCGACCAGCGGTGCTTCCCCTCCACCCGCAGGATCGTTCCCATCGCGGCTCCGGCCGCACCGAGCAGGTCGCGCGAGACCGGGTCGGTGCTGTAGCCCATCGCCACCAGCAGTTTGCCCTGCCGATCGAAGGCCAGGTCGTGCGCCCCGTAGACGGAGAAGCCGGCGCCGGTGCTGCGCAGCGACGGCAGGCCCGTCACGACCCGCTTCTGCCAGCCGTGACGGACCGCCGTGATCGCACCGGTCGAGCCGTAGCAGAGGTTGGTGCCGAACGTGCCGGGGATGCAGACGTCGTCGCCGCCGAGGCCGGCCTCGGCGACGAGGACGGTGCCGGCGCGGTCGATGGCGACACCGCGGGGGTTGTCGAGGTTGCGGGCGACAACTGTCAGTCGCCCGGTGGTCGAGGTGGCCGCTGTGGCGGGCGCGGCAATGCCGGCCACCAGTACCAGCGGCACGGCCAGCGACAGCGTTCGTCGCATCGCGTCGAGCATGGGTTCTCCTCAGCAAGAGGGGTTCGGATGCGTTCGACGCTGCCGGCGTTGCCTCGAGGCCCGGTGGAGGGAGGCTCGACAGGCCCGCCTACTCCGGCTGATTCGGGGTGCCACGCCCCAGCTCGTAGGGGGAGTTCACGCCCTCGTAGGCGAGGTGCATGACCATGCCGTTGGCCGCGTGGTCGAGGTTGTGGCAGTGGTCCATCCAGAGCCCCGGATTGTCCGCCTTGAAGCCGATCTCGTAGATCTCACCGGGGATGATGTCGAGACTGTCGATCCACCACGGCGACCCGGTCGCGGCGACCCCGTTGCGGGACAACACCAACGCGTGATGGCCGTGCAGGTGCATCGGATGGTTCTGGTGGCTGCGGTTGACGATCCGCACCTTGACCACGTCGCCCATCCGGACCATCAGCGTCGGCGTGTGCGGGAAGCTGTGCCCGTTGATGATCGGCACGAGGTGGAGGCCGCCGTTGTAGAAGGACAACCGGTCGTCGAGGAGCTGGGTGAACGAGCGGTCGTACGACGAGCCCGTGTCGAAGGGCCGCGAGCCGCCGGAGCCGTACGAGAGCGGGTCGAACGGGTCGCCGTCGTCGACGATCTTCGGCGTCGAGGTGTCACCGGGAGGCGCCAGGACCAGCCCGGCGTCGCGGTTGGCGAGGTCGGTCAGCCGCACCGCGCCCGCCGGCATCGTGAAGGTCACGTCGTAGCGTCCACCGGTCGCCAACCCGAATCTCGGGTTGGTCAGCGGGGTCGGACCGTTGACGTCGACGCCGTCGATCGCGGCGACCCGCACCGGCGTGCCGTTGACCGTCAACGACCGTGGGCGGCTGTCGGTCGACGGGTTGTTGTCGGTGTTGATCAGGCGCAGTCGCACCGGTGTGCCCGGCGCGATCTCCTGCCGATGCACTGTGTCGCTGGTGCCGAACGAGACGATGTTGTCGTCCGGCGTACGCCACTCGTGTGCCATCACCACGACGTCGCGCTCGCCCGGCGGTGGGCCGTCGCGCGGCTCGACGATCAGCGCGCCGAACAGTCCCCTCCGGATCGCCTCAAGGGGGTTCTGGTGGGTGTGGTACCAGAACGTGCCGACCTGCTCGGCGAGGAACCGGTAGGTGAAGGTGCCGCCCGGCTCCACCGCGTTCTGCGTCGCGCCGGCGACGCCGTCCTCACCGTTGGGCACGTCGAGCCCGTGCCAGTGGATGGTCACGTTCTCGTCGGGAATCTCGTTGTGCAGCGTCACCTCGACCAGGTCGCCCTCACGGACCCGCAGCTCCGGCCCGGGCGACTGCCCGTTGTACGTCAGGGCGTCGATCTCGGTGCCCGACGACAGCCGTACCGTGGCGTTCTTCGCGGTCAGGGTGAAGGCCTTGTTGGGCTTGCCGGTCCGCGGCCCCCGCAGGTCGTCGACGGAGACCCCGCCGTGACCGCCGTGACCGAACGACGGGCCACCGCCGTAGTCGACGTTGTCGTGGGACATCATGCTCATCCGGTCGGGCAGCCTGCTGCTCTGCGCCACGTAGGTGATGCCGGCGGCCACGACGAGCACCACGACGGCGGCCTGCGCGGTGGCACGCAGGGCGCCGGCCCGCCGGCCACGGCGCGCGAAGTCGGTGGCGGTGACAACCCGCAGACGGTGCCCCTGCCAGAGCCACAGCACCACCACCGACAACAGGATCGGCGCCGCGTGGGTCGCGATGTCGTCGAGGTAGGAGGGGACCGGACGGGACACGTACGCGAAGTAGACGCCGACGACAGTCGCCACAGCCGTCACCTGGACCGGCACCACGAATCTGGGGTTGGCGACGGCGGCGCGCGTCTCGGCGTCGATCGGTGCGTCGTCGCGGTTGGCCAGGGCGCGCAGGCCCGGCACGGTCCACACGGCGACGGCAAGCATCGGCAGCAGCAGGAGCGGCATCTGCACGATCACCCGGTTGTCCGCGAAGATCCAGTCCACGGCGAGCATCAGCCCGATCGCGACGCACTTGAGGACCAGCACCACCAGCGCGGCGACGAGCAGGCGCAGCAGCCGACGGGCGCTGGTCCGCAGCGCCGCGGGCGTCGGCCGCCAGGCCAACCGCGTGGCGAGGATCGCCGCGGGCAGCCAGATCAGGAACAGGACCCCGGCCAGGATCCCGTCGGCGTTCTCTCCGACCTCAAACATGACGCCAACATACGGAGCGGGCGGACCACCCGACATCCGTTGACGAACGGCCGGGGGGTACGGCGATCACCGTAGCCGCAAGCCGCTGCGAAACAGCTGCCGTAGTCAGCTAGCTGCCCGGCGCGACGAGCCCGGTCTGGTAGGCGAGCACGACGAGTTGCGCCCGGTCGCGGACGCGGAGCTTCACCATGGCCCGGTGCACATGGGTACGGGCCGTGGCGGGGCTCATCGACAGCCGGCGCCCGATCTCCTCGTTCGTCAGCCCACTGGCCACCAGGCTCATCACCTCGCGCTCGCGGTCGGTCAACACCGCCAGCCGGCCACCGTCGACCGGCGCCGGGGCGACCTTGCTGACGAACGCGCTCACCAGCCGGCTCGTCACCCGCGGCGAGATCAGCATGTCGCCGCCAGCCACCACCCGGACCGCCTGACGCAGCTCGTCGGGCTCGATGTCCTTGAGCAGGAACCCGCTCGCGCCGGCCCGCAGCGCCTCGAAGACGTACTCGTCGAGCTCGAAGGTGGTCAGGACGATGACCCGCACGGCCGGAAACCGCTCGACGATCGCGGCCGTGGCCTTCACCCCGTCGAGCACGGGCATCCGCACGTCCATCAGCACGATGTCGGGCCGGGTCGCGGCGACCATCTCGACGGCCTGGGCGCCGTTGGACGCCTCACCGACCACCTCCAGGTCGTCGCTGTGGTCGAGCAGGCCCCGGAAGCCGGCCCGCACGAGCGTCTGGTCGTCCGCCAGCACCATCCGGATCGTCACGCTGTCTCCTCCACCTCGACCGGCAGCCGCGCTGCCACTCGGAACCCCCCGCCCTCCGGCCGGGGGCCGGCATCGAGGGATCCGCCCGCGGCCGTGGCCCGTTCCCGCATGCCGGCCACCCCGTGCCCCCGCCGGCTCGCCGCGGCCCCGACCCCGTCGTCGACGACCTCGACCGTTACGGCGTCACCGGCGTAGGTGATGGTGACGTCGACAGTGGTCGCCTCGGCGTGCTTGACCGTGTTGGTGATCGACTCCTGCACGATCCGGTAGACCGAGAGCGCCACCTCCGGCGGGATGGGGCGCGGGATGCCGGCGACCCCCGAGCGCACCTTCACGCCGGCCTGCTCGGCGACCGCGAAGACGCGAGCCAGATCGGGCACCTCCCCGGCGTCGCGGAGCATGCCGATCGCCGAGCGGACCTCGTGCATCGCGTCGCGCGCCGCGCCCCGGATGCTCCGCAGCGCGGCCCGCGCCTCGGCCGGCTTGCTGTCGAAGATGTCGTCGGCGAGGCTCGCCTGCACGCTGATCGCGGCGATCGTGTGGCCGAGCACGTCGTGGACCTCGCGGGCGATGCGGAGCCGCTCCTGGGCCACCTCGTGCTGACGCTCCTGGCGCATCACGGCGAGGCGCTGCTGTGCCTCGGCCAGCCGGATCCGGCGGGTGCGGATCGTCTCGGCGAGCAGCACCACGGCCGCGAGCAGCGAGCCCTCTTCGAGGGTCGCCGACAGGGCGGGGAAGAAGCCCTCGCCGAGCAGCGTGTAACGCATGATCAGCTCAAGGACGACGAAGAACCCGGCGACGACGAGCGCCCAGGTGAACCGGCCGGCGGCCGCGACGGAGAAGAGGGCGGCGGCCAGCGGGAGGGCGGGCGGGATGCCCGGGTACTCGAGCGCGTAGTAGATCATCAGTGCGGTGACCGAACCGACGAGCACCAGCAGCGGCCAGCGGCGCCGGAAGACCAGCAGCAGCCCGATCACCGCGCCGATCGCGTAGGCGCGGGCGTCCGGCGGCCGGGCGCCGGGCTCGTCGGCGACGCGGATCGCCACCGCCACGACGGCCGCGACGACGACCGCGATGAGGGCATCGATCGCGATCCGTCGGATGGCCGGGGTCATGTCCGCAACGGTACGACGCGCGCACGGTCCGTTAACGCGGGCCCCTTCCTAACCGGAATCCGTCAGCAAGGGGCCCGTGCCCCTTCAGCCGCGACGGAGGGTCAACAGGGTCTGCCCGGTGGGGATCACCGTGCTGCCGTCCACCCGGAGCCCGGCCTTCTCGCCCAGTTCGGCGTACTCGCGCCAGGTCCTCGCCTTGCCGGCCATCAGCGAGAGCAGGCGCAGGTCCATCTGGGTGATGAACATCAGCCGGGCCGGGTCCTCGGGGAAGTTGTCGTTCTCGTCCTTCACCAGGATCTGCACGATCAGCACCTTCCCGGTCGTGCCGATCGCGTCCGCCGCCCGCTGGAGGATCTTCTCGGCGGCGCTGTCGTTCCAGTCGTGCAGCACGTTCGACAGGATGTAGATGTCGGCGCCGGCCGGGAGCGGGTCGAAGATGCTCCCGCTGACCACCTCCGCGCGGTCGGCGATGCCCGCCGCCTCGAACCGGGCCCGGCCCTGCTCGACGACGCCCGGCAGGTCGACCACGGTGCCGCGCAGGTGCGGTTGGGCCTTGAGGATCTCGGTGAGCAGGGCGCCGGTGCCGCCGCCGACGTCGACGACGTGGTTGACGGTGCTCCAGTCGTAGCCCTGGACGACCTGGTCGAAGTAGCTCGCGTGGGTGGCCATCAGCGCGCCGAACGACGTGGCCCGGTCGGGGTTGGTGGCCAGGTCGTCCCAGAACTCGATGCCGTAACGCACCGGGTACGCCGCGTCGCCGGTGCGGATCGAGTGGGTCAGCGAGCTGAACGTGCCCTCGATCCGGCCGGCCATCGAGTCGACGTCGAGCCAGGGGCGCTGGGCGGCGGGGTGGTCGGTCTTGAGGAACTCGGCCGCTTCCGTCAGGGCGTACACCCGGGGTTCGGTCTCCTTGAAGACGCCGCGCACGGAGAGGTAGCGCAGCAGCCGGTGCAGCGCGTCGGGGTTGGCCTTCGTCGCCGCGGCGAGCTCGTCGAGCGTGGTGGTGCCCGCGGCGATCAGGTCGGCGAGGCCGAGCGTCGCCGCGGCCCGCACTGCCCACGGCGTGATCGTGTCGGTCAGCGAGTAGAGATTGACCCGATTTTCCGTCATGGCGGCGAGCTTCGACGATGGCGCTCGAGACCGGCTCGAAACCACGTCGATCGACCCGTTCTCCAGTCAGGTTCGAGTGGGCGGGCGCAGGCTGCGCCTGTCACGGCCGCCATGCGAAGGGGACACGATGGGCGCCAGCCACCAGGAGCGCGGAGCGATCGAGGTCATTCAGGACCTCATGCAGCAGAAGTGGGTCTACGAGCTGTTCGGCGAGATCGGCGCGCGCCAGGGTGCCTCGGCCGCGCACGTCGAGCAACTGCGGGCGGTCGACGCCGCCGCGCACGTGTTCTGGCCGTTCCAGGCGCCGCCCTTTCCGATCATCGCGGCCACCGCGAGCGGTTCGACGTTGACCGACGTCGACGGCAACGACTACCTCGACTGTCACATGGGGTACGGGGCTCAGGCGCTGCACGGTCACAACCCGGCCCCGGTCGTCGACTTCGTCCGCGAGCGCCTCGGCAAGGGCACCGGCAACGGCTACACCAACGAGCTGGAGCTGGAGCTCGCGACGCTGCTGCGGGAGATCCTCCCGCACAACGAGAAGTTCGCCTTCCAACACTCGGGTACGGGTGCCACCCAGTCGGCGATCCGGCTCTGCCGTGCGTTCACCGGGCGGCGGATGGTCGCCAAGTTCGAGGGCACCCTGCACGGGTCCCACGACCTGGCCGTCCACAACACCGCACCCTGGTATCACGGGCATCCGGCGGTGCCGTTCCCGGAGATCGGCAAGGACGGCATCCCGCTGGTCTCGGCGTTCGCCGGTGTCACCCCGGCGGAGCCGCGCGACCTGCTGATCCTGCCCAACGACACCGCGCTCGCCGTGGAATTGATCGAGCGCCACGCGGGCGAGTTGGCCTGCATCCTCGCCGAGCCGGCCGCTTCGTCGTTCCCGTTCGAGGAGACGACGATCCCGATGATCCGTGAGGTGGCGGTGGCCGCCCGGCGGCTCGGGGTGCCGTTCATCCTGGACGAGGTGCTGACGGGTTTCCGGTCAGGGATCGGCGGCGCCGCGCAGAAGTTCGACATTCCGACCGACCTCGTCACCTACGGCAAGGTGATCAGCGGGCTCGGGCTGCCGCTGTCGGCGATCGGCGGTCGGGCCGACATCCTCGACATCTCGCAGACCAGCGGGCAGTCGTGGACCGACTTCGGCCAGAAGACCGGTCTGCAGGGCAGCCACACCGGCAACTACCTGTCGGTGGCGGCGTCGCTGGCCACGCTCCAGTTGCTCCGGGACAAGGGGCCCGCCTACTACACGGACCTCAGCGCCAGGATCGACCGGGTCCAGGCGCGGCTGGCCGCGTTCCGGGCGGCCGAGGGGATTCCGCTGCGGATGGTGGGGTTCGGCGACTACATCGGGTGTTTCCAGTTCCTCCCGGAGGACTCCTACACCGACTACCGGGTCTACTCGCGGGCGCTCAACCCCGCGACGTTCATCCTCACGCTGCTGTTGCGCAAGCGCGGCATCTACACGCTCGGCATGCCGATGTTCTTCGCCGGCGGCGCGCACAGCGACGCCGACGTCGACCGGCTGACCGACGCCGTGCTGGAGAGCACGCTGGAGCTGCGCGCCAACGACTTCCCCTTCGGCCTGGCGTGGCCGGCGACGTCCCAATGGGGTTCGGGTTCCACCGAGTGGGGCTCGGGTTCCTCCGACTGGTCGTAACCGCACCCTGCGTCACCGGGCCCGGGTCAGTTTCTGACCCGGGCCCTCCTCATGTGCCGTACAGGTCATACGCAAATAGCCGTACTTGACTAATCGTACGCGACGGCGTGTAGTCGGAAGGTGGGTCCGCTGTCGACCCCCGTCCGACTTCAGGAGGAACGCGATGACGGAGAGCTGGACCGACGAACACAGCGCCGCGCCACCCAATCCGCGCCGATGGCTGATCCTGGCCGTCGTTCTGGCCGGGGCGTTCATGATCCTGCTGGCCACGACGATCGTCAATGTCGCGGTCGCCCCGATCCAGCGCGACCTCCGCTCGACCTACACGGCGATGGAGTGGGTCATCGCCGGCTACGCGCTCGGATACGGCCTGCTACTCATCCCCGCCGGCCGGATCGGCGACCGCTTCGGCCACCGCAAGCTGTTCCTCATCGGCGTCGCGGGGTTCACGCTCGCGTCGGCGGCGTCGGCGCTCGCGGCCACACCCAACCAGCTGATCGCCTTCCAGGTGGTGCAGGGCATGATGGCCGGCATCCTCAACCCGCCGGTGCTGGCGCTCATCCAGACCACGTTTCCGGCAAAGGAGACGGGTAAGGCCTACGGGATCTACGGCGCGATCGGCGGCATCGCGACCGCCAGCGGCCCACTCCTCGGTGGCCTGCTGATCGCGTGGGACCTCGGCGGCTGGGACTGGCGGCCGGTGTTCCTGCTCAACGTGCCGATCGGCCTGGCCACGTTCGTCGCCGCGCTGATCCTGGTGCCCGAGTCGCGAGGCCGCCGCGGCGGGCTCGACGTGATCGGCATGCTGCTCGTCTCGGCCGCCGTCCTGCTGCTGGCCGTTCCGCTGGTCGAGGGCCAGCGCCTGGGTTGGCCGGCCTGGACGTTCGTCTCGATGGCAGCAGCGCTGCCCGCGCTGGCCGCCTTCGCGGCATGGGAGTTGCGCCGCGCCCGGCGCGCCCAGGTTCCGCTGGTGAGCATGCGCCTGTTCGCCCACCGCTCGTTCTCCGCCGGCGTCGGCATCAGCCTCTGCTACTTCGCGGGCTTCATCGGCCTGCTCTTCGCACTCTCGCTGCACCTGCAGATCGGTCTGGAGAAGTCCGCCCTGACGACCGGCCTGATCCTGCTGCCGTTCTCGTTCGGCACGCTCGTCGGCGCGGCCATCTCCGACAACGTCGCCCGTGCCCTCGGCCGGGGCGTCCTGATGCTGGGCGCGGGCATCGTGATCGTGGGCATGGTGGGCATCATCGCCACGATCCACTGGTGGGGCTCCGGCCTCGAACTGCTGCCGGCCCTGCTCCTCGCCGGCTTCGGCTCGGGCCTGGTGATCGCGCCGAGCGTCGAGATCGTGCTGGCCGGCGTGCCCTGGCAGGACGCGGGAGCGGCCAGTGGCGTGCTCGGCACCGCCCAGCGTCTCGGCCAGGCCGTCGGCGTCGCGGTGGCGGGCGTGGTCCTCTTCGGAACGCTCGGCTCCTACTCGGCCACGGCCGCGGAGAAGGCCAGCCCGGAGCTTCAGGCATCGCTTGTCGCCGCAGGGCTGCCACCGGCGGAGGCGAGCGCGGCGACGACCGCCTTCGCCGACTGCTTCATCCGCCAGTCCCGCGCGTCGGATCCGACGGCCACGCCGCCCGGCTGTGCGGACTCGGCGCCGGGTCCGGTCGGCGCGGCCTTCGACAGCGCTGCCTCATCGGCGCTGGAGACCAACTTCAACCGGGCGGTCCAGTTCACGGTGGGCGCCGTCCTGGTCGGCGTGATCCTCACGTTCCTTCTCGTCTACCTGCTGCCGCGCCGGCCCGAAGAGCCCTGGGCCGAGGCGAGCAAGCCCGACTGGAACGTGACCACCACCCGGCAGCCCGCTCGGTGACGTGCCGCCAGCCCCGGCCCCGCAGATGCCCCCGGGGCCGGGGCTGGCACCGTCACGACGTGGTCATCGACGTCGGTTGGTTGGCCATCAGCTCGGGCAGTTGGTCGAGCAGCTCGTCGTGCCAGGCGAGTTCGGTACGGAGTCGGAGCTCGGTATGACGGAAGGTCGTCCACTCCAGACCACGGATGTGTGGCGCCGCGATCTCCCGGAGCGCCAGCCACGAGTCGAGCTGCGCGGCGAGGGCCTGCCGCCGCGCCACGATGATGGCCCGGAGCGCGTCTTCGCCGAGGTCGATCACATTTTGCAGGGCCAGGTCGACCGGGTCGTGGCGGAGCTTGGTGTCACGCAACGCCTCGTCGCGGTGGTCGATCAGCTCCGCCGCGCCGGCCGCGGTGAGCGCGTAGATCGTGCGGGCGGGCCGGTTGCCCTCCTGCTCGGTCCGGACCGCCTCGATGACGCCCTCGACCTGCATCCGGTGCAGCGCGCCGTAGAGCGACCCCGGTTTGACGTCGCTCCACAGCTCGGTACGGTCGACCTGGGCCGCCCGGCGGATCTGGTGCCCATGCATGGGGCCGCCACGCGCGAGCGCTCCGAGCACGAACAGGCGAGTGCTATTCACGGCATTAGTCCAACACGAGTGCCCGTTTGCGGGCAAGTTGCGCAGAGCAATCCTTGAGTAACCTGCTATCCGCCGTGAAACGTCGGGTCGACGCACAGCCTCGGCAGGACGATCAGCGAAGCCGCGATGGCCCGGTTGACCGCGTCGATGCGCGACACCGCACCGAGTTTGGCGAAGATGTTGCGCAGGTGGCGCTTGACCGTCGCCTCCGACAGGCAGAGCCGCCCGGCGATCTGGGCGTTGCTCATCGCCTGACCGACCAACTGCAGCACCTCGCGCTCACGGTCCGACAGTGTGCTGTGCACCGGCCCCTGCACCTGGGTCAGGCTCTCGCGCGACACCGCCAGCATCACCGGAGCGTCATCGGCGCGGGCGCGGCGAATCGCCGCCACCAACTCCTGGCGCGTCGAGTTCTTCAGCAGGTAGCCGCAGATGCCAAGGGTCAACAACTCACGCAGCAGCGTCGGACCGTCGAACATGCTGAGGATGATGACCCGGCTCGCCGGGGCGACATCACGGATCCGGCGCACCGTCGTGGTCACCCCGTCGCCGGGGATCTGCACGTCGAGCAGCACGATGTCGGGCTGGCGGACGCGGATCTCGTTGACCGCCGCACAGCTGTCGCCGGCCTCGCCGACGACAACGAGATCGCGCTGGGCGTCGAGGATCTCCCGGAGGCCGTCGCGAACCACGACGTGATCGTCGACGAGCACGATGCGGGTCGGCTCGACCATCGTCGCGGTCACCGGCCGGCCCCCGCCCCGACGGCGAGCAGCGGCACGACGAGTTCGACGGACACGCCCTGGCGGCCCGCCGCTCGCACCGCGAGGCGACCGCCCACGGCGGCCGCGCGCTCAGCCATCGCGCGCAGGCCGGAACCGTCGCGCTCCGCGGCGAGGTCGAAGCCCACCCCGTCGTCGACGACAGTCGCCCGCAGCTCGTGCGGGGTGATGTCGACGACCGCATGGATCACTCGGGCACCGGCGTGGGCGACCGCGTTGCGCAACGCTTCGCGGACGACCAGGAACACCTCGTCGAGCACCTCGGGCGGCACCCACGACTCGTCGCCGTTGATCTCGGTGTGCAGACGCGTCTCGCCCGTCTCGACCGTCGACAGGAAGTTGGCGAGCGCCTCGTCGAGGGACCCGAGCGGCTGGGAGAGGCGAAGATCGGCGATGAGCACCCGCAGGTAGCCGACCGCGTCGTGGAGCGACTCCCGGGCGATGACCACCCGGCGGTCGACGTCGCCTCCGTGTCGTTCCTGGGCGAGCTCGTGCGCCTCCAGGTTGCGGTACGCCGCGCTGAGGCTGTGGCCCAGTCGGTCGTGCAACTCGCGCGCGATCAGCGAGCGTTCCGCGATCTGCGCCTGGTGGACCTCGTTCATCAGGCCGGCGGCGTAGCGCGAACTCGCGTCGAGCAGCCGGGTCAGTGTCGTGCGGGTGAGCGCGTCGGCGACCAGGGCCAGGATCGCGCCCTGGTCGGGCCGGCCACACAACTGCTCCAGCGCGTCGGCCAGCAGGATGTCGGCCAGCGCGACGACAGCGCGGAAGCACTCGCGTGGGTGAAGGTCGACGCCCTCGGCGGGCGCCGTCGGCGGCGGTGCCGACAGCGGGTCGGTCGTCTCGCGACCAATCTCGACGACCGTCTCCCGGACCAGGACGTCGGCCTGCGTCGTGTAACTGTCGACCAGGTCAGCGACCCCGCCGAGATCGTCAGTCGCAGCGGCGAGACGCTGACGGTAGGCGGCGAGAATCGGTTGACGCCTGCGTTCGAGAACCTCGGCAGCGGTCCTCCGCAGCGCATCGTTTCCATACACCATCGCGGATCCCCCGGTGTGTGCCCTTGTTGCTCCCCAGGTGCGGGCACGAACGGCTCTCCCCAGCGCCGGCTGCCCGCCGTGTCGCCCGGCTCCCCCGTGCGCGGACGACAAAGCACTCAGATCGGATCGGCCTTCTACGAGTTGTCACGGCCGACTACTCGCACGAGTCTACGGTCTCACCGCACACCGTTGGAAGGATCGAAGCTTAGCTTTTGGTAGTCACACCAAAACTTAAGGTGAAATCCACGCTTCGCCGCTATCAGCTTTCGACGCCGCGTTGAGGGACCTCCGCGACAGTTCCCCCGAGACCTCGACCCATCAGGAGCGGAGCGACCAATGGTGAGCAGACGCAACGTCATGAAGGCCGGCGCCACCGCGGGCGCAGCCGCGCTGGTCACGACCACCGCGGCGGCAGCGGCGCGCGGATCCACCCCGCCCGCGACGCCGGCCCACGGCGCCCACACCGGTCACGGGGGGACGGCGCACGTCGCGGCCGCCGCCGCCCCGTTCACTGTCCGGATGCCGATACCGCCCGTGCAGCAGCCGATCGCCTCGGTAGGCAACACCGACTTCTACGTCGTTTCCACCCGTAAGGCTCAGGCCGAGATCCTGCCCGGGACGCGTACCGAGGTGTTGACCTATGACGGGCTGTTCCCCGGCCCGACGTTCCGGGTCAAGACGGGCCGGCTCGCGGTCATCGCCCACAGCAACCACCTCGACATGCCGACCGCGGTACACGTGCACGGAGGCCAGACCCCGTCGAGCAGCGACGGGTTCCCGACCGATGTGCTCGACCCGGGCAGGAGCCGGATCTACAGCTATCCCAACAAGCAGCGGGCCGCCACGCTCTGGTACCACGACCACGCCCATCACATGGAGGCGGAGCACGTGTTCCGCGGGCTCGCCGGCTTCTTCCTGATCGACGACCCGGCCCAGGCCGACCTCCGGCTGCCGTCCGGCAACTACGACGTCCCGATCATGTTGCGCGACGCGCGGTTCGCCGACGACGCGAGCCTGGTCTTCGAGCACGACGACTTTCAGTTCCGCAACACGATCCTCGCCAACGGCAAGCCGCAGCCCTACTTCCAGGTGGCCGCCCGCAAGTACCGGCTGCGCTTCGTCAACGCGTCGAACCTCCGCACGTTCACCCTGCGGCTCGGCAACGACGCCGAGGTCACCCAGATCGCGAGCGACGGCGGGCTGCTCGCCGGGCCGACGCCGATCCGCTCGTGGAGCCTGACGCCCGGCGAGCGGATCGAGATCGTCGTCGACTTCGGCGCGTTCCCGGTCGGCAGCCGGGTCTTCCTCGACGACGCGGTGGCCGGGCCGGTGCTGCGCTTCGACGTCAACCGAACCGCCACCGACACCAGCCGGGTGCCCGACCGGCTGAGCACCATTCCCGCGCTGCCGGCGGCCACGAAGGAACGGGCGTTCACGCTCAACCTCAACCCGGCGACCGGCCAGTTCCTCATCAACGGGCAGCAGTTCGACGCCGACCGGGTCGACACCGAGATCAAACGCAACACCACCGAGGTGTGGACGGTGACCAACGGCGACACGCTCTTCGGCATCCCCCACAACTTCCACCCGCACCTGGTCCAGTTCCGGGTGCTCAGCCGCAACGGTCAGCCGCCCGCCCCGGGCGAGGCCGGGCTGAAGGACACCATCTCGGTGGGGCCGGGTGAGACTGTCCGGCTCCAGGCGACATTCGGGCCGTACCTTGGCCGGTATGTCTACCATTGCCACATGATCGACCATTCCGCGAGTGGGATGATGGCACAGATGAAGATCGTTCCCTGACCCTGAGAAAGGTTTCTTGTGCCCTCTGCAGAGAAGACTGTGCAGATCGGACGGACTCCCGAGGTCGTCTTCGCCTTCCTCGCCCGGGGCGAGAACGACGCACGCTGGCGTCCCAACGTGCTCGACGTCGCTCGAGTCTCGGGCGAAGGGGTCGGCGCTCGCTACCGACAGGGGCTCAAGGGCCCCGGCGGGAGCCGCATCCCGGCCGACTACGAGGTGACCGGGTTCGAGCCGGGACGGCGACTGGCCTTCCAGGCCACCGGCAGTGTGGTACGCACCCAGGGCGAGTACACGCTCACGCCCGCCGACGGCGGCGGGACGAAACTCACGCTGAAGTTGGCGTGGCAGCCGAGCGGGCTGTCGCGCTTCCTCGGGCCGGTCGTCGGCAGGACCTTCGAGGAGGAGATCGCCGCCCTCGACGCCCTGCGCGACCTGCTGGAGAGCGAAGCGTGAGCCGGTAGTCCTGGCGGCAGCCGCCAACGGATGTCGGGCCCGGAGCCGGTCGGCTCCGGGCCCTCATCCTGCCCTCGATCAGGGGCTGGTGCAGGTGACGCTGCTGGGTGCGGTGGCCCCGTTACCGGTGGCGGTGAAGCCGAAGTTGGTCGAGGCGTTCGGACCCACAGTGCCGTTGTAGGGGGCGTTCCGGACGGTGACACTGCCGGTGGTGCCCGTGTTGACGCCGCTCCACAGGCTGCTGATGGCCTGACCACTGGCCAGGGTCAGGCCCACGGTCCACCCGGTCAGGGCAGCCGTGGAGTTGTTGGCCACTGTCACCTCGGCCTGGTAGCCGCCGGGCCAGGTGTTCAACGTCCGGTAGGTGGCAGTGCAGGTGCCCGGCTCGCCGGTGGGCGGCGGAGTCGTCGGCGGCGGGTCGGTGGGCGGCGGGTCGGTCGGCGGCGGGGTGGTCGGCGGCGTGGTCGACTCGAACTGGCTGAAGAACCTCCAGATCTCACCCGAGGTCCAGGTCCGCGAGTCGTTGGGGCTGCCCGACCCGTCGACCGGGCTGGGGGTGTGATCCCCGTCGAACGCCGCCCACTGCACCGGGTAGCCGGCCCGGCAACCCGAGTAGGCGGTGGTGATGTGGGTGAGGCTGCCCCGACTCGGCTCGCGCGGACTCTGCGCGGTGCACCCGTTGTTCCGGACGAACGTGTCGCGCAGTTGTCGGCCCTGCGAGATGTTCAGCACGCTGTCGTAGATGCCATGGATGCCGAAGTAGGCGACGGGTTGGGTGCCCCCGTTGCAACCGCTGAGGTTGGCACCGGAGATCACGGTGACCGCGCGGATGACGGTGGGCCGGGCGCAGGCCACCGCGTAACTCATCGCCCCGCCGTAGCTCCAGCCCAGGGCGAAGCGCTGGGTGGTGTCCACGCAGAGGTCGTTCTCGATCTGCCGGGAGATGTCGTCGAAGAGGGTCAGGTCCCGACCGTTGGTGTTGGCCCAGCCGGCGTTGATGCCCTGCGGGGCGACGAAGATCGCGCTGTTGTTCGACAACGGCTGGAGGCCGTAGTAGCCGGCCGAGGTGACGTTGTTCGCCGAGCCGTTCAACCAGTGGAAGCCGAAGATCAGACGGTACGGGCGGTTCCGGTCGTACCCGTCCGGGATCCGCAGGTTGTACGTACGGCTCTGTCCGCTGCTCTGGATCGTCCGGGTCCCGCTGGCGAGTGTGGGGGCCTTGCCGCAGCCGGCGGTCGCCGCGAGGGTGCCGTTGGTGGCGGCAACTGCCGTCGCACCGAGGCCGCCGCTCAACACGCCGCCGGTGGTGGCCGCGAGGAGAAGCGCCGCGGCCGCGATGGATGGGAGGAAGAACCTACGTCTCAGCATTGTCTGGGCTCCTTGCCGTTCGGCGTCTCGTGCTCGTGGCTCGGCGGCGGCACCGGGGGTGTGCGGCCGCCACCCGTCGAGGCCGGGGCTGCCTACGGTGGAGCGTCGGAAGCTGGGCATGCGGCCGGCGCGACATCGTCCGACGACCAACAGTGGTCGCCTGGCATCGACGGGGCCCGGACTGGTCACCGACCGGGAGGCGGGAGGGGAGTGCCCTCGGCGCGTCTTCGCCGGCTGGCTCGGGTGACCGGGAGCGTGCCCTTCACTCCCGGATGAAAGATAGCATGTTATCGATAACACACCGAGCGGTTCGTGGCGCTCGGGCTCACGTCCCGAACGGCCGGGACGCCCACTCGGCGGCCACTTCCCGCAGGTCACCGGTGCGGAAGAGCGGCGGCTCGTGCAGCAGGAAGTCACGGTGGCTGATGTTCCAGGCGTACGCGCCGGCCATGGCGAAGGCCAGCACGTCGCCCACGCCGATCGGCCCGGCGGTGCTGGAGAAGGACAGCACGTCCTTCGGGGTGCAGAGCTGCCCGACCACGGTGACCGGCCCGCCATCGGTACGGGGACCGGCGGCACCGAGCCGCGGGTGCACGGTGAACGGCTGCGCGTGCCCCTTCGCGGCCGGTGTCCGCAGGTGGTGCGTCCCGCCGGCCACCACCACGAACCACTCGCCGTAGGAGCGCTTCACGTCGATGACCTCGGTCAGGTACGCCCCGCAGTGGGCGGTGACCGACCGGCCCGGCTCGATGCGCAAGCGCACTCCCGGATAGCTGTCCAGGACGTCCGCCAGGGCCCGGCCGTAGCCCTCCCAGTCGAACCGCGCGTCGGGGTCGGTGTAGTCGACTGTCATGCCGCCGCCGACGTCGACCTCGGCGGCGTCGACCTCGGCCACCGCCCAGTCGACCACCGCGGCGGCAACCGTCGCGGCGAGCGGTGCGTCCAACCCACTGGCCAGGTGGGCGTGGATTCCGCGGACGTCGATGCCGGCGGGCGGGCGGCGGGCACACCCGACGGCGTCGGCCGGGTCCATGCCGAACGGGCTGGGCCCACCGCCCATGACCAGGCTCGCGCCCGGCGCGTCGACCGGCAGGTTCACCCGCAGCAGCACCTGAGCCGACCGGCCCGTGGCGGTGGCGAGCGCGCCGAGCCGGGCCAGCTCGGTGGGCGACTCGACGTGGATGCGGTGCACCCCGGCGTCGAGCGCGGCGGCGAGGTCGGCGTCGGTCTTGCCCGGCCCGGCGTACGCGGCCGGCGCCCGTCCCGGCAGCACCTCGGCCAGCCTGCGCAGCTCGCCCCGGCTCGCGGCCTCGAACCCGTCGACGATCGGGGCGAGGGTTCGCAGCACACCGGGGTCCGGGTTGGCCTTGACCGCGTAGAGCAGCTCGACCGGCGGGGGCAGCGCCGCCCGGACGGCTCGGGCCTGCCCGGCCAGCGCGTCGAGGTCGTGGACGTAGACCGGTCGGGTCATCGTGGCCCACCCATCGGGTTCGGAACCGGCACGAACGGCGCGGCCCGGTCGGCGTCGCGCCGCCAGCGGACCAGCAGGTTCGCCTTGGCCAAGAACGGCTCCCCGTCGAGCAGCACGCGCAGCTCGGCGGGATCACCGAGGTCGGCGGCGACCGCCTCGACGACGCCCCGCAGCTCCTGCCACAGCCGCTTCTCGATTCCCGGCCGCGCGTCGGCGAGAGCCCCGCTGATCCCACCGAGATGGTTGACGAACAGGCAGTAGACGATCCGGCGGTGGGCGGCGCGGGGACCGTAACGGACCTGCGCCGGGACGCCGTCCGGCCAGGTGGCCCACCGGTCGGCGTCCAGCTTCACCCCCTCCAGGTCGCGCAGCAGCATGCGTACCGGGCGACGGTCCCGGTCGAGCACCACGACCACGTTCTGCAGGTGCGCCTCGTGCACGACGCCGTGGCTGAGCCAGCTGCGCAGCACCGCCGGCACCAGCAGGCCGACGTACGCCCGCCACCAGGCGACCGGATCCGCTGTCACCAGCGGTGCGCCGGCGAGTGCCGCCGCCAGCACCGGGGTGTCGCCGGGACGCAGGTGCGGGCGCAGACCGCTGCGCAGGATCGTCCCGTACGCCTCGTCGGGGCCGGCGACGTCGACGGTGCGGTACGCGGGCTCGGCGAGCAGCCCCACCCCGTCCGGCAGCGGCACCCGGGCCAGCAGGTCGGTCAGCGCCACCGCCCCGGTGAGTTCGTAGCGGGCGTTCTTGCGCAGGCAGTTGGTGATCCGTACGTGCAGGCTGGTCTTCACGAACAGGTCGGCCCCGGGGGCGTAGAGGGTTCGGACGCTCGCCGTCGGCCGGACCGGCACACCGGCCGCCCCCAGGTCGCGCAGCAGTGGGT